>WRGA01000046.1 GCA_009787405.1 Candidatus Azobacteroides sp.
GTTCGTGCCCGGTAAATCCGCGATTTACGATCCAAGAGGTGCGGGTGTCTGGTTGCGTCCAATTCATCGGGTTGCGGCGGGTGCCCCACGGGTCGTAAGCGTAACGCTCCACCACTTGCCCCTGTTCGTTTACCAGTGCGATCAAAGACCCCAAATGATCGTAATAGCCGTAATACAAGGTTTCCATGTCGCCTGTTATTATCAGTATGGCGCCACCAGTGAGGTAGTGTATTTTTTGGGTCATACCGCCGGCAGTCACTTCTTCATAATTGCCCGAATAGTAGCGGGTTTCTTGCGTTACATTGTTTACCTTATACTCCGATTTGCGCCGCTGCTCATCCACACCATACGTAAGCGTGTAGGTTTTATTGCCTTGCTCAAGCGTTTTCACTTTCTTGAAGTCGGTATAGGTTACGGTCAAAGCATCGACGGGGAATTGCGCAGGAACCCCCGAAATGGAAGTCAGCGCATGCGGTTTACTGTTTGCTCCGTAATTAAGCGTAAAGTTCCCCAAGTCGCTTTTTTGGGAAATATTGCCGGTAGTAGAATTATACACGATACCGGATTGTTTGGCCAAATTTCCGTTACAATCATATACATTCCAATTGGTAAGCCTGTTTTGAGTATCGTACAGGAAAGTTTCTGCCTGACTGTTCATATAATCGTCGCCACGATGCATTACATTCCCTTTATCGTTAAATCCCTGATACATATTGGTAATTCCGATTGCCTCTAAAGCACTTGGGTAGCCTTTGTTGTCGTACAGTCGTTCGGTTTGTTTAATCCCTTTTTTTTCTGAGATGATCTGCCCGCGGGCATTTTCATTCAAGGCTTGCCAAATTAATCGCCCAGAACGGTCTTTCACTGAGTTTAGATAGCCATACTTATCGTATTCGTTCCATGTATAATAGCCTGTCGGATAAGTTTCTTTTTTTACCCGTCCCAACGGGTCATATTCCGTTCCCGTTACAAACGTTTTATTGTTTTCGACCACGTCCGTAACCTGAACGATCCGGTCTAACCAATCATATCCGAAGTTTTGAGTGTGTTTTCCCGCAATGGAGGTTTGAATCAACCGGTTGTTCCCGTCGTAACTGTAATTGGTGATCTCCGTTCCGCGTGTTTTTTGCTTCAACAATCCGGAAGGAAGATACTCATACGCAGTCGTAATCCAAGTTCCCGCTTTGTGCACCTGTTGTTTTTCCGACTTAAGTTGTCCGAATCCGTCATACACCGTTTCAATAATACCGGCATCCGGATCGGTTATTTTCGTCCGGTTGCCCTGCAAATCGTATTCCACGGCAACGGCCGGGCCATCCTGCGGCACAGCGGTTTTCACCGATCCGGAAGCATAGTGCGTGAAATTGACCTTTTTTCCGCCGGTTTCTTCTTCGACCACCCAACCGGCGGAATTGACCGTCGTTTTCCGTGTTTCCGAAGGAGAAGCGACGGTTGTCGTCAATCCCGAATAGGTATAAGCGGTTGTCCCCCCGGAAGTAGTCAGGCTTTTAATCCGACCGTAATCGTCATAAATATAGGTCGCCGCCCATGTTTTGGCCGTGTTTTCAAAATAAGGTTCCGACACGTGATAGACTTGTCCTTTCGCGTCGTATTCCGTATCGACCATGATCTTTTTCGCGTTCAATCCGTACGAATCATTCCGTATTTCACGCCCCTGATTATCGTACCACACCCAAACAGGCGATTCACTGGACGTTTCCGTATACCTGTAGTATTTGGCATTCGATGGTTTTCCGGAAGTTGTTCCCGCCCATTGAAGCACATCCGCCGTTTTAATTCCGTCGGGATAAGTTGTCAATATAAGCCTTCCGAATCCGTCATATTCATAACTTACAGTTCCCAAACGGTCGACCGTACCGATCAGCAATCCTTTCGATTCATTGTAATTATATGTTGTCGTTTCGTTGAGTTGATCATTTTTTCTCGTTTTGACAAATCTCCCCGAAGGAGTATAGGTCAATGTTTGAGAGCGGGAAATATTGTTGGCGGTGGTCGTTATTTTCCCCGGATTGCCATACACGTCGTAATTCCCGTAAAAAGTTTGAACTTTGTTGGCATTGGTCGAATCTTGGGTGTTCTGCGTCAGATTCCCCTTATTATTGTAGAAAAAATAGTCTTTTCTGACGACATTCGATTGTCCCGACACTTTCCGGGTAATTTGCCGGGAAGAAATCTTATTCAGGAACAGGGAGCCTTTTTTGACATAGGTCAAAGCTTCCGTGCTTGTGATGCCGCCGCCGTAATCCGTCAGGATGGTTTGCGGATTCCGGTCCGTGTCATAACCTGTGTACGAAGTTTTAACGGTGATTCCTTTGAGAGCGTCTTTCGAAATCAACGAATCCTGCTTTAAAAAATAGCATTTTGCTCCGGTATTGCTGATTATCTGAATGGTATACGTCTGAACGGTTTCGCCGATTAATGCTCCCGCTGTTGTTTTTACCGTGCTCTTGTAAGGATACAGAATAGCTCGTGTCATATCTACTTTTGCTTCATTAGTCGTCATTACAGAAGCCACATTATTCTTGATTTCCATTTTCATAAAACCTTGAAGCCCTTTCCCTTTCCATTCAACGTAAGGATTGAAAAACGTATAATCTATATTAACTGAATTTCCCGATATATTTTTTACAACTTCAAAATCGGGAGACAAGTTCCCGGTAATTTCAGGCCCCGTAGTATTTTCACTGCTGTATATATTCTTATCGACCTTGCACATCATATCGAAGTTTTGATAAGAAATCGCGAGTTTTGTATTGAGGGCATCGGTTATGCCGATTACTTTATTGAACCGGATGTTTTTGCACAATGTTACGTATTTCAGGTAATTGAGAGCGGGTTCGTTAGCCAGGAGAATTTCTTTCCCTGTAGAAGAATCATATTTTCCGGCGCCTTTCAACAAATTGAGTGCATCTCCCCACCTCCAATTATTCAACAACCAAGAACTCTTTTCGACAAAACCGTTCCCGGTGTTGATATAAATTTTGAGCATTACGGTATTTACATCTTTGTTATGAAAATAGGCTGTCACAAAATCGGATTTACCATCCTGATTAATGTCTAATACCTGTTTGCGGGGGCTGTACTTTGTGATTACGGTGGCCCCGCCTACAGACGTAGTTACACCATTGGAAGATGGCTCCGCGGGAAGATTATCCGCTAAACCGGATTCAAACAAAGAATTACCGTTAGACAGCCAAATCGTAAGTTTATTCGTCCCCCACACATTGACCATAAAATCCGTACATCCGTCTCCGTTAAAGTCGCCGGGATAAACATCACTTTTATACGAAAAATTATTATCCGTATAAATAATCTCAAATTTTTCCGAAACGGCATTATATTCGTAAAATTGGGCTTTATCGCTTACATACATTATTTCTGCTTTTCCGTTTCCGTTCATATCGGAAAGATATATTCCGGAATTGGCAATGCCGCCGATATCCAAGCTGATACCCGAAGGATTGCCGTCGGTAAAGAGGCGTTTTATTTTATTGTCTTGAGCCACAAGCAAAAATTGAGTGCTTCCGTCTCCGATGAAGTCACCGGGAATAAGGTACGATTTTTTCATGGGTTCCGTATTGATCATCAGTTCCGGATCCCCTGACTTGTAAACAGATTCCGTCTGAACCATGGAAGAGCCGTATTTATAACAATCTATATGATATGCATAACGACACATTGTTTTTCCGAGAATAATGGTACAGGACGATGCATTATAACGTCCGATATATAATTCATCCCTTCCGTCATGATCCCGATCCAAAAGGAGAAAAGAAATTTCTCTGTCCGCATTATATTCTTTCTCATAAACATACCGGTACCAATTACTGTTGGCTTGTTTTTTGTAAAAAATCCAATAATATTTTTTGTCGCCGTTTTTTTCGTATGCAGCTTTGGCTATGACATCTTGAATGCCGTCTCCATCCATATCTCCCGATATTTTTTCGAAATTCGTGAATTTATATCCCTGATTTTTACAATAAGTTATATAAGAAGGATTTTCATCAAACTTTATACTGATTGTATCGGAAAATGCATAACTTTGCGGACTCCATTCAAATTTCAGCGGAAGAAGAGATTCGCCCGAAGCATTTGATTTTTTGATGTCGCTCAGGAAATCATTATTGTCTACTGTATTGTATGCCAATTGATAGGTTAATTGTGCCTCGTCGTTCATGTCTCTGATCTCGATCTTATCCAATATCATATCATTTCTTGTACTTTTGCCTCCGATGTATTGAGTAAAGGAAGATGACTTGTTTTTGTACTGAAACAGAATGCTTGCCACTTTAGTATTACTGTTGCCGTATTTTATTTCAGTAATTCGATTGTTGTAGTAATAACTATATAATGATGCACTATATTTCGTATTTGTATACGTGAATTCAATAAAATTATTATTTGTATCCGTTACCCGATATAAAAACCATCCTAAATTATAATAATAATTAGACTGTGTTTTTTCGAGTAAACAATAAGACGCATCGGAGTCAGAACTTCCATACATGAAAATATTGCCGTTTTTGGTATAAACTTTAAAATACCGGGGTCCCCAGCTCTGAATATTATACCCTACAATTTTATCCAATCCCGATTCCGTACGGTATACAATACTGTCTGTTCCCCCTGTTCCCCATTCCTGCACTTTGATCAACCGCTGTCCGTCCAAAGCCAGGGGGGAGGTTTTATCCCATATTATTCCGCTTCTTTCCCTATCGTAATAATAATCTTTCGGTACCCGGGATATCATGGATAAACCGCCAATATTCCAGCACATGCCTGCAATTCCGCTGCCTGCCTGACTGTTATAAACCAGGGAAATATTCGGCTGCATGCCCTGTATTCCCGGAGGTACTTCAATCGGCACGCTGTAAGTGGCTGCCCCGGTCGGAGAAACGCCGAATTGTCCCGGAATAACGCCGACCACCCCTCCTTCGGACGGATTGAGGGTTATCGTCCCGTCCGGTTTGGCATACGTATTGCCGGCAGGAGGAAATAACAACGTTTGATCGATTTTTGCCGAAAAATAATTTCCGGAACCGGCGGTATAGGTAAATCCGGGAGCCAATGTGATCCCCTCCCTGGCGATATATGTTTTTGTTCCGCTTTGAGGGGTGTTGATGAGCCAGCTTTCCGCCGTCTGCGATTTTCCGGAAAAAGGAAACATGCCGGCAAGTAATGCCGACAGGGTCAAATAGCAAAATATATTTTTCATGGTTTTTATTCTTTAATGATTTTCCATTCCGTCGTGTTCTCTCCCGACACAATCTTCATCACGTAAGTTCCCGCCGGACGGCTGCCGATATCGATGTCCGTCACTGCCCCGACTTTCGTTTTTTTCAGCAACAGGCTTCCCGATAAGCTGTATACCAAAATATCGACCGTTTGTTCCGGTTGTAATCCGTCGATTTGAACCGTCAGTTGTCCTTTGGTCGGGTTGGGATAAATGCTGATGTTCAAACCGGCAAACAAATCGGTATATGCCGGCATGTTTTGTTGTTCCGGCACCTGTGATTTCGGTGCAGATGGCAACAGAATGGTTCTCGAAGTCCGGTTTCCCGAGGCATCATAGCCGTATTGAATCGTATTTTGGGCATACAAAGCCCCGCCGGAGGTTGTCACGACCAAAAGGATCAACCCCCGAATGATGATGGGTTTCATGGCATTTTATTTTTTCAGTTGTTTCAATTCCGTTTCCAGATTTTCTATTTTCCGGTTCTGTTCGATCATATACAACGTCAACTCCTCGATCTTTTGCAATAATTTTACGTTCATGCTGCCCAAATCGATCCCGTCTGCTTCCACCTCCGCTTGCGTCGGGATTCCGGGTAAATGTCCGTGTTCCTGAATATGATTTTCCACCTCTTTCAGGCTCGGTAAGCGGTATGCCGGTTCAAAAACATGGTCGGCCCAATTGTTCAACTCTATTTTGACTTCTTTGGCCCGGATGGTGCCGTTTACTTCCAGTTTATTGGTGGGTGCAGACGTCCCGATTCCCACATTACCGTTGGCCTGGATACTGAAACTTTCTCTCCATGAATCATCCTGATAAAATGTAGTACCAATTACAAATCTATCTACTCCACAATCATCTCCTATGTTGATTCTTAATTCCGAATTGTCAGCATTTACATTGTACCGGGCAATCCAAAGCGGATCTGTATTATAGTTTTTCCCCAAGAAAAGCAATTTGTCCCCGTATCCTTCAACTTCCGGTTTATCTGATCCTACCTGCACGTCTCCGTTGACTTCCAATTTACTGGCGGGAGTAGTTGTCCCGATGCCCACATTCCCGTTGGAATTGAGGATGGTCATACGAGATGTTCCGTTTGTTTGAAAATACAGGTCGGAGGAACTGTTAGTCACACCCGGTAGCGAGACTTCTGCCGGCGTCACAATCAATGAAGCAGGACTTGAAGAAGTCAAAATGGTTCCGGGTGCAATACCTGCACCTGCAGTTACTTCTGCTTTGATAGTGTAAGTTCCGGCTGCATTCGGCGTATACGGAGATGCTACACCCGATTGAACCGGTCCGTTCGTCGGCTGTGTTTGTTGTATCTGATAAGTATAAACAGGCTTGGTAACACTTGATAAGTTTGAAGAGGCACTTAATCTAACAGATTCACCAAGTAATATTGATGAAGGCACAGGGGTACTTAATGTTACTGTCAACAGTTCGAAATGAAGATACCAATTCTCATCTCCGGAATCAGAATAAATCGATACCCTTACGTAATCACCTGTTCTTCCCGGGGTACCAATCCAAGAGATAGTATTCATACGCTTCGTAGCACTTTTACCATCCTGAAACCGGTATTCTGTGATACATAACAAGATATGCTGTTAATATCCGGAAGTTTAAAAGGTTCTATAATGCATAAAGTCCCATTTGAAGTATAAGAAAATCCGATATTTGTCCACCCGGGTGATCCGTCCACTCCATAGGAAAGAGAAAAAGAAGATACTCCCCATTTATCAAGAGGAGAGTAGACCTTCCTATTGTCACCAACACCCCATTCCCAGGTCGAAGTCGAAGGATCATAATATTTATACCCGGTCCCAAGATTTGATATGTTAACATTCAAATTTATTGAAAAAGTACCATCACCGTTATTAGTCATTGGAGCAGCAGCCCACCCGTTGAAGTCTCCCGCAATAGAGCAAGTACTTTGTCCACTATAACTCCTCACTGTAAATTTTACCGCATTTATTGCGCTGAAAGAAGCGCAAGCTACCATAAATGAAA
The DNA here is from genome assembly GCA_009787405.1 of Candidatus Azobacteroides sp. Classification (GTDB taxonomy): domain Bacteria; phylum Bacteroidota; class Bacteroidia; order Bacteroidales; family WRGA01; genus WRGA01. The sequence goes on from WRGA01000046.1 coordinate 7,268, forward strand.
ACAGTACTAATTTTTTCATAATTTTAGTTGTCTTTAGTTGTTTGATTAATATATTAATTAAAAAATATCGTTTAAACGTGAAGGATCAAAGACCCACAAAAGAAAACAAACACCGGGTACATAGAGAAAGTGATTTGTACCCTTTGCGATGTCTTTGGGTTTTTATTTCAAATTTTCTTAAAAAACGGAGTAGCAATATTCGGTAGCGAAGATAGAGTATTTGATCTTAAACAAAATAATAATAATAATAATAAATGTTAAAATACATAAGCGTTGCTTATTTGCGTGAAAGAAAACTCTTTCCGGGTTTTATGCGATTCCCAGAGAGGTTGCGTAAACACATGGTAATTGCATTTACAGAAACAGGAAGGAATATAAAATCAAGAGAAGAAGATGCGGAAGGAAAGATTTTGAATCATCGCTTTTTATAAAGTCCGTATTCAGTGAGCAGATATTTTTTGTTAATTTTAAAGAATGAGTCAAATCAGCTGCACCGGGAAACGGACGGCGTTTGCTCCGATTACTTCTACTTTGAAACAATAATTACCGGCTGCCGGCGGAGTAAACGGTATTGTCGTACTTGATATTACCGGGTTTGGGTTTATCTTTGTCCAAGTTGTTCCATCATTTGTAGAATACGAATACGTATAAGTACCACCACCATCCATAGTAACATTTGAGCCGGTGTAACCTAAATTAAGAGCAGTACCGGCAGTTATCGTAGTACCATACGTACGTAAGGATTGACTGTATCCGACGCGACGGAAATTTCGCACAGATTTCACGGATTGCACAGATTTTTTTAACCGACATCGATTCAATCAATCTGTGTAATCCGTGAAATCTGTGCGAGAATAAATTATCACAACAGCCCCGACACTACTTCAACACTTTTGCGGTTGCAATCGAGCCGTCTTCATAAACCACTTTCTCTATGACAAGACCTTTTACCTCCCCGGTAATTTGTTTGCCCAATATATCGTAATATTCGACGGATTTAACCACTTTTTCCGCATCAGGAACTGAAATACCATTCACTTGTCCGTTCAAAATCCAGCGAGGATCTCCGATGCCGGAAATCGTAGCAGGATCTGTAGCAATCGTAAACGATTCAAAATCAAAAGAAGTCACGGAACCCACCGATTCCGGATTTCCCGAACGATTGGTTAACACAGTGGAATATCCTTCCAAGATGCAATTTTCAACCGTTCCCAAATTATATAAATCAATCGAATGAGACGTTCCGTCGGGAACAGTCGTATCGAAAGATCCCGAAAAAATACAATCTTTAACCGACAACGGACTGTCTGAGTGTGTACCGGATCCGATTTCTATCATTTTTCTTCCGCTGCCGGACCCTAAATTGAGAACTGTACAATTTTCTATCAGCAAATTCAAATTATTTGTCGCCTCATAACGAAATAGAGCCGCCGGAGAATGGTAGAAAGTACAATTTCTGATTATAATCGATTCTGATGTACATTTTTGAGTGTTAATATTTGCATATCCCGCATTGCCGGTACTGTTTCCTTCGAATATACAATTCTCAATCAATAAGTTTGTTATTTTCGTCGCATTATCTTGCGTGGCCCGTACAACACCTCGGGAAAAATCGCTGATTACACAATTTTTAATGGTCAGATTCGTCACTGCTGATGTAGCCGTATTCACTTGAAGAAAATACCGGGAGTCCATCGTAAGGTCATGGCTTGCATTTATTCCGTCAAATTCAAGATCAGCAATATTTCCGTTCGCAGGAACCATAAATGAATACTTCACCAAAGATGCTTTCCCGGGATCGGCTGCCTTAATCGTAATACTTTTGGTCAAATTAATTGCATTTTCTCCACCTGTAGCATCTTCATATGTTCCATCCGCAAGAATGATGACATCGCCTTCACCGGCTGTCTCAACTGCCGCCCGAATGTCAGCACCCGCCGCAAGATTAATATCGGCTGCCGATAAACTCATTGTACCTGCAAGAATTAAACTTGCCATAAGCATAAAATTTCTTTTCATAAATGTAATTTTTAAATGATTAATAATAAAATAAATATGTCGTAAAAACCGGTTTATATTTTAAACACTAAGTCACAAAGGCGAAAAGGCGCGAAGTTTAAATTCTTTGTGACTTTGTGTCTTTGCATCTTCACGTTTAAAATAGCAGATATTAAATCCCGCCGGTTACTTAAAAATCTCATGTTTATCTATATTGTTAAAATCTTTTTATCATTAAAATCCGAATCAAATCCCTTTGACAAATTTTTTCACGACAATTTCGTTTCCGTCACAAAAGACTTTCAGAAGATATATTCCGGAAGATAAACCGGATAAATCGAGCGAACATTCGTATCCTTGCACACTCTTGTTTTTCACAAGATTTCCCGAAACGGAATAAATTTCCAAACGATTCATCCGATCATCGGACGATACCATAAGCATACTTGTATTCCGGTTCAATGAAACATCCACTTTTGAAGCGTTCGTTTCGTTTCTTTTTATGCCGGCCGCTCCTTCATTTTGTTGTTGTACGATTCCTTCCACAAGGCTGTTGAGGTAAACTTCCAGATTAGTATACCCCTCCGCATTCAAGGTTTTGCCGTCGGCGGCATTATTTTTATCGAGTCCGTTTGCATCCTCCCAAAAATCAGGAATACCGTCTCTGTCAGAATCGACGGAAACAATCACCTGAACGGTCGGCAACCAGGGACTCCAATCATCGGAAGCGTCCGCAGGTTTGGTATCGAAAGGCGTATTAATGTATCCCGCCTTATTCCCGGAAGCCGTAAAGGTCGCCTGCCGGTTCCGGACATCGGAAATGATGCGGGTATCCACATCATCACGATTCAAGGAGCATCCCACATAATCCAACACCTTTTCGTACGCCGCATCCGCCGTATGAGTCGTCACCATTCCCGTCTCCAACGGTTGAGCCAGACGAATCGTATCCTTCGTGGTTTGCGTCCAAAGGTTATCCACCCCGGAACCGTTGGATTGTTGAGCATACACTCCGTTCGTCCAGTTATCGGCGGTTACTCCGGGATTTCCGTCCATCTTATTTCCGTCAATGAAATATTTACCCCAAACGTGCAACATCGGAGCAAAATCCGGATAAGTCGCGACATAACTTGCGGTACGTATCCCTATTTTTGCAATCCTGTATTTTACGGCCACCGATGCAGCATCGGTTGCCGGGCCCGGTTTGTAATAGTTGTTCACCATATTCACCTTCATGCCTTCGCCTCCGTAACAGCCTTCGCCCGCCCAATTATAAAACACGTTGTTCCGAATGTCCACGTATTCATTCATTTGGGTAGAAGGGCGCGGGCCGAGACGAGGCACCCGGCTTTCGCAATGTGCAATCAGATTATGATGATAAGAAGCCTTGTTGCCGCCCCAATTTCCTCCGTATCCGTGCGTTCCCTTCCCGTGGGTGGAAACACGCAAGGCTTCGGATGCGATACACCATTGCACCGTCAGATTCTCCATGCCGTAGACCGAAAGACATTCGTCGACGCTCCAACTGACGGAACAATGGTCGATGATAATGTTTTTCTTATCCATTCCCCCCAGTCCGTCGGGTTCACCGC
>WRGA01000047.1 GCA_009787405.1 Candidatus Azobacteroides sp.
TTTCACTGATTTTCAAAATCTGTGTTATCTGTGTCATCCGTGAGAAATATTGATCGGTTGTGGCGGGGCGGTGCCGATAAAAAATGTAAAACCATGGATTACGACATAAAACTTGATAAAACCCCTTTTCAGATAAATTTCACCCGACATCTCCGGTATGGGGCATAAATTTGCGATATGATTCAAACCCGGCGAATGAAAAACATTACTTTTGCCGGTTCGTCGGGGCTCGCACGGATTTCACTGATTTCACTGATTCTCAAAATCTGTGCTATCTGTGTCATCCGTGAGAAATATTGATCGGTTGTGGCGGGGCAGTGCCGATAAAAAATGTAAAACCATGGATTACGACATAAAACTTGATAAAACCTCTTTTCGGATAAATTTCACCGGATATCTCTGGTATGGGGCATAAATTTGAGGTACGATTCAAAAATCCGTTGTTTTCGCCAAAAAACAGACATTTTAATTCCTCGCACGGATTTCACTGATTTCACGAATTCTCAAAATCTGTGTTATCTGTGTCATCCGTGAGAAATATTGATCGGTTGTGGCAGAACAGTGCCGATAAAAAATGTAAAACCATGGATTACGACATAAAACTTGATAAAACCCCTTGTATTTAGACGTATTTTAATTACCTTCGCAGGCCGGTTTATCAATTGTATCGAACTTTTGAGGGATTAAAAACGTCAGCGGCAAGTTAAAAAAACAGTCTCACCTTAATATTAATAATGTCATGGCCGAAAAAACAAGATATTCGGATACCGAATTGGAGGAATTCCGTGAAATTATTTTAGACAAGTTGGAAAGGGCAAAAAAAGATTACGAATTGCTTAAGGCTACGATCATGAACTCTGACGGAAACGATGTTTCCGACACTTCTCCCACCTTCAAAGTATTGGAAGAAGGTGCAGCCACCTTGTCGAAAGAAGAAGCCGGTCGTTTGGCTCAGCGTCAGATGAAATTTATTCAACACCTTCAAGCGGCATTGGTCCGCATCGAGAATAAAACATACGGAATTTGCCGCGAAACGGGAAAATTAATTCCGAAAGAACGTTTACGTGCCGTGCCGCATGCCACATTAAGCATCGATGCAAAAAACAGTCAAAAATAAAATTTTGAGATAAGATTTCACCGGTGAAATCAAATTTTGAAAATAAATAATTACAGCCGCTGCCGTGTTTGATTAAAGAAAACGCACCGCAGGCGGCTTTAACATTTTGGTGTAAATGGCGAAGTTATCGAACGGAAAAGTTGCTTTTCTGGTTATTTTTTTGGTATTGTCGGCGGATCAAATTCTGAAAATTTGGGTAAAAACCCACATGACGTTATATGAAGACATTCAAATAACCTCATGGTTTATCATTCGTTTTGTCGAGAACAACGGAATGGCTTTCGGAATCGAAGTGCTCGGAAAATTGTTTTTGTCGCTTTTCCGGATCATCGCCGTAATTGCAATCGGATATTATCTGTTCAAAATTATTCAAGAAAAAACCAACACCGGTTTTATCGTTTGTATATCCCTCATTTTGGCGGGAGCAACGGGAAATATATTCGACAGTGTTTTTTACGGGATGATATTCAGTGAAAGCACACCGGATGCAGTGGCCGGATTATTTCCTGCCGACGGAGGTTACGCTTCTTTTCTTCACGGAAAGGTGGTGGATATGTTTTATTTCCCGTTGATAAAAATTGATCATGTGCCTGACGGAATTCCATTTTGGGGCGGAGGAAATTTTGTGTTTTTCAGTCCGATTTTCAATTTGGCCGATTCTGCAATAACTGTCGGCGTAATTCTTCTGCTGTTGTTTGAACGTGATCATCTGGTGGATAAAAAACTTGAAAAAAAGAATGCGTAAGCTTTTTCAAATATTGAGCGTTTTCTTGTTGTTTTCGATGATTTTTTCTTGCACCCGCAACCCTTACCGGGTGATCGGCAAGGGAGACATGGAAGATTTATTGGTCGATGTTTATATTTCGGAAGCATTGGTGCAGAATAATCAGTCATTATTCAATCCTCCCGAAAAAAAAGAAGCATTATACCGGTCTGTTTTGGAAAAGCACGGCGTAACGCGGAAACGGTTTGATACATCGTTGTATTGGTACGGACAGCACTACGACATATACAGTAAAATTTGTAATAAGGTGACGGATCGTTTGAAAAATGAAAAAATAACATTCGAAAAAATGGCTTCGGCATCCCGATTGCCGAAGCAAAAAGGCGATACGGTAAATATATGGAGAGACAAACCCCGTTTTGCGACTTGGATATTTCTTTCCGGATATGTTCTTGATTATGAGATAAAAACCGATACAAGTTACCATGCGAAAGATCGTTATGAGTTAAGATTGGTTGTTTCGGGGCTGGCGGAAAAAGACTCGACGAATGTGTCTCAAATGGAATTGAAGCTGAATTATGCCGGAGATTCGGTCTTTGCGACAAGAACGAATATAACAAGAAACGGGCGGATCACGTTGCAAGCGGCGGCAGATTCGTTGGTTCCTCAATCTGTTTCGGGGTATGTTTCGGTTACGCCCACTTCCCGTTCGAAAAATATCATGATCGACCGGATACAATTGTTTCGGATTCGTAATAATTCATCAAAATAATGATACGAAGGTTTGCGGCTCAATATATTTATTTTTCGGAAAAACTTTATTTTCATCATGTGGTCGAAATGAACAGGAATGATCAGAACATTTGTATTTTTCCTTTGGAGAAAGAATATGCGGCTACCGAATTTTATAACGGGATCATTGCGGTTTTATCGGATAAAGCGGATCCGTTGTTATTGGAAAAGCAGATCACATCCCGGCGGGGCGAAAAAATACCGGATTTTTTTGCATCCTTGAACATGGAAGAAACAATGTCGTCCGGGAAAAACGTTCAATTATTGTTATTCGAAAATATAGATTTCGAACAAATGCAATTTTCATCCGACACATTGATCACAAAACTTCTTTGATGAAATACCGTCCGGATATAAAACATCATAATCATAAATTCTCCGATTGTAAATCATAGATATGGACAGAACACTTCAACCTCCGATTTTACCGATGGAACAAATCGTTATTCCCGAACCGGAACATTTGTTGATGCCGAACGGCGTTCAATTGCATTACTTGAACATCGGAAACGAAGATGTTGTGCGGGTAGATGTCATTGTTCGATCGGGAAAATGGGATGCCGCCCGTTCGTTGGAAACAGATTTTACTGGATTGATGCTGAAAGAAGGCGCCGCCAATCTGAATTCCGCTCAAATAGCCGAAAAATTAGATTATTACGGAGCTTGGTTTCAGACTTACACGACACAGCAATGTTCTTATCTGACTTTGTATTCGTTGAATAAATTTTTTGACGAAACCTTGGTTGTGTTGGAAGCGATGGTTAAAGAACCGTCTTTTCCCGAAAAAGAATTTGACATATTGCGTCAAAATCGAAAAAGCCGATTCTCGGTGGATATGGATAAAGTGCAGTATTTGGCTGCAAAAGAATTTATAAGGGTGCTTTTCGGCAAAAATCATCCGTACGGGAGATCAGTCGGAAAAGAAGATTTTGATACGCTTTCCGTTTCCGACACGGTCGGATATTATACGAATCATTACCATTCCGGTAACATAGAGATAGCGGCATTCGGGAAAATCACCGGAAAAATGTTGACGCAAATCGAACACTGTTTCGGAAAAACAGCATGGGGAAAACAATCTCCAAAAACGAAACAATCGTCCATCATTCAACCGGCAAAAGAAAAAAGAAAATTGATCGTAAAACCCGGTGCGGTTCAATCAGCCGTTTGTGTGGGAAAACAGATCATAACACGGGATCATCCCGATTTTCATGCATTGTCTGTGCTGAACACGATTTTCGGCGGATATTTCGGCAGCCGTTTGATGTCGAACATTCGCGAAGATAAAGGGTACACTTACGGAATTTATTCCTCTGTCACTTCTCATTTACATGCCGGATATTTGAATATTTTGACACAAACGGGACATGAACAGGTCGAATCGGTGATTAAAGAAATATTTATGGAAATGGATAAGCTCGCCGAAACTCTTGTACCCGAAAATGAATTGCAAATCGTGCGTAATTACATGTTGGGCGAACTGGCGAGAAAATTCGACAATCCTTTTGCCGTAGCCGATATTTATCTTAGCTTGTCGGAATTTGGGTTAGAAAGGGATTTCTATGAAAAACGGATTGACAGGATTAAAAATATAACAAGCGAAGATATCCGGGAGCTGGCACGCCGCTATTTCACAAAAGAAGATTTTTACGAAGTGATTGCCGGCAACGGATAAAAATAAGACTTTTGACACATCCTGCCTTCTGTTCGATTTTGTTTCCGGGAAGAACTCGAAATCCCATCTTTTAAACGAAAATTTTTGAAATATGCAACTATTCTTTTATCTTTAAGCCCGAAATTTATAGGAGAGGAAACTCCTGGCTTGAAAATACGATGATATCCAAAAATAAAATTCTTGAAACAATTCAAAATCATAAAACAGACTTAATGAATTTTGGTGTGAATCGGATAGGGCTATTCGGTTCTTATGTGCGCAATGAACAAACACGCCGTAGCGACATAGATATTTTAGTGGATTTTTTTCCTGAAAAAGAAAATTATGATAACTATATGGCATTGTATGACTATTTGGAAAATCTTTTCAAGAAAAAAATAGAAATTGTAACACTTAACGGATTGAGTCCCTATATCGGCCCGCAAATTTTAGAAGAAGTAATCTATGTCTAAAGAGCCTATTGCATACTTGAAACATATATTGGACGAGTGTGAATTCATTCTTTCTGTTATTTCCACAAATACAACCAAAGAAAACTTATTGGAAGATGAAACTCTGAAAAGAGCTATGGTTCGCAGCTTAGAAATAATAGGGGAAGCTTCTAAAAAAATTCCGGCAGATTTTAAACTTAAATGGAATACCATTCATTGGAAAAATATGGCAGGTATGCGCGACAGGCTGATTCATGATTACATGGGTATTAATTATACGATTGTTTGGGACGTAATTCACAATAAAATTCCCGAATTATCAAAGCAAATAACAGAAGTAATTCTCAACGAAGAAGCAAAATTTTAAAATACCGGAAAATAAGATTGCGAAAGTTCACGCTTTTCTGAAATATAAGACAAGTACATTAACTTATAAATATCGAACAGGAAAAGGCTTGGATGTCGGCTCGAAAAATTTTTCTCAAAAGCCGATTTAACAATCGGGAAGAGACATTTCAGCAATTTATCGACTTTAAAAGTACGGATTCTCAGGTATGCTTTTAAAAGTGAAAAACGATCGATATTTCTATCTGTGATTATTTTCTTGTCGAATAAAAACATCAAATTTTTTACACTTTCCCTTGTTTTTACGATAAATGCCTCGGTTGAATCCAACCCTGCGTGAACGACCGGATTGGCAATAAAATGAATATGAATGTTTTTTTCCTCAAGTTCAACTTGAAACAAAGTATCTTCATGTCCGTAAAGAGTAATGTCTTCGTTGAATTTTGAAAATTGCCAAAGCGACTTCTTGATGAAAAAATTATTCGACATAAAATTTTTGGATTTTGTTTCTCTCTTCACTCCGTAAAACCAGTGAAAATAGTATTCCTTTTGAAGGGGAGGAGTTTCGGAATAAACTCTCCTTCCGGAGACAATGTCATATTGTTCCAAGTATTTCAGATATGTTCTGATATAATCGGGATGTAAAATTTCAACATCACAATCCAAAAAAAGCAGATTATTGAATTTTGCTTCTTCGGCCAGCAAATTTCTGATTTTTGAACGGCCGAGGTTTGTTTCCGATTCTATATATCGACAATGACTGAAAGATTTAATGATTCGATTTTCTTCCTTATATAAAGAGGAAGCATCATCGATACACAGAATCTCAAAGTCGATTTCCGCTTTTGATGCCTGTGAATGAAGTTCCCGTACCAATTCCACGCAATTATAATTATATATGGGAATGAGGATGGAAAGCATGAATTAGTTTGTTGCTTTTTTGAAAATATCAATTAAAACAAGAGATTCTTTTTCCCAGCACAAATCGTGTTTGGCTTTTTGAAATAACGTTTTTCTTTCCGGGTTATTTTCCCGGGTGGCAAAGATTTCGGTAATTGTTTTTGCCAAAAATTCCGGTTCATAATGATCGATCAATACTCCGACTTTGTATGAATCGACAATAGCCCTGATTTCGGGAAAATCGGTGGCCAGTATCGGAACTTCGGCATGGATAAAATCGAAAATTCGATTGGGCAGCGAATAATAATAATTTTTGCCCTTGTTTTCCAGCAGGCAAACTCCGAGATCGGAACAAACTGTATATTCCCGTAATTTTCCCAAAGGAATTCGTCCGAGAAAAAATACTTTGTCTTGTAAATATTTTTCACGCACCGATAATTTGACCGAATCCAAAATATCCCCCGCACCGGCGATATAAAAAACGGCATCGTCGATAAACGACATTGCATCGATAATTTGTTCAATTCCTCGTCCGATATTAATGGCTCCTTGATAAAAAATAACTTTTTTGCAGGTCGGAAATAAATCCTTTTTTATCGGAATAGCAAAACTTTCGGGAACATTGCGGATCACTTGCATTGAAATACCGTATTTTTGATTGTAAATATCGGCAATGGATCGGCAAACAGTGTAACAGTATTCCAGTTTCGGGAAAATCAAATCTTCTATTGTTGTCCATATTTTCTTGATTACGGGTCTGGAAACAACTTCGGGAACTTCCGGAAACATCTCGTGGGCATCGAAAACCAATTTTCTCCCGCGGAGTTTTGATGCCAGAAAATTTGCCGGCAAGGTATCGGTGTCATTCGACAAAAAGATATTCCCAGTAGAAAATAACAAAAAAAAGAATAACCTTAGATTATATTCTGCATAAAAGAAAACTTTCTTGTTGAAAAGAAGACGGAATCTTACGATTTTGTACGGTCGGGATAAATCCGAACTGTTTTTCAATTTTCGTCCAACAAGCGTAACATAATATCCGTTTTGAAATAAACTTGACGCGACTTTATGCACTCGTTGATCGGTAACCAAATCATTCGTCACGGAAATGATAACGTGTTTTTTCATAAGACAAAGGTAATGATTTTTCGGTTGAAATGACTGTTGAAATTCGGAATGAATCTTTTGTTGAATGAGTTTTAAAAGAAGTTATGTTAAATAATGTTAAAATATCGAATTGTTGTTCTGCCGAAATTCAAAAAAATATAAAAAACTTCCCGATAATTCATTTTATCATAAAGAAAATCCCGCCGAAAAGTTGTGCAAATAAAATAAATAATTACCTTTGCAACCCGAATTATGAATTTCATAAAAATAATTAATAATAGGAGTAAAAAAGTTCTAAAATGCCTACAATTCAGCAATTAGTAAGAAAAGGAAGGACGGTATTGGTCGACAAAAGTAAATCGCCTGCATTAGACTCTTGTCCGCAAAGACGTGGAGTGTGTGTACGTGTTTACACTACCACACCCAAAAAGCCTAACTCTGCGATGCGTAAAGTAGCTCGTGTTCGGTTGACAAACTCCAAGGAAGTGAATGCTTACATTCCCGGAGAAGGTCATAACTTACAAGAGCACTCGATCGTATTGGTTCGCGGCGGTCGTGTGAAGGATTTGCCGGGAGTTCGTTACCACATTGTTCGCGGAACATTGGATACCGCCGGTGTAAACGGACGCACTCAACGTCGTTCCAAATACGGAGCAAAACGTCCGAAACCGGGACAAGCATCTGCAGCCGCAGCTAAAGGTAAAAAGAAATAATCGGGAAATAAAAACCGGTTATCGGATCAAATTAAAAAAGTAATAAAAAAATCGCATTTCAAATTCGTTTGAGTTTATTGGCATAAGCCTTCACGGCAGGTTGAGTAAATGATCCGGAGGGATCGTTGAAGACATCAAAAACGGCAACCAAAAACACGAACAAAAATTTTGCAAAAAGATGAGAAAAGCAAAACCCAAGAAGAGGATCATATTACCTGATCCTGTCTTTAATGACGTAAAGGTGACAAAATTTGTGAATCACCTGATGTATGACGGAAAAAAAAGCACCGCTTTTAATATCTTTTATACTGCTTTGGAAACAGTAAAAACCAAACTACCCGGTGAAGACAAATCTACTCTCGAAGTTTGGAAAAAAGCTCTCGACAATATTACTCCTCAGGTCGAAGTAAAATCTCGTCGTGTCGGAGGTGCAACATTCCAAGTTCCTACCGAAATTCGTCCCGACAGAAAAGAATCCATTTCAATGAAAAATTTAATCCTATACTCTCGTAAAAGAGGAGGAAAATCAATGGCTGATAAGTTGGCTGCCGAAATTATTGATGCATTCAATGAACAAGGCGCGGCATATAAGCGGAAAGAAGATATGCACAGAATGGCAGAAGCAAACAGAGCATTCGCTCATTTCCGTTTCTGATAATTATTTAAAAGGATATAGATATAAAGAAAGATGGCTAAAGGATCAGATGAAAATTTGAAATTTACAAGAAACATTGGTATCATGGCTCACATCGATGCCGGAAAGACTACGACTTCGGAACGCATTCTTTTCTATACCGGTTTGACACACAAAATCGGCGAAGTGCACGATGGTACGGCAACAATGGACTGGATGGAGCAGGAGCAGGAGCGCGGCATAACCATTACTTCTGCTGCTACGACCACCGATTGGAATTATGCAAACGACAAATATAAAATAAATTTGATTGACACTCCGGGACACGTTGATTTTACGGTGGAAGTGGAGCGTTCTCTTCGTATTTTGGACGGCGCCGTGGCTGCTTTTTGTGCGGTGGGTGGAGTTGAACCTCAATCGGAAACGGTGTGGAGACAAGCTGACAAATATCATGTACCCCGTATCGGTTATGTGAATAAAATGGACCGTTCGGGCGCCAACTTTTTGGAAGTTGTTCGTCAAGTAAAAGAAATGTTGGGTGCAAATCCCTGTCCGATTCAGATCCCCATCGGTGCGGAAGAATCTTTTAAAGGGGTTATCGATCTGGTAAAAATGAAAGCGATTCTTTGGCTTGATGAAACGATGGGAGCCGATTATATCGAAGAAGAAATTCCCGCAAATTTATTGGATGAAGCACAAGAGTGGAGAGATAAAATGCTCGAAGCCGTTGCCGAATCCGACGATATTTTGATGGAGAAATTTTTTGATGATCCGGCTACCATAACAAACGAGGAAATCCTGACCGCCATTCGCAAAGCCACAATATCCATGCAGATCGTTCCGATGATTTGCGGTTCTTCTTTCAAAAATAAAGGAGTGCAAAAATTGTTGGATGCTATTTGTGCGTTTTTGCCGAGTCCCGTGGATGCCGGTGATATTGTCGGAACAGATCCCGATAATCCCGAAAAACAAATTATTCGCAGGCCTTCTTCAAGCGAACCGTTGACGGCGTTGGCTTTTAAAATTGCAACAGACCCGTATGTAGGACGTTTGTGCTTCTTCCGGGTATATTCGGGGGAATTGGAATCAGGGTCTTATGTATTTAATACCCGTTCGGGTAAAAAAGAACGTATATCCCGATTGTTCCAAATGCACTCCAACAAACAAAATCCGAAAGAATTTATCGGTTGTGGAGATATCGGTGCCGGAGTGGGATTCAAGGATATACGGACGGGAGATACGTTGTGTAGTGAAAATCACCAGATTCTTCTTGAATCAATGGACTTCCCCGAACCGGTGATCGGCATTGCCGTTGAGCCTAAAACTCAAAAGGATTTGGATAAATTAGGGATAGGACTTGCCAAATTGGCTGAAGAAGATCCTACATTCACCGTTAAGACCAACGAAGAAACCGGTCAAACGATAATCAGCGGAATGGGTGAACTTCACCTTGAAATCATTATCGACCGTTTGAAACGCGAGTTTAAAGTGGAATGTAATCAAGGTCGTCCGCAAGTTTCTTATAAAGAAGCAATTACACGTGAAATCGAATTGCGTGAAGTCTATAAAAAACAATCGGGCGGTCGCGGTAAATACGCCGATATCATGTGTAAAGTGGGCCCGGTTGACGAAGGATTTGAAGGAAGTCTTCAATTTGAAGATGCAGTAAAAGGAGGTAATATTCCGAAAGAATTTATTCCTTCCATTCAAAAAGGATTTGCAACCGCCATGCGTAACGGGGTGTTGGCCGGTTTTCCGATGGATAAATTGAAAGTGACGGTAGTCGACGGTTCTTATCACACAGTCGATTCGGATCAATTATCTTTCGAAATTTGTGCCATCCAAGCATATAAAAATGCATGTGCGAAAGCAAAACCCATATTGTTGGAGCCGATCATGAAAATTGAAGTGGTTACGCCCGAAGAAAATATGGGAGATGTGATTTCAGACCTGAACAAACGTCGCGGTCAAGTGGAAGGGATGGAAAGCAGTCGCTCCGGCGGACGGATCGTAAAAGCAAAAGTACCGTTGGCCGAAACGTTCGGTTATGTGACGTCTTTGCGTACAATTACATCCGGCAGGGCAACTTCATCCATGGAATTTTCACACTATGCGGAAGTTTCCACAGCGATCGCAAAACAAGTGTTGACGGAAGTTAAAGGTCGGATAGATTTAGTGTAAAAACAGCTACACGTTACAAGATTTTATTGTAATGTGTGTATCAAAAAAAGATGAGATAAATGAGATTCAGGGGAGGATATGGCTCTTTCCCGAATCCGAAAACTTAAACATTGTAATTTTAAGAAAATGAGCCAAAAAATCAGAATTAAATTAAAATCTTACGATCACAATCTGGTGGATAAATCTGCCGAAAAAATTGTGAAAACTGTGAGGGCAACGGGAGCAGCGGTCAGCGGTCCGATACCTCTTCCCACCCACAAACGTATTTTTACCGTAAATCGTTCGACATTCGTAAACAAAAAATCAAGAGAACAATTTCAGTTGTCTTCCTTTAAACGATTGATCGATATTTACAGCTCTACTGCAAAAACAGTGGATGCTTTGATGAAACTTGAGTTGCCCAGCGGTGTGGAAGTAGAAATTAAAGTTTGAAAATTTAAAATTAAAAAGAGAAATGCCGGGATTATTAGGAAAAAAAATCGGAATGACATCCGTTTTCAGTGCCGATGGTAAAAATGTACCATGCACTGTTATCGAAGCAGGTCCTTGTGTTGTTACTCAAGTGAAAACCATGGATAAAGACGGTTATGAAGCCGTTCAGTTGGGTTTTCGGGAAAAGAAAGAAAAACATACGACCAAACCGGAGATGGGACACTTTCAGAAAGCCGGAGTAGCGCCTCAAAGACACTTGGCCGAGTTCAACAATTTTGATAAAGAATTCAATTTGGGTGATGTAGTCACCGTTGACTTTTTTGAAGGGGCAGATTATGTTGATGTTATCGGAACATCAAAAGGAAAAGGGTTTCAAGGAGTTGTAAAACGTCACGGATTCGGCGGGG
>WRGA01000048.1 GCA_009787405.1 Candidatus Azobacteroides sp.
AAGCTCCCGTCGGGACGTACAATTTCACTCAAGTCAGAAATTCGGGCAGTTTCAATAAAGCCGTTGTGATTGACGATCTGGCGTATCTGTGCGGTAAAGACGGATTGTATACCATGAATGAGTATGACGACGTGTATAAAGTGTCTGGTATGCCGGATATTCCGATGTACAAAGCCGTTAAATTTAAAGATATTGTATTTGCTTGTCATGAGAAAGGGGTGAGTTCGCTGAATACTTATACGGGTGAAGTGAAATTTGTAATTAAAGGAGAAGGGGAAACGAATTTATTTTGCGAAGATGCTGTGATTTACAAGGATAAATTGTATATCGGTTCCTTTTTGACTGCTGTGAAAAAAATTGAATTGAAAGATAATTAATGAATATTTTGTAAAAATAAAGATTTGTAAAATTAAAAAAATGTATTTATGATAAAATTGACAGATCATATTCAATGGGATAACGCTCTTCCTTTGGAACGACAAAGTGAAGAGGTTCGGCAATGGTTTTTTGAAACCGTTTATTCCAAGCTGTGTTTTGATAAAAGAAATCTGACCGACAAAAACATAGAACCGGCCTGGGATAAGCTTAATCGTCCGGTAAAGTGGATATTCGAAAATGAGATTCTGTTTGTTGAAATAGAACGTGTTTATAAGAATTTATACGATTGGGCGATGGATAGGGATATAGTAACGATTAAAGAAAAGGAGGTGTGAAATGAGACTATGGAATTTAAAAGCCGGAGATAAAGTATTATTTACGTCAGGAGAGATCATTATTCCCGAAGACATATTATATGTAGATTCGGAGGTCGGAAATGATATGATCGGGGACGGAACATGTGATAATCCGTTTAAAACAATGAATAAAGCGGCATCATATTCTCCGTCTGCTTATATTATTTGTCGCGGGTATTTTGATGAAAATGCATCATCGATTGACAGAAATTTTGTTGCTGACAGAGAATTTGATACTGTATATTCAGGAATAATGCCTCTTGATCGACATCCCGGTTTTAATATGATAAACAATTGGATATTTTATTATTCCAATTGTCTCGGAAATCGAGGATATAATTGGTCTATTACCGGTTTTATGAAAGATGTCGGACAAAAATATTTTGCCGTCAAGAGAAATAAATTTGCGCTTGTATGCAGTTCATATAAACAGGATGTTACATTATCATGGGGTTCGGAGGGATATAATGCCAATACCGGGTGTATTGAACAGGCTGTTGTTAGTATCAATACTTTTGTCATGACGGGATATTGTGTTTTGAAGAATTGCATAATCTATATTGACGGATGTTTATTTGAACCGACAGGAGAAACAGACGAAGAACAGACAATGAGTTTACGAACACGGTTGGGAAATGAGACTGTCAGAATAACCTCCGGTCCCTTGTTTAATGATCCCGAAAACGGAGATTTGACATTGCATCCGGACAGTGTAGCGTTACAAAACAAAATGTATCTGAACAGTGATGAGTATGTTTATCCGGCAGCTTTTCCTCCGGCGTTGCCCGTGAAGATATTACTAAATTCAACCGGTGAAAAATATGCATTTGATGAAAGGACCATTATAGGTGGTGTATTGATTTCGGAAAATCAAACAATCGAACCTGTTCGGGATTCACTGGGGCAACCGGTCGGTTCAGGAAGAATCGATTCTAAAGTGATCACTTTAAATAAAGGAACAACGCTTCGAGGGTTGAATTTGATATTTGACAACGATGAATTGAATGCCGGTCTTCGATTGGGACAAAAAGTTTGGCAAACATTGCAAGTGCGCTTTAAACAATCGATTACGTATACGTCTGATGTCAGCAGCTTGATTCAGGGTGCAGTTTATTTGAATAGCAATACATTTAATATCAAACTGAAGAATAATATCACGAATGTTGAACGGGAGGTTGCGCCGGGTGAATCGCTGGTCTTGAAACCGAATGAAAGTGTGGTATCTCAAGAGTCTGGAATTCGGTTAGGAATTGTTTTCACGGACGATACCGGGTGGATAGATTGCCTGTGCAATAATGATCTGTTGGTCATAAGGGTTGATGATGTTCCCGGAGGTGCTATGGATACGGATGTCGACGGAAATGTGTTGACCAATGCGAATCCGAACAGCTATTCCGAGGTAAACAAACACCGTCCGGTCTTTCCGGTTTCAGCCAAATATGTTCAATATCGATTAAATATGATTTTGAGAAATGAACAAATTTAAAATAAACGGAGTTTCGACGACGATTCAATCGGACATGCGTAAGCGGTTTTCGATATCGTCGACATCTGTAGAATTTAAGGAAGATATACGCAAACCGTTCTCTATTTGTTCCTTTGCTTTAGGGTTGGCAAACGACTATCGAAAAAGTTTTTCTGTAGGTGTGGCATCAGCGACATGGTCGGAAACAGAGGAGAAAAGGATTATTAGGCAGGGACTGAGGTTTTAATAAAATTAAGAGTCAAAAGCCGGGAAATCGATGATTGTTCAATCATCCGGTTTCCCGGCTTTTGCTTTTTCTTGTTCCCGGCTTTTGATTGCCGGCTCTTGGTTCCCGAATTTATTTGTATCTTCGTCCTCTTAAAAAACGGCATGACAAACGGCATTAAAAATATCGTTTTTGATTTCGGCGGCGTACTGATCAATTTAGACAAGCAGGCATGTATTGATGCTTTTGTCGGACTCGGTATGGAGAATGTACGCGAATATTTGTCGGATTACCGTCAGGACGGCATTTTTCGGCGGCTGGAAATCGGAGCAATATCTCCCGGGCAATTCAGAAACGAAATTCGGAGCAAAATCGGGAAACCGCTGTCTGATCAACAAATCGACAAGGCCTGGATGAAATTTTTGTTGGATGTTCCTGCCGAAAAGTTGGACTTATTGCTTCAACTCCGCAAAAAATATCGCGTGTTTATGTTAAGCAACACCAATGCCATTCACATCGACGGGATTATCGAGCCGGTTTTTTGTCGAAACGGACATACGTTCGACGATTATTTTGAAAAAGCTTATTTTTCTTACGAAATCGGATGGGCAAAGCCCGATAAGGAAATTTTCGAGTATCTTTTGAAGGATGCCGGAATAACAGCCGGCGAAACTTTATTTGTCGATGATGCGGAAGCAAATGTGGCGGCGGCTGAAGCAATGGGTTTTAAAACGTATCAACCTGAATCTTTTGAAGATTTTTCCGCTGTTTTTTATAACTGATTGAACTATGAATCAACCTTCGGTTGCTACCATCGGATTTTTTGACGGGGTGCATATCGGTCATCGTTTTTTGATCGATCGGTTGAACCGGATTGCCGGACAAAAGGGACTGCCGTCTATGATCATTACGTTTCCCGTTCATCCGCGGAAGATTTTGCACGATGCGTATGTTCCTCAATTACTGACGACTTTCGAGGAAAAAATGCAACATTTGGCCGAGACCGAACCCGATGTTTTGTATCCGTTGGAATTTACGCACACGATGTCTCAATTGTCGGCTGAAGCATTTATCAAGCAGATTTTGATCGATCAATTAAAGGTGAATACCTTGCTGATCGGATATGATCATCGTTTCGGCAAGGGACGGACTGAGGGGTTTGACGATTATGCCGTTTACGGGAAAAAATACGGAATGGAAGTGGTGCAGGCGGATGCGTATACTTTTGAAGGTATGCAGATCAGTTCTTCGTACATTCGCGGATTGCTTCGGCAGGGAGATATCCGGCAGGCGAATAAATTGTTGACTTATCGTTACCGCTTGGAAGGGACGGTGGTCGGCGGACGGCAAATCGGACGCAGCATCGGCTTTCCGACGGCGAATATTCAGCCGGGCGACAAAGAGAAAATTCTTCCGGCCATCGGTGTTTGTGCGGTTTATGTTTGGATCGACGGAATCCGGTATAAAGGCATGTTGAATATCGGGTACAGCCCCACTGTTTCGACCGATTATCGGTTAACCGTCGAAGTGCATTTAATTGATTTCGAGCAAGATATTTACGGTAAGCCGGTTATTTTGGAATTTGTCGATTACATCAGAAGCGAACTGAAATACAATTCCCTCGACGAACTCAAACAACAATTGATCCTTGACCGTGAAAACGCGATTAAAAAATTGACCCTTGACAGTCATCCATGAAATAAATATAATGATTATCGGATGTTGCACCTACCTATCCCCCAAGTGGGGTGTAAAAATGTGATATTTGTTTTTTTTGAAAAATCCGATTTGAAAAATGTTGTTTTTCGTCCCGCCGGGGACAACATATTGGTAGAAAGGAGGATTCCGCCGGTGGCCAAAGTCCCGTCAGGGACGTAATGTGAAGAAGAAAACATTTTGTCCCTGACGGGCCGGGGAGTGAAGTGATGGTGTTTTTCTACCGATATAATGTCCCCGACGGGACGGAAAAGAACGAATATTTTTTGAAACATTGACACATTTTTTACATTCCGGTTGTAGGAATAACCGGGTTAACATCCGATGATCATTACAACTATTTTTAACTCTTAACTCTTAATTTTTAACTCTTAACTTATAAGTGTATTTAGAATTTTTAAGCCTTGCCAGCGGCAGCAGCGGTAATTGTTATTATTTGGGCGATTCGACGGGCGGAATCCTGATTGATGCGGGCATCGCTGTGCGTACCATTAAAAAGGGATTGAAAGATGCCGGAATTGCTTTCGAAAAAATACTCGGAATACTTATTACGCACGATCATTTCGATCACATCAAAAGTGCCGGTGTATTGGGAGAAAAATACAATATTCCGGTTTATTCGACTGAGGCCGTTCTTCAGGGAATCAATAAAAACCTCCGGACAGGGGAGAAGATATACGGTTCCGGACGAACAATCGAAAAAGAAACGCCGTTCCGGTTGTCTGATTTTACGATTACTGCTTTTGATGTGCCGCACGACGGAACCGATAATGTCGGTTATCATATTTCCCGGAAAAATATTCAAATTGTTTTCGCCACTGATTTAGGACATATTCCTGATAACGCGGGAAATTATTTGCGTTCGGCCGATTATCTGATCCTCGAATCGAATTATGATGATGAAATGCTGAAACACAGCAGGTATCATTATTCTTTGAGAGCCAGAATATCCGGCGACAACGGGCATTTAGGCAATAAACAAACCGCCGAATTTCTGGCTGAAAATTACACTCCCCGCCTTAAACATGTTTTTCTTTGTCACTTGAGCAAAGAAAATAATCATCCCGAATTGGTTTACAAAACCATCGAACTGCGTTTGGCTCAAAATAACATCATTGTCGGAAAAGACCTTCAAATCACGGTTCTGAAAAGGAACATGCCCACAGGAGTTGTTATCCTTGAATAAACAGAATTTTGTTAGAAGTTGTTTAAGAAGCTGGTTGAGTTATTTAGGCATACGATGAAGTTTTTATTTATATTCAAAATCAAAAAAAATATTTAACATGAAGATTTTATATATCCAAGAAAACTTTATTTCCGAAAATACCCTTAGTAGCCTCATATATCCTTTTAGTCTCTCGCTTATTCCCTTATTTTCAGTCTTTTAATAAAGGAAAATAAGGGAGGATTGTATATGTTGTTTTCTACTACTAAAGGAACTTTTAAAGATAATGGCAATACAAAAAAACATATTTTCAAAAAATAGATCGACATCTTTCACACCCGGGGGTATTTTTATAGATAAGCATTTAGAATTTTAGCATGTAACATAATTCAAACAGCCTCTAAGTTTTGTATTGACGCCGAAGGCTGATAACCAAGACGGACTCCGATTGAATTTTAAACAACTTCTGACAGACTTTCTCAAGGTAAAGCCGGTTCCTGAGAATCTGTGTTTATGACGATTGTTTCTTCCTCCGGAAGATATCGGGTTCTGATGCGCCAATCCTGCGGATACAGATTATTTGCCCGGTTGCCGATGTTTTTGACGAATCCCAAGGGGTGGTTTTTGTAGTTGACCAGCAAATGTGAAACAGGAGTTTCAGGCGGTAAAACGAGCATCTCTTTACATAAATAGTGTAATGCCTGCTTATAGTCTATTTCGATTGTTTCGAACTTGTTTTTGTTTAGATATATGGAAGTGGCTGATGATTGGCCGGGAGAGAGGTCTTTTCCTTTTATTTCGGCAAGTGTGATTCCCGCGGATATGATTTTGAGCATTGACCGGATCGTTTCATACCGGGGAACGATTTCTTCGGGAAATGCGGTGATGATATTGTTTTTGACCGAAAACCGGAATTTTTCGGGATGAATAAGCCGGTCTTTGATGTCCGGAACCACCGGGGATTGTTTTTTGTTCGGACTTGTTTTTATCCGAATCGGGTGCCGGCTTTCTTCGTCGTTTTTTCGGATTAATGACAGGCTGAACCCTTCCCCCGCAACTTTATGCGGAAAAAAACGGTAAATGTTCGGATGTACCGGCGTAGAAATGTTCCATGTTTTTTCATGACGGATCGGAAGGATTTCGGCGTCGAACGTGTTTAAAAGCCGTTCGATATTTTCCTCGTTTTCTTTCGTATTATACGTGCAAGTGCTGTAGATCAGCAGTCCGCCCGGTTTCAGACAAGGCCAGATGTCACGGAGAATGCGTTGTTGTCGTTCTTTGCACAGAGAAATGTTGTTAAGCGACCATTGATTGACCGATTCCGGATCTTTCCGGAACAGGCCTTCTCCGGAGCAGGGTGCATCTACCGACACGACATCGAAAAAATGAGTCAGCCGCTTGAAATCCGATGCGTCATTGTTGGTGACGATAACATTCGGATAACCCCATTTGGTCGTGTTTTCGACTAAAATATCCGCCCGGCTCCGGATTACATCGTTGGAAACCAACAAACTGCCTTCGGGCAATAATGACAGTGCATGTGTGGATTTTCCTCCCGGTGCCGCGCATAAATCCAACATGCAAACCGGACTTTGAATATATTGGTTGAATACTTGTTCCAAAAACATGGACGAGGCTTCCTGCACGTAATAGCATCCGGTATGAAACAACGGATCATAGGTAAATATCGGCCGTTTGTCCGGATAATAGGCCGAACTTGCCCACGGAACCGGGTTTCGGATGATGCTATCCGGTATTTTTGCCCGGTTGATCCGGATCGAAGTCGGCGCCGGTCGGTTCAAAGATTGCAGAAATTCTTCGGATTCGGAAGCGAAAAATGTTTTGGCGAATGTGATGAAATCGGGGGGTAAATTCATGGATGAATATTCATTGATTTTTTAGATGTGCAAAAATACTTTATTTTTGCATTCAGGCAGATGAGAGAAGAATGAATCACGTGTTTGAATTTCATATCGGACTTGATCTGAAAATTCAGAATTTTATTAATCATTTGAATAATAGAGATTTATGAATAACCGGAAAATATTTTTTATCATCGGGTTTTGCTTTGTTTTTCTTTTTTCGGCATGTAACGGAAAAACGACGAATCAGGCCCGGATATTATCGGAAGAAAATTTCCGGAATCGGACGGATACGGTTCCGGAAACAGCGGCTTCCGTTATTGCCGCAAAATCGAAAGATGCCGTGCGGTTGGAAAAACTCGGGCTGGTGAATGTTCAACATTCGGATTCGTCGATTGTCGTGAAACTGATGTATGCCACACCCGATAATTTTACGAAAGAGATTCTTTACGATGATTTGCGGGAAGCATATCTTCAACCTGATGTGGCGGCTATGCTGGTGAAAGCGCAAAAAAAACTGAAAGAACAACATCCCGGTTTAAGCATTATTATTTATGATGCGGCGCGTCCGCTTTGGTGCCAGCGGAAAATGTGGAATGTGGTGAAAGGCACTCCGCTGAATATTTATGTTTCCAACCCGGCCAAAACGGGATTGCACAATTACGGCGCCGCCGTCGATATTTCATTGGTCGATGAGGAAGGCTCCGCTTTGGATATGGGAACTCCCTTTGATTTTTTCGGCCCGGAAGCTCACATCGACTGGGAAAATTTATTGATACAGCAGGGAAAATTAACTTCCGCACAAATTAAAAACAGAAAAATTCTTCGAGATATTATGATTTATGCCGGTTTCACACCTCTCCGCACCGAGTGGTGGCATTTTAACGCCTGCACCCGTGAGGAAGCGAAACGAAAATATAAATTGATTGAATAATCGAATCATTCGATTATTCAATCTTTTCCGTCGATTCGCGCTTTTCGATTCGCATTTTTATTTTTTGCTCATCTTTGTCGAAATCCACGACGATTGTATCGCCGTCGCACGCGGCAGCTTTGATGATCATTTCTGCCATTTCGTCTTCGAGGTACTTTTGGATGGCTCGTTTCAACGGACGAGCGCCGAATTGGATGTCATACCCTTTGTTACCCAAAAACTCTTTGGTCTCTTCGCTCATTTCCATCTTATAGCCGATCTGTTCTAATCGTTTGTAGAAATCTTTCAGTTCCAGGTCGATGATCTTGTAAATCGATTCTTTTGACAATTGATCGAACATCACGATGTCATCCACGCGGTTGATAAATTCCGGCGCGAATGCACGGTTCAATGCTTTTTGAATGACATTGCGCGAAAATTCCTTATCGGTTTCGTCTATCGGCGTACTGAATCCGACTCCTCTTCCAAACTCCTTCAACTGACGGGTTCCGATGTTGGAGGTCATAATGATGATCGTGTTTTTGAAATCGATTTTTCGGCCGAGGCTGTCGGTCAGACGACCTTCGTCCAGCATTTGCAGCAACAGGTTGAAAACATCCGGGTGCGCTTTTTCGATTTCATCCAGCAATACGACTGAATAGGGTTTCCGCCGCACTTTTTCCGTCAATTGTCCGCCTTCTTCGTATCCTACATATCCGGGAGGCGCTCCGATCAACCGGGAAACGGTGAATTTTTCCATGTATTCGCTCATATCGATACGGATCAACGCATCACTCGAATCAAACATAAATTCCGCCAGCTTCTTGGCCAAATGTGTTTTACCGACACCTGTGGGGCCGAGGAACATGAAGGTGCCGATCGGTTTGTTCGGATCTTTCAATCCTACGCGATTTCGTTGAATGGCGCGAACAATTTTTTCCACCGCCTCGTCCTGACCGATTACTTTCGATTTCAGTTCGTCTTTCATTTGCAGCAACCGTTGGCCTTCGGCTTGCGCCACTCGTTGCACGGGGATGCCCGACATCATGGACACGACTTCTTCCACTTTTTCTTCGTCAACGATTTGGCGGTTTTCTTGTATTTCGATTTCCCAACGTTTCTTGGCTGCTTCCAATTTGTAGATGTATTCTTTTTCTTTATCTCTGAAATTGGCGGCCAGTTCGAAATTTTGGGATTTCACGGCGCGTAACTTTTCTTCTTTGGTTTCTTCGATCAGTTTTTCGAGTTCTTCGATATGTTTCGGAACCACGATGTTGGAGATATGAACCCTTGAACCCGATTCATCCAACGCATCGATCGCTTTATCCGGGAAATTCCGGTCGCTGATATATCTATCTGTCAATTTGACACATGCAAGCAATGCTTCCGGCGTATAAATGACATTATGATGATCTTCGTAACGGCTTTTGATATTGTTTAATATTTGAAGCGTTTCTTCGGCGGTGGTCGGGTCGACCATCACTTTTTGGAAACGCCTTTCCAACGCTCCGTCTTTTTCGATGTTTTTGCGGTATTCATCCAATGTGGTGGCGCCGATGCATTGAATTTCACCGCGGGCCAAAGCCGGCTTCAGCATATTGGCGGCGTCCAGTGATCCCGCTGCGCCTCCCGCTCCGACAATGGTATGGATTTCGTCGATGAACAAGATGACGTTCGGATTTTTCGACAATTCGTTCAAAATCGCTTTGATCCGTTCTTCGAATTGCCCGCGGTATTTGGTGCCGGCAACGATGGATGCCATATCCAGGGTCACGACACGTTTGTCGAACAAAACGCGGGATACTTTCTTTTGGATGATGCGGATGGCCAATCCTTCTGCAATGGCCGATTTTCCGACGCCGGGTTCGCCGATCAGCACGGGATTGTTCTTTTTTCTCCGACTCAGAATTTGCGCCAATCGTTCGATTTCGCGTTCCCGCCCCACAACCGGGTCAAGACGTCCTTCTTCCGCGGCTTTGGTCATATCGAATCCGAAATTGTCCAATACCGGAGTTTCATTCGGATTCTTACCGGTTGCGCCGGACGATTTTCCTTCGGCTTTTCCGGGAAAATGATCCTCATCGTCATCCTCGTCGTCGGTGAATCTTCCGCCCATGGAGATGTCGGAGTCGGTATTCATGTGCTGTCCGTTCAAGGTATCGTTGTACGATTGATAAGTCACGCCGTCACTGATTAATATTTCGGCGACGATGTTTGTCTCATCTTTCAAGATTGCCAAAACGACATGTTCTGTATCAACATTTTCACTTTTTTGCAAACGAGATTCCAACATACTCATCTTTAAAATTTTATGAGTATATTTAGTGATTACGATTTCGTTATTGCTGTTTTGGGGGGTATTGTTATTTACTACTCGGGCCTCAATGTCATGTTTTAATGAAGTCAAGTTGATTCCCATTGTTTTAAGCGTCTCCACGGCTTGCCCTTCACCATCCCTCAATATACCGAGGAAAAGATGTTCGGGGCCGATATAATTATTTTGTAGCCTTTCCGCTTCTTCGCGGCTGTAAGAGATGATTTCCCTTACTTTCGGTGAAAAATGCCTGTTCATAAATTAGGTTCCTTTCTGATATGCAAAGATAGGTGATTTGCACGGTTTATTTTGTTACGAGAGTCAAAAAACATGCCAAAAACTGTGGATGAGGTTAATATGAGCGGACTTCCTTTAAGAATTAAGAGTTAAAAGTTAAGAGTTAAGAATTGGGAGGTGAAATGTGATAATCGGGCGAACTCCGCCACAGCGGACATATTGTCCGTCTGCCATAAAAATACCTTTGGGTTAGGTAACACGGCAACCGGTTTATCGACATTGTGCCGCCGCAACATGTAGAGACGTGGCATGCCGTGTCTTTAAGGAGCGGGATTAAACGGCCGCCGTTAAATATTTTCTTGGACAATATTATAAGCGATGTTAGTATATTTGTTTAATAATTATTTTATAATGTTAATAATTTTTTTACAAAGTTATACATAAAATGATAAATAAAAACTACAAGTTTTTTAAACCTATAGTTTTCATTTACACAATGTTTTGGACAGTGTCATTTTTATCTTTGTCTTTGGCGTTCTTCCCGGTCGCGCCTGTCTCTATCCTCTCTATCGCGTCTGTCCTGTTCTTGGCGCTGTAGTCTGTCACGTTCATCTCTTTCCCGCTTTTCGCGCTCTTCGCGGTTGCGTCTGTCTGTTTCCTCTCTATCGCGCCTGTCCTGTTCTTGGCGCTGTTGTCTGTCACGTTCATCTCTTTCCCGCTTTTCGCGTTCTTCGCGGTTGCGTCTGTCTGTTTCCTCTCTATCGCGCCTGTCCTGTTCTTGGTGCTGTTGTCTGTCACGTTCATCTCTTTCCCGCTTTTCACGTTCTTCACGGTTGCGTCTGTCTGTTTCCTCTCTATCGCGTCTGTCCTGTTCTTGACGCTGCAGTCTGTCATGTTCTTCTCTTTCACGCTTTTCACGTTCTTCGCGGTTGCGTCTGTCTGTTTCCTCTCTATTG
>WRGA01000049.1 GCA_009787405.1 Candidatus Azobacteroides sp.
ACGGACTTTTCAAGAAAAAGACAGGTGGGATAAGAACAAGCAATACTTGTAATAAAATCCCTTTTTTACTTTCCCAAAATATTGTGTTTGTCAAATTTAACATAAAATAATTTCAATATTTTCCTGTTCTAACGGCTTCGCAGGTCTTGCCTTGTTTTCAGATGCTCATTTTCTACGTCATTGTCCGCCTGCATTGTCGCTGCTTGTAGATAACGTGGTAGCGGCTTGGCGCAGACGGGGCTTTCACTACACTTGATACAAGGCACAAAACTTGAAAATTTCCACTACCTTTCGGACGAGTTACTGCCCCGCTTGCGCCAAACCACTCGTTAGCGGCAGTTTTTATCAAGTTTTTTGTGTATCAATGATATTGTTGACATAATATCCAATGCTTCGTCTTCTGTAATATTCCAAATTATTTTCGGGGAATGTGCCGTTGTATTCCTAAACATTCCAAAAACTCCTTTTATTAGATTTCCAAATCCTTTCTGTTCGCTCTTATGAGTTTCTGTTTCTAAACTGTTGATTTTTATTAATGGTGCATTTATAGAAAAAGCGTTATCTACTAATTCTCCGCCGTCCAATGTTAAGTTAGTTTTCTTTCTTATCTCTTCTGCAATGCTTTTGACAGCTTCAAAAACAGAATGAAAATAATTTTCGGAAATTAATTCACTATTACAATATTCAAATATTTTAGGGTGAATGTTTCTTTGTTCCAATTTTGATTTAAACCTATTTACTCTCTGTTTGGCTTCTGAAATTGTTTGAGATTTTTCAGTCGGATTAAAAACGCCCGATTCATTTAAATAAAGACCGATAAAACTCAACCTTTTGTTTAATTCTCCTCGTATATATTCAAACTTTTCCGAATTTCCAACATAACGAGAAGGTCTCATTGTTAAATTAATAAATTTCAGAATGCTATTTGAATTTTTAGTTCTATTTTGATAATCTACAAAACTATTGAATAATCTTTTCCATTTTGTGATGGTTGGCTCAACATCATTAAGTCCTGCTTCAGGAATGAATTTTGAAAGTTCTGTCCCTGTCAATCCGAAACGATTGTCAGTATTTGCTAAAATTATTGACAAGCCTTCAAGTGTTCCACTGTCTATTGTGTCAAATATTTTCTTCATTAGTATCATTTTTTATACCATAAATTTACGCTATTTTCTTTTCTTTGTCAAGTTCGCTTGCACTGTCCGCCGACATTTCAGCAGCATTCTTAAATATACGCAAATCTACAACATATTCTTTAGCCTCAACACTTTTTGAAAATATTTATCGGCAGAATATTATTAACTATATTTGCATCCACAAAAATCATTAAAAAATAACTCAAAAATGGATACAAAAAGTAAAATGGCGGTAGTCACGGGCGGCAGCCGGGGCATAGGAAAAAGTATCGCTTTGGCGCTTGCCCGAAAAGGCATGGATGTGGTACTCACGTACCATGTCAACAAAGAGGCTGCCGACAAGGTGGCTGCCGAAATTCGGGCGATGGGACAAAAGGCGGTTGCCTTTCAATTAGATACGAGTAACGTAAAAACATTCGACCGCTTTATGGCACAGCTGACGGAATATCTGACCGGACAAACAGGCAGTGCCGCATTTGATTTTCTGATTAACAATGCGGGGACGGCTTTGTATGCTCTCGCCACCGATACGACCGAAGAACAATTGGATGCTGCTTTCAATATTCATTACAAAGGCGTGTTTTTCTTGACGCAAAAAGCATTGCCGTTTATCAACGCCGGTGGCGGAATTGTCAACATTTCTTCGGGTTTGGCTCGTATGACTCTTCCCGGTTCTGCTGTGTATGCTTCTATGAAAAGCGCCGTAGAAACGCTTACCCGCTATTTGTCAAAAGAGTTGGGGGCGAAGAGAATCCGGGTGAATGCTGTCGCTCCGGGTGCTGTCGCAACCGATTTTGGCGGCGGTCGTACGCGAGATAATCAGGAATTCAACGCCTCGATTGCCGGCAATACCGCGTTGGGACGTGTCGGCTTACCCGATGATATCGGCGGAGTCGTCGCTTTTCTTTGTACCGGAGAAGCCTATTGGATCAACGGACAACGCATCGAAGTATCTGGCGGACAAAATCTGTAAAACTTTGCCGGTCTTGGAATCGGGCGGCATCCGACTCGTTACTTTCTGTAAATCATATTGATGGATGCCTGCGCCGTCGGCATAATCAATAAGTCGGTGATGTTGACATGCGGCGGCGCTTCGCACACGTACACGATGGCGTCGGCAATGTCTTCGGCGGTTAACGGCTCGAATCCCCGGTAAACATTTTCGGCTTTTTCTTCGTCTCCTTTGAAACGGACCACGGAAAATTCGGTTTCTGCCTGTCCCGGAGCAATTTGCGATACCCGGATGCCATACGGCAGCAAATCAATGCGCATGCTTTTGGTCAAGGCGTCGACGGCGTATTTGGTGGCACAATATACATTGCCTCCGGGATAAACGTCGCGTCCTGCGATGGAGCCGATATTGACGATATGTCCCATGCCGCGCTCGATCATCAACGGAGATACGGCACGGGTCATGTAAAGGAGTCCTTTGATGTTGGTATCGATCATCCGTTCCCAATCGTCGATGATGCCCGATTGAATCGGCGTCAGTCCGACGGCCAATCCGGCATTATTGACCAAAACATCAATATTTTTCTGGTCTTCGGGCAAATGATCGATTTGTTTTTTCACTTCATCACAATCTCTGACATCAAAGCATAACGGAAGAACGTTGACGCCGTATCGGTTCGAAATTGTCCGGCTGATTTCTTCCAGCCGTTCTTTGCGTCTTCCGGTAAGAATAAGATTATATTTTTTCTCCGCCAGTTTTTCGGCGGTCGCTTTTCCGATGCCTGATGTCGCTCCGGTGATTAATGCTGTTTTCATACGAAATTATTTTATTTTAATAAATTTCTACAAAAAGATTGATTTTTCGTCTTCTTCTCTTTTCTGTTGTTGAGGACTTCTGTCGTCGATTTTTTCCACCACTTTGATTTTTACCGGCCGGGATTTGTATTTTTTCCCGTTTATGATTATTTCGGTTGCTGGAATGGTGAATATGCCTTTTTTTTCGGCTTCCAAGACGTAGACATAAGATGTTTCGGGCATCAAAACACGTTGTCCGTCAATCGGTTCGATGACGTCGGAAACAGAGATGTCCGGGCCTGCCAGGATCAAAAAATTATTGAAAACGGGATCTTTTAATTTCATTTCGTCTTCTCGGGCATTTACTTCAAAAATGACTCTGAAACGTTGATAGATTGCAACCGAATCGGGAGCAAAAACTTCGAGTTTTATCGGGACGGATTCTTTTCTTTCCTTTTCTTCCTTTTCTTTGATTTTGTTTAATTTATTCCCGGACACGACTTTTACGGATACCGGTTTGGAACGGATTATTTTGTCGTCGACGGAAACGGACGCTTCCGAAATGGTGAAATCGCCTTTTTTGACGGCTTCTAATACATAGATGTAATTGATTTTAAATTCTGTGTTTACCTTTCCGTTGATGATTGTCGTTGAAGACGATGAGGTTTGCGACGGCCCGTATATGACTTTAAACCCTTTGAATCCGGGAGCTTTGAAATTCTCAGCTTTTTCGCTGTTTATTTCGAACAGGATACGGAATTGTTTTCCGGCTTCGATGTTTTTTTCGACCAGCACATTCATGCTTACCCCGTCGGAGTCTTTTTGAGAATATCCGTATCCGGAAAACATGGTTAAAAACGATAGAATGACCGTTAAAATTTTCATGATAATACTTATTCGGCGGCTTTTTTCAATTTATCGGATATTTTTTGCAGTCTTGTATTTTGTTCTCGGGTGAATGAACTTGAATATCCGGCAATTTGTTGGGTAATATGCTGTATTTCAAGAGTCAAAGTGCCAAGTTCCTCTATTTTTTTGCCCTTTTTCTGTTGATTTTTTTCTTTTTTGATGTCGGTGATCATCAATAAATATTGGTCGATGATTTCGGAATATTGATTGATGATTTTATCGGCATTCGGATTAGCCGGATTTTGAACTTGCGGTTTCGAAATGCCGTCTCTTTCCAACAAGGCGTCAATGGTTGGTTCCTGACCGCGAAAACGAACGTATAAAACCATCGGGTCTTCACTGTTTCCTTTCGACAAAATATTGTCGCGGAACGATTGTGCTGTTTTTTTGTTGAATAATCCGGTGGCTTTGAAAACCGAAAACGCATCGGCATCCAATACTTCCGCCCATTTGTATCCATAATATCCTGCGGCATATCCGCCCGAAAAAATATGATTGAATTGAGTGCTCATGCAGGTTCCTTCGACCGGCGGCAAAACATCGGTTTTTTTCCGGGCTTCTGTTTCAAAAGCAATGATATCTCCCGTATAAGGAGTTTTCAGGGTATACCAGGCCATGTCTAAATATCCGAAACTTAACTGGCGGAGACATAAATAACCGGCATTGAAATTTTCGGCATCCTTGAGTTTTTGAATCAGTTCGGAAGGAACAGGTTCTCCCGTTTGATAATGTTTGGCGAAACGATCCAGAAACTGTTTGTCGTTTGCCCAATTTTCCATGATCTGAGAAGGCAATTCCACAAAATCACGATACACGTTCGTCCCGGAAAGACTTTCATACGTTCCGTCGGCAAACATGCCGTGCAAGGCATGCCCGAATTCGTGCATGAATGTTTTGAGCTCGTCGTAGGTGAGCAAGGCGGGCGCTGTTTCTGTTGCGCGGGTGAAATTCATGACCAGCGATATGTGCGGACGGCTGTCTTGTCCGTTTTCTTTGTATTGGCCTTTAAATTCTGTCATCCAGGCTCCGCTTCGTTTTCCTTCTCTCGGATGAAAATCGGTGAATAACACGGCCAGAAATTTTCCGTCGGCATCATACACGTCGAATGCTTCCACTTCCGGATGATAAACGGGTATTTCCGGATTCTTTTTGAAGGTGATTCCGTATAATTCGGTAGCGAGTCCGAATACTCCTTCCTTAACGTTTTCAAGCTCGAAATAGGGCTTCAACATTTCGTCATTGATGCTGAAACGGGCATTTTTCAATTGTTCGGAATAATAACTCCAATCGTAGGGTAGGATGGTGAAATCGACTGAATCGTTATCGGCGGCAAAATCCCGGACGGCTTGGTATTCTTCTTCGGCAACCGGACGATAGGCGGTCAATAATTCATCCAACAAGGCATAGACACGGTCTTCATTTTTGGCCATGCGGCGGCGAAGCACATACTCCGCATAATCTTTATATCCCATTAATTGGGCGATTTCCATGCTCAGGCTTGTGATTTTTCGCACGACTTCCCGGTTGTCTGTTTCTCCGCCGTTGATGCATCTCGTGTTGTATGCTGTATACAGTTCTTTTCGTAAATCCCTGTTTGAAGCATATTTCATGAAAGGAACATAACTCGGCGCCGTTAAATCGAATACCCAACCGTCGACGTTTTTTTGTTTGGCCTTTAATGCGGCTGCGTCCAACACGCTTTGAGGTAATCCTGCCAATTGCTCTTTATCGGTGATGTGCAGCATATAGGCATTCGTTTCTTTCAATACATTCTGTCCGAAACTCAAAGTTTGTTTGCTTAAATCCGCACTTAATTCCCGATATTTTTCTTTGTCGGGCCCGGAAAGGTTAACCCCTTCGTTTACAAATGAATCGTAAGTTTCGTCCAATAACCGGCGTTGTTCGGTGGTCAGATTTAAACTGTCTCTCCGGTCGTAAACGGCTTTTACACGGGCAAAAAGTTCTTCGTTTAAATGAATGTTATTGGAGTGCTCCGACAGTTTGGGACTTACAGCTTGGGAAATTTCCTGCATTTTGTCGTTGCTTTCGGCGCTCAACAGATTGAAAAATACGTTACTTACTTTTGACAACAGATTGCCCGAACGTTCTAACGCTTCGATGGTGTTGCTGAATGTTGCGGGTTCGGGATTGGCAATAATCGCATCGATTTCTTGGTTATGTTGTTTAATGCTTTCGTCGAACGCCGGTTCATAATGTTCGATTTTTATTTTGTCGAACGGAGGCGTTTGATGTGGAGTGTTATAGTTCATAAAGAACGGATTATCTGCGGCTTGTGTCATTATTGATGTTATAATTAAAAATGATGATGCGATAAATTTTTTCATAAATTAAGAATGAATAAATGATTTTCAAAAATCGGATAAGATAAAAGATATCGCAAAAATACAAAATTGCTTCTGTTTAGACAACTTGCAGCGATAAAAAGAAGAGCATTTGAGGCTAATCGGCAGAAAGGGCTGTTATATTCCTTCACCGATAAATGACCGGAGCAAAATTATTTCCGGGTGTCGGATGTCGTACACGATGTTCTGCAATTTTTTTCCGGATGTGATTTTAATTAAAAATTGCGATCAAAAATCATAGAAATAGGCTACTTTTGCATAAATTTTTGCAATTGCAATGAGATATGTTTGAATCAGATAAAAATTACAGCTTACTAAATACCATAACCTATCCCGCAGATCTTAGAAAGTTGCCTGAAAAGGATTTGCTGCAGGTTTGTAGGGAATTGAGGAATTTTATCATCGATGAATTGGCTTCCAATCCGGGACATTTTGCGTCCAGCTTGGGGGTTGTCGAGTTGACCGTCGCTTTGCATTATGTATTTGAAACTCCTTATGACCGGCTGATTTGGGATGTGGGGCATCAGGCTTACGGACACAAAATTTTGACTGGTCGGCGCGATCAGTTTGCGACTAACCGGAAATTCGGCGGTTTATGCGGATTTCCCAATCCGAAAGAGAGCGAATACGATGCTTTCGGAGTCGGACACGCTTCCACATCGATTTCCGCGGCGTTGGGAATGGCAGTCGCTTCGAACATGAAAAATGAAGCAACCAGAAATGTGGTGGCTGTGATCGGCGATGGTTCCATGACCGGGGGATTGGCTTTTGAAGGATTGAACAATGTAAGCGAAAATCCCAACAATTTACTGATTATTTTGAATGATAATCACATGGCCATCGACAATAATGTCGGCGCTTTAAGTGAATATTTGGTGCACATTACGACTTCCCGCACCTATAATAAATTAAGATATGATTTATACCGTTTTTTGAAACGGAAAAAAATTATCTCTGAAGGAGGAAAAGATTATATATTGCGGTTCAACAACAGCCTTAAATCTTTGTTGACCAAACAGCATAATATTTTTGAAGGATTTAATATTCGTTATTTCGGCCCGATCGACGGTCACGACGTCAATTATTTAGTGAAAGTGTTGAGAGACATCAAAGATATGAAAGGGCCGCGTCTGTTACATATCCGCACGAAAAAAGGAAAAGGTTTTGAACCGGCCGAGAAATCGGCGACCGAATGGCATGCTCCTGGAAAATTCGACAAAGAAAAAGGGGTGCGCATCGTTGTGAGTAATGGTGTTGAACCTCCTTTATTTCAGGATGTTTTCGGAAATACATTGTTGGAGCTGGCAAAAGAAAACAAACGGATTGTGGGGATTACGCCGGCGATGCCCACAGGTTCTTCCATGTGCATCATGATGAAGGAAATGCCCGAAAGGGCTTTTGATGTGGGGATTGCCGAAGAACATGCCGTTACATTTTCGGCCGGGTTGGCAAAAGAAGGAATGTTGCCGTTTTGCAATATTTATTCTTCATTTATGCAACGTGCTTATGACCAGGTGATTCATGATGTGGCGTTGCAAAACCTGAATGTCGTTTTTTGTTTGGACAGAGCCGGATTGGTGGGCGAAGACGGGCCTACGCATCACGGCGTTTTTGATTTGGCTTATTTTCGTTGTATTCCCGGCTTGACGATCGCTTCTCCGTTGAACGAACATGACCTGAGAAATTTAATGTTTACGGCACAACAACCCGAAATGGGGCCTTTCGTCATTCGTTATCCGAGAGGACGGGGAGTGCTGGTCGACTGGAAAAATAAAATGCAGGCGTTGCCTGTCGGTAAGGGACGAAACTTGAAAGCGGGGAAAGATATGGCGGTCATATCCATCGGGCCTGTCGGAAATATGGTTGCGAAAGCCGTCGAAATGGCCGGGAAGATTGAAAATATCGAAATTGCTCATTACGACATGCTTTTTCTGAAACCGGTTGATACAGAATTGTTGCATGAAGTCGGAAAAAGTTTCGATCATATCATAACCGTTGAAGACGGAGTGATTACAGGAGGATTGGGCAGTACGGTGCTTGAATTTATGTCCGATAATGATTATTATCCTAAAATAAAGCGCTTGGGTATTCCCGATCATTTCATTCAACACGGCAGCTTGAGTGAATTGTACCGGCTTTGTGGAATAGATGCTGAAGGTATTTTAAAATCGATATTGGAATTTAGACAGGAGATAAACAACGGATAATACGTTATTTATTTTTTGTTCTTTAGAGGTTGTTTAAATTTTGTATTGACGTCGAAGGCTGATAACCAAGACGGACTCCGATTGAATTTTAAATAGTTTCTTAACAAAAGAATTATTTTCGTATGAAGGTATTGATTGCGGGAGCCGGAGAGGTGGGGACTTATTTGGCCAAATTGTTGTCCCGGGAGATGATTGACACTGTTTTATTGGATAAAAATGCCGAAGTGTTAAATAATCTGGATGATAATTTTGATTTGATGACCATCGTTGGTTCTCCGACTTCTATAAACAGTTTGAAAGAGGCGGGAGTCGGCGATACGGATTTGTTTGTGGCGGTTACTCCCGAAGAATCGCAAAACATCATGTCTTGTATGTTATCCTCGGAATTAGGTGCTAAAAAGACATTGGCGCGGATCGACAATTATGAATATTTGCTGCCCGAAACCAGCGCTTTTTTTGAAAAATCGGGAGTTCATTCTCTTATTTATCCTGAAATGTTGGCCGCAGATGAAGTGGTTTATGCCTTAAAAAGGCCTTGGATGCGCCAATGGCACGAGTTATACGGCGGTCGGTTGATTTTAACCGGAATCAAAGTGCGTGAAAATGCTTCTATTTTGAATATTCCTCTTTATGAATTAACCAAAGACGATTCATTTTATCATATCGTCGGCATAAAAAGATATTCATCAACAATTATTCCCGGCGGTTCGGATGTGATAAAAAAAAATGATATTGTGTTTTTTACCACAACTCCCGATTATCTTCCGAAACTCAGGAGAATATGCGGGAAAGAAGAATTTGAGGTAAAAAATGTAATGATCATGGGCGGGGGGCGCATTGTGGTTCGTACCTGCCTCGGAATGCCGAGTCAGGTTAATGTGAAGATCATTGAACAAAATATCGATCGTTGCCATTGGCTTACCCAACAAGTAAACAATGCGATGATTATCCATGGCGACGGTCGTGATA
Source organism: Candidatus Azobacteroides sp. (assembly GCA_009787405.1). Classification (GTDB taxonomy): domain Bacteria; phylum Bacteroidota; class Bacteroidia; order Bacteroidales; family WRGA01; genus WRGA01. Next base: position 9,331 of record WRGA01000049.1, read on the forward strand.
CCGAATTGTTGAAAGAAGAAGGCATTCGCGACATGGATGCTTTTGTCGCTCTTACGGCAAATTCTGAAGCGAATATTTTGGCCTGTATGGCGGCAAAACGCTTCGGAGTGAAAAAAACCGTGGCCGAAGTTGAAAATATAGATTATATCACTTTGGTCGAAAAATTGGATATCGGAACGGTCATCAATAAAAAACTGATTGCTGCGGGACATATTTATAAACTGCTTTTGGATGCGGATGTCTCGAATATTAAAACAATGACGGTGGCAAATGCCGATGTGGCGGAACTGATCGCCAAGGAAGATTCTAAAATAACCAAACGTGCCGTTAAAAATTTGGGATTGCCGAAAGATTTGACCATCGGCGGACTTGTCCGGGACGGCAAGGCTTGTATCGTTACCGGAGATACTCACATTCAAGCCGGTGATCATGTTATTATTTTTTGTCATGACACCGCCATTCGTAAAATCGAAAAATATTTTCATTAAGTATGTCGTAAAAAATAGTTTATATTTTAAACACTAAGGTGCAAATATGCGAAGTTTAAATTCTGGTAATGATGTAAAAAATATGCTATTAAAAAAGACATATAATCAATCAGTCAGTATTGAATTAACTACTATTTACAATTCCCTTAGTAGCGTGGATTAGTCATACCTACAAACCCTTATTCCCTTATTTTAAATCATTTAATGAGAGAATAAGAGAGAATAGAAAGTTGTCTTTTTACTGCTAAAGGGATGATAAGATAAGTTAAATCATTGTTCTCCGGCGAATTAATTATAACGACATACTTTTTATATTATTGCATAAATTATTTGTGAATTGTATCTTCGCATTTAAAATAGAATAAATTAAATTCTGCCATGTATTTAAATCATAAGAAATAAATAATTTTATAATTGATATACTAATGACTGAAAAAATAGTTTGTCGCTTATCCATACTGCTCCTTATATTTTGTGTATCCTGTCGGCAAGGAAAAGGTTCGGGGAAGAACATGGACAGTGCGGTTGTGGCATCTCCGGTTTCGATTATACGTTTTGATAGAATCCTGTATGATTGGTTGAAAAAGCCGGAACAACCGGTGCCGGAACAGTTGACACGGGATTATAAGAGTTTTTTGGAGTTGTACTCCAAATACATTGTGGAGGTGGGAAGTCCGGATTCTGCTTCTTTTGCGTCAAAAATGCAGAAGCATTTTGCCGATAGCCTGTTGTTCCGGTTATATACCGATACGGAAAATAAATATAGCGCTCTCGACGATATTGAACTTCGGTTGGGAAAAGCTTTTGATGAATTTCATTTTTACTTTCCCCTGATAAAAATTCCGACGATTTACATGCATGTTTCCGGGTTGAACCAATCGGTGATTGTCGGGGAAAATATACTCTCTTTGAGTATTGATAAATACTTGGGTGAAGATTATCCGTTATATCAAAACTATTTTAATGTTCGTCAGCGGCGAAACATGATTCGGGACAGAATTGTTCCCGATTATTTGACCGGATTATTATACTCGGAATTTCCGTTTGATCCGAATGATTCCGGCCTGTTAGATAATATGATCTATCAGGGGAAGGTTATTTACGCATTGCAGGCCTTTTTGCCTGATGATTCGGAATCTCTTCTGTTGGGATTTTCGGAAGATGAATTGAATTTGTGTTTGAAAAATGAAAAAGAGTTGTGGCGTTATATTATTCGAAATCAACATCTTTATTCGAAGGATTATTTGATTGTCTCCAAATACATGACCGATGCTTCCCATTCGGCCTTTTTTACGGACGATTATCCTCCGAGAATCGGTGTTTTTATCGGTTGGAGAATTGTTTCTCGTTATATGGAAACAAATAAAAATGTGACTTTACCCGATTTGATGAATCAATCGGACAGTCGGCAGATCTTGTCGAAGTCAAAATATAAATGATTCAGGAGAAAATCGGGATATGAACCGGAAAATTCTTCAAATTTTTCTTCCTGAGAATAAGGTATTTAGAATTATATCGGGACTGAGGGGGTAAAAAAAGACGGAAAAAATTTGGAGGGGGATGGAATCTTCCCTACTTTTGCAGCCGTTTTCCCGGGGATCCGTTGAAAAAAGAGCGGAAAAGTTCCGGGGCGGGGAAAAAAGGTTTACCTTTGCGCCCCGCGGGAAGAAAAGGGAAAACAAAAAGAAGGAAAAAAGAGATCTTTGAGGATTGATGGACACACGACACGGCGGGAAGGACGGACGAGAAGAAGTTCCGTGCGGAATCGGCGAAGGAAAC
>WRGA01000050.1 GCA_009787405.1 Candidatus Azobacteroides sp.
GTCCCTGACGGGACAAAAAGAACGAATATTTTTTTGAAACATTGACACATTTTTTACATTCAACCTGTGGGAATATCCAGGTATAACATCCGATAATTATATAAATTTTTAATTTTACGGTTGAAAATCTACATCTCCGTACATTCCGATTTTAATCAGCCCGTCTGTATTTTCCACGGCGACTTTTACGGCATACACCAGATTTTGCCGTTCATCTTTTGTTTGAATGGTTTTCGGGGTAAACTCGGCTTTGTCCGAAATTTGGGTGATCGTTCCCGGATATGATTTTTGTTCTTTGCCGGAAAGGGCGATGTAAACGGTGACTTTTTCTCCGACTTCGGCTTTTTTCAATTGATCGGCAATCAGGTACACGCGAAGAAACATATTTTTCGTATCCGCGATTTTATACAACGGTTTTCCCGGTACAGCGATTTCGTAAGTCTCGACATATTTGTTTAAAACAGTGCCGTCGATCGGATTGATGATTTTGCATTTTGCCAGTTGGTCTTCGACTTGAGCGATTTGGACTTCATACGTGGAGCTTTCTTCGGTCAGGCTGTTTACCGAAGTCGAAAGCGAATTGATTTGGGCCGTCAATGTCTGCTCCAGCACTTTTAATTGAGAATCGGCATCATCCACCTGTTTTTGCGTGGCGGCGCCGTCCCGGAACAGATTTTCCACCCGTCTCTTTTCTAATCCGGCTTTGGCAATTTGCTCTTTGGTTGCGGCGATTTGCAATGCAATATCCGGTTTTCGCACGTTCACGGCTTTACGTGTCCCCTGCAATTGCAACTTTCTAAGATACAGTTGGATACTGTCGATGTAGCCGATATATTGTCCTTTGGTTAACAAATCTCCTTCGGTAATGTTAAAAGCTTCGATTTTTCCCGATGCTTCAGCCGACATAATCACCTCCGATGCTTCAAATATTCCCGACGCATCATGTTCGAATTTATTGCGGTTACAGGAAATCAGGGTGAGCAATAATGTTAAAATTACGAAGGTGCATATCCGGATGGAAGGGGCGTTATGGGTTGTTTGCTTTGCGCTATTTATGGCAGCAAGTGTCATTGTTTGAATGTTTAGTTTAAATTTTGTTTGTTATGTGAAAAATACAGCCTCTAAGTTAATATTAGAGTTCGTTTTATTCATGATATTTGTACGTTCTTAAAATAAATATATTTAATTTATGGTAGAATTTAATATCTACTGTTTTAAACGCAAAGATGCAAAGAGGTGTCTTTCTATCTTTGCGACTTAGCGTTTAAAATATAAATTGTTTTTTGTGGCATACTTATGTTTTTAAGGATTCTAATTATAAATGCTATGTTTTTATTTTCATTTATCATCAGACATTTACCCTGTAACCAATAACGCCGAAGACTAATAACGCAAAGGAGTAGCCGGGCAAATAACTAATCTCCTTGAGCATTTTTATAATTATAAATACTTGACAAATATTGAATTTCATGTAAGATTTTAGCTTGTCGGGACTGATTTTCGGCATAGATGTCTTTGAGCAGATCGTTGACAGTGTAAACGCCGTTTTTGTATTTGCTTTCGGATGCAAGTTTTATACGTGCCCGGAGTTGAATGATCTCGTCGTCTTTTTTCATTAACTCTTTCGTTTTTTGTATCTCGTTGTAGATTTGAGTCAATTGCAAATTTGTATTGAATAAAAATGTTTCTTCCTGTGTGTCGATTAAATTCCGGTTGACATCTATCAACTTTGTTTCGTTGCTTTTGGTGTACAGGTTTCCGAAAATCCAGTTGAATCGAAGGCCGCCCGACCCGAAAAATTCAAAATCATTTGACAGCATATTTAATCCCGGTTTTCCGTATCCGCCTTGCAGAAAAAAAGAAAAATTCGGCCTGTTTTTGGCCGTAATCATGCTTTTTTTTGCATCGAAGAGTGAACGTTGTTTATCGAACAAAAGGACTTCGGGGCGATTGATTGTACCGTAAGGATTGACCGGCCCGGCATCCGGCTTTTCTAAACGGGTTTGGTCGATGATTTTTTCGTTGATCATGACCGAAAGCATTTCGGTATAAGCCTTTCTCAACGATAACAATTGTATTTTTTGTTGTTCCGTATTCAAAATTTCCACTTGAACGGCATCCACATCCGATTGCATGGATGTTCCGTTTTGTTTGAGGGCATTGACGGTATTGAAATTGGTCTGCAAATCTTCCTTGAGGATATCGAGTTGCCTGATTTGTTCGTCGAGCGTAAGAACCCCGAAAAACAAATTGTTGACGCGCTCCCGGATGGAATAAAGCGTTACTTCCACATTTTGTATCTCCACCTCATTCGCCGAACGGGTGATTTTTTGTTGCGAAGAGGTGATTCCACCGTCCCAAATAGTCTGCGTAACATCAATGATTGCTCTGTATTGATCTTTGTCGATGGTCGGGAGGTCAATTCCCGGAATATGGATCGGAAAATGTACGGCATCCGATTGATAATTTGCTTGAGCATTCAATGAAATTTGCGGCAGATATGCTTTGGACAGATTAGATAAATTGTATTCTTCCGACTTTTCCAATAATCCGAATTGTTTAATCATCGGATAATTCACCCGGGCTTTCCGTTGACAATCGTCGAGATTCAACGATTGTTGAGCTGCCGCCGATTGAAACATCGAGAAAATCAGACATCCTGAAATATACCGAAATGCGTTCATAAAAACATCATTTTTACTTTTCTTGAATTTTCAGCATCGATTTTATCCACATCGGAATCAGCGTCCGGCGTTCTTCGATGAATTGCTCGAAATCGAGATCGTTCATCTCCGTCATATTTTTGATCAACGGTTTACCGACAAACGGGAAGATGGTCATCGATAAAATATTGATAATGATATGGATCGGATTAACAGGTATTGATCCGGAAAAATCCAATTGATTGCGCATCTGTTCATATAATTTAGACGTAGTCAAAAGTGTTCCGGATAAGCCCAATTTTTTTTTAAGATTCTCCGGGTTCGCTTTGATTTCTCCCAGAATAAACAACGGCAAATCCGGATTCTTCGAAACAACATCAATATATTTATTGACAATATAATCGATCTTAACGGCCAAATCGAATTTGTCGTCATTCAACAAAATGTTCAGCGATGCGGAAATTTCCGAAAAACCTTCATCGAAAACCAAGTCAAAAAGTTTCTCCTTACTTCTGTAATAATAATTAAGCAATGCCGGATTGATACCCGCTTCCTCGGCAATATCGCGTGTACGTGTGCCGGCGTAACCTTTTTTGTGAAATATTTTCCGTGCCGCTTCCTTTATTTTTTTTTCTGTCGGGAGATCTTTTTCCATGACAATACGATAAAAATGACACTACAAACATAGATTGATTTTTTGATTTAAGCAAATAATTTAATCAAATGTTTAAAATAATTTTTTAAAATCGGATGTTGATAAAAGAATACCCCTGTTTTATATCCGGTACTTCCGGAATGATTCTCAATACAAATTCATACCTTTGTCTGAAAGATCTAAAAAAATTGCCTATGATATAATAAACGGGAGTGGTAATTCTCTCATAACAATTTTGATTACAATAACGGCATTGTTTTTATAAACCGTAAAAAATAAATTTATGAAAAAGTTAATTGCGATACTCACTTGTGTATGTATTTACGCAACCGCGAACGCCCAAGACGCGGAAGGAATGATAACTTTTGAAACGGCGGATAGCGAAGTTAAAATACACATAACAGGTACAAGTATCGCAACCATTGATTGGGGAGATGGAACAATAGTCGAAAGCAATATTGAGGATATTTGGGGATTTTTTAATGGAGACCAAACACATTACTATCACAATTCCGGCACCTATACTATCACAATAATAGGTGCGAATATAACATACTTGAATTGTTCCAAAAATCAATTAACAAGTTTAGATGTCAGTAAAAACCCTGCATTAAAGGAGTTGTTTTGTGAAAATAATCAATTAACAAAGTTAGATGTCAGTAAAAACCCGAAATTAGAGCGGTTGCATTGTTACATTAACCGATTAACAAGTTTAGATGTCAGCAAAAATACTGAATTAACGGAGTTGGTTTGTGTCGCTAATCAATTAACAAGTTTAGATGTCAGCAAGAATACTGAATTAACGAGGTTGATTTGTTCCGGAAATCAATTAACAAATTTGGATGTCAGCAAAAATACTGCATTAGAGAGGTTATATTGTTCCTATAATCAATTAAAAAAGTTGGATGTCAGCAAAAATACGAAAATAACTCTATTGTCTTGCTGTAAAAACAACTTCTCAGAAACTGCGCTGGGCAAACTTTTCCGTACATTACACAGTAACCTTTTTGACGTTGAAAAAATAATATCTATCGGAAAAAATAATATGGGCATAATCAGCGAAAAGAGCATACGTATAGCACAAGAAAGAGGGTGGCGAATAGATACGCTGCGGTGCGAAGATGATGAAGGGGAGACGATAGATATTTAGTAAATAATAAAAGAAAGACCATGAATATACTTACATTTTTTCCATTAATTCCGTAAACACATTGTGGAGGGCGCGATGAACGCTGCATGGGGCGCCACCGAACGCATTTCACCGTCGATAAAAGTGGTGCAAATTTTAAGACATATTAAGGAGTGTTTCTTAGTATTCTTTGCTTCTGAAACTTAGGAAATTTTCCCTCGAGAATAAAGTAGCGAAGGTTCATGCTTTTAAAGCGTGAATTGTTCGTGCGTGTCGGGAGGAAAGATTTATCAGAGCCTGTTAATGGAAAAATTGAAATTCTGATTATGTTTGAGATAGAATTTACAAACAATATTAAAAGAAATTTTAAACACATTCAAAAAAGGGGATATGATATTTCTTTATTGTTTGATTTAATTCAACAACTGAATGGTAAATAGATAAATCTTTTAATTCACATAAATTGTTAGGAAAATATTCAGGTTATCGGGAATGCCACATTGTCCTGATTGGCTCTTGATTTGGGAAATAGATCATGAATAAAGAGTCATAAGGCTCTTATATACAGGTACTCATTCCGATTTGTTTTGAAATGCGGCAATGACTTCATAACCGAATCTCTTGTTTATTTCGTTCTTTAATCTTTCGCTCACGCAATTTTGTAAACCATACGCTATTTACTGCGCATGGTCTTAAAGCCTTGTTTTTATCTTATTTTTTCAACAAAACAACCTCAATGTCAATCAGTTATAACATAGCTTCTAATCTTATTATTTCATTATTGGTCTTCAGGTTGTATTTTGACCCAAGGAAAAGTCAGGATTAAACGGAAATACACATCCCCTCGTATGCCGCCACCGTATCCGGGAAAACGTTTTGCGCTTCTTTCAGCAACGGAGCAATATCTTCATAGCGAGCCGAATAATGTCCGATCAGCAGTTTTTTTACCGAAGCTTTCCGGGCAATTTCCGCGGCTTGCCCGGCTGACGAATGGAATGTTTCCTTTGCTTTGGCCAGATCTTCCTGCATGAATGTGGCTTCATGAAAAAGCAGATCGACGCCCTCGATAATGGGGATGATTTTTTCGGAATAGCCTGTATCGGAGCAATAAGCATATTTTTTCGGTTCGGCGGCCGGAGTGGTCAATCGGTTGTTGGGAACAATTTCACCGTCGGGAGTGACAAAATCGCTGCCGGCTTTTATTTTAGCAATTTCTTTGACAGGCACTTGGTAAAAATCAATCAGATCCCGGATGATGTGGGCGTCCCGCTTTTTTTCTTCGAATAAGAAGCCGCAAGTGGGAATGCCGTGTTTCAACGGAATAGTGAACACTTGAACGGAACGGTCTTCGTAGATTAATTCATTTTTACGGGGAGAAATCGGGTTTATCCGCACCTGATAATCCATATCCCGGCAAAAATAATCCAATATCGGGCGGATAATGTTTTCCAGTTCGCCGTAAGCATGAATCACCAATTCGCCGGTGCGCCCGAGCATGGACAAGGACGAAAGCAATCCGGGCAATCCGAAACAATGATCTCCGTGTAAATGAGAAATAAAAATATGTTGCAACAGATTGAATTTCAATCCCATTCTGCGAAATTGCTGTTGAGCGCCTTCTCCGGCATCGATCATAAAAAGTTTGTCTTTCACATTTAAGACTTGAGAAGACGGATAATGTCGCGAGGTAGGAAGAGCAGAGCCGCAACCTAAAATATTGACTTCGAATTTGCTCATATTAATGATGTTTTTTACTTTACAGGTAAATTTATTCCGCGTAATACACCCGTTTTACCCGTTCCGAAATCGATGTGATGATTTCATAAGGAATGGTTTGCAATTTTTGAGCCGGTATTTTGATCGGTTGTTCTTCTCCGAAAATCGTGACCGCATCGCCTTCTTGACAAGAAATATTCGTTACGTCTATCATGGACAGATCCATACAAATATTTCCGATGGTCGGAGCAAATTTACCGTTGATCAAAACCGATAAATTTCCGTTGCCCAACTTTCGGTTCAGTCCGTCGGCATATCCGATGGGAATGGTTGCGATGCGGGAAGGAACGGTAATGACGCCCTTTCGGTTGTAACCGACTGTTTCGCCCGGAGGCAATTCGCGAATTTGCAGAATGGTTGTTTTAAGCGTGGTCACGTTCTTCAATCCTCCCGAAGAATTGACGCCGTACAATCCCAATCCCAATCGAACCATATCCATTTGCGCCTCGGGAAAACGGATGATTCCTTCAGAATTTAAAATATGTTTCAACGATTTGTATCCCAATAAATGATCGATTTTTGTCCCGCATTCCGTAAAGATCCGGATTTGCATGCGGGTGTAATCGTCTTCCTCCGGATCTTCACTGCAAGCCAAGTGCGAAAAGACGGATCGAACGGTTAATGTATTTTGCCGGTTCAACAACGACGTTACTTTTTCGATTTCTTCGGGGAAAAATCCCAAACGATGCATTCCCGTATCAATCTTCAAATGAATCGGATAATTGGTGATGCCTTGTTTGTCGGCATCTTTGATGAAGGCCTCCAATAACCGGAAACTATAAATTTCGGGTTCGAGGCGGTTGTCGAAAATCGTTTGAAAAGCGGATGGTTCGGGATTCATGACCATAACAGGAATCGAAAGTCCGGCTTTACGTAACGCGGCACCCTCGTCGGCGACGGCGACGGCCAGATAGCTGCAATGATGGTCTTGCAACGTTTTGGCGACTTCGTATGCACCTGTGCCGTAAGCAAACGCTTTTACCATGCAGATCATTTTTGTGGCCGGCTTTAATTTGGAGCGATAATAATTAAAATTATACACCAATGCATCCAAATCGACTTCCAATATGGTTTCATGAACTTGTAATTCAAGAGCTTCCGATATTTTTTCAAATTGAAAAGTACGCGAACCTTTGATCAATATGATTTCGTTTTTCAAATTTTTGTCGGCGCCGGATTGCAAAAAATCTTCCGTTTTGCGGTAAAATTCGCAATCGACCGATTGAAAAACAGCCGCATTTTCGTGTATATTTTTTCCGATTCCGATGAGTTTGTCAATCTTTCGTTGCACGATCAACGAAGCGACTTTCCGGTATAATTCGTTGTCGGGAATGCCGCTTTGAAGAATATCGGAAAGAATCAGCGTATGTTTCAGTTTTTTATCGGAGTCCCGTCTCAATTGAAAGTCAAGTGCGATATCCAACGAATGAATGTCGGAATTGTAAGTGTCGTTGATCAGGATGCAATTGTTTTTTCCTTCTTTTACTTCGAGGCGCATGGCAACAGCTTCCAGCCGGGCCATTCTTTCTGCGATGACCTCGTCGGAAACACCGAAATGCAGCATAACGGCCAAGCAATGTTTCGCATTTTCGATCGAAGCATCGTCATCGAAAGGAATAAGAAAAGAAGACGTTTTTTGTTGATAAACGTAACTGATCCGTGTTTTGAAATTTTGTTTTTCGGTACCGGAAATATAGATCGGCAACCGGTTATCGCCGGAACCCCAACTCAAACTTCGGGATTGAAGATTCAAGCGGTTGACGACGCTTGAGATCAACGGATCATCGGCATTGTAAATCAACCGGTCGCAATCTTCGGCCAAAATCAGTTTTTCGGAACATTTGTCTGCCAACGACGTAAAATTTTCTTGATGAGCTTCTCCGATATTGGTCAAGACACAAATATTCGGAAGAATGATTTTTTGCAATGATTTCATTTCTCCGTATTCGGAAATTCCCGCTTCAAAAATTCCGAACCCGGTGTCGTTGTTCAACTGCCAAACCGAAAGCGGAACGCCGATTTGTGAATTGTAACTGCGCGGCGAACGAACGATTTGTTTGTCTTCCTGCAGCAATTGATACAACCATTCTTTCACGATTGTTTTGCCGTTGCTTCCGGTAATGCCTATCACCGGGATCGAAAATTGTTTCCGGTGACAGGCCGATAAAGTTTGCAGTGCCTCCAAAGTATTTTTGACATACAGAAAGTTTGCATCGCCGAATGCATCAAATTCAGGCAATTGTTCGCTGACCACAAAATTCCGGACATTCAACCGGTAAAGCGAATCAATGTATTTATGACCGTCATTTCGCCCGGTTTTAAGCGCAAAAAACAAACTTTCTTCAGGAAAAGCCAGCGAACGGCTGTCCGTCAGTAAAAAATTAATTCGGGAATCTTGTTGAATGTGGGCATCCGCTTCGATAATATTTGAAATATCCGATATGGTATAGGTCATCGTTTTAATAAAAGTAAAAAGTAAAAAACATTAAGTATGTTGAAAAAAATAGTAGATATTAAATTCTGCCATGTACTTATGAATAGAAATAGTAAACTGTCTGTTTGTAAATAAAAATCAGTCTCCGAATTTTGAATCAAAAAGAATATCATTTGTTGAAATAAGATATTCGATGTTTCCGTTTTCCGTATAGGAAATACTTAAAGAATCTTCCGAAAAGAAACGGATATTTTTATCGCAGAAGTTGATACAACTTTCGATCCATAAAGGAAAATACAATTTACGGAGTTTATCATATCCGATAATATTTCCTCTGAAATAATTCACCAAAATATATTTGTCATTTTCAATGGAATCATTGACAGTTCCTCGATTCAATCGAAATAAATTTGTTGTATAATAAGTTGATTTAATGGGAGTTGTTATCGTTGAATAACCGGCGCCCCAAGCATTGTCTGTCTGATTGTCCCGATTCCATTTGCTCTCGTAATTTAAATAATAATAGATGTCGTTATCTTTTTCACTTCGCTGATAAATCAGGTGGCTGCTTTTGCTTAATTCTTTTAATTTATTCAGAATCAACGGATTTTTCCGGAGTTTTGCATCGGCTTCAAGTTCGCCGTCGATACAATCGTCGCATTTAAAAGAGGGTTTTCCCGTACACGTCAGCAAATAATCCGATAAATCCCGGAGATTGATCAAACGGAAACAGACCGTTTGTTCCTGAATGGCAGCATCTTGGTGTCCTTCTTTGTAGGAAAAATATAAAAACGGTACATCTTGGATCGGGACCTGCTTGAAAGACAAAGTGTCGATCGAAAAGTATCCCTGTTCATTTTCTTCAAGTAAAACGGTAGCAAGTGTATCGACACGATTTTGAATCAATCTGTATTTGCAGGCATACATTTGATTGAGCGTATCGGAAAAGAAAAAAACATGTTTGTTTTCCGGAAGAACATACAGGCAGACAAACGTGGAGTCGCTTTGAATTTCACTTGTATAGAAACTGTTGTTCCGGATATACGATTCCGCTTGAGCATTCAGGAAATAGGAAGTGGAATCGATCGGAGTTCCTTTCACTTCAATGATTGTTTTTTTGTCTTTGCAGGAAAAAGAAAATATCGAAAAAATAACAACTGTAAAAGCAATAACCCGGTTAGTCGTATTTACATTCATATAATTCGCCTGTTACTCGTATTCGTTCTGTTTTAGACCCTGCAAAGGTAGCATTATTCGATAAAATACTTATCTTTGCAAGTATAGATATATTTTTTAACTCATAACTCATAACTCTTAACTTTTTGATGGATAACTACATCGTTTCGGCGCGAAAATACCGTCCGTCGACATTTCGATCGGTGATCGGACAAAAAGCGCTGACAACTACCTTAAAGAATGCGATTGCCAATAATAAACTGGCGCACGCCTATTTGTTTTGCGGGCCGCGCGGAGTGGGGAAAACCACTTGTGCGCGGATTTTTGCGAAAACAATCAATTGCCTCGATTTGACGCCCGAAGGTGAAGCCTGCAATCAATGCGAATCGTGCAAAGCTTTTAACGAGCAACGTTCGTATAATATCCATGAATTGGATGCCGCTTCGAACAACTCGGTCGATGATATTCGTTCGTTGGTGGAACAGGTGCGCATTCCGCCTCAAATCGGCAAATACAAAGTGTACATCATCGACGAGGTGCACATGTTGTCGACGGGAGCGTTCAATGCGTTTTTGAAGACTTTGGAAGAACCGCCGAAGCATGCCATTTTCATTCTGGCGACCACTGAAAAATATAAAATTTTAGCGACAATTCTTTCGCGTTGTCAAATTTATGATTTCAACCGGATCAGTGTTACAGACACGGTAGAACATTTGCAGTACGTGGCTTCGCACGAAAATGTCGATGTCGAACCGGAAGCGCTGACCGTTATAGCCCAAAAAGCCGACGGCGGGATGCGTGATGCCCTTTCGATTTTCGATCAGGTGGTTAGTTTTACGGGCGGAAATGTGACCTATAATGCAGTGATCGAGAATCTGAATGTGTTGGATTACGAATATTATTTTCGTCTGACCGATGCTTTTTTGGCGGGCAACATTCCCGGATCTTTGTTGATATTCGACGAAGTGTTGAACAAAGGATTCGAAGGGTATCATTTTATCACGGGATTGAGTTCGCATTTCCGGGATTTGCTGGTTTGTAAAGATGAAGCAACCTTGGTGTTGCTGGAAGTCGGGGCCGGCATTCGGGAAAAATACAAAAAGCAGGCTCAATCCTGTTCGATTCCGGTTCTTTACCAATCATTGGAAATAAGCAACGATGCGGAATTGAATTACCGTCAAAGCAAAAATAAACGGTTGTTGATCGAATTGGCGTTGATTCGGTTGTGCCGGCTTTCGGGAAACAATCCGCCGTCGGGAGGAGAAAAACCGACGGTCGAAAAAGTGCAGGCGCAATCCGGTACAGTTGCTGCTTCGCCGTCGATTTCGGCAACCCCGCCGATTCAAAACCGACCGCAAGCGCAAACTGCGGTTCCGTCTCAACCATCGATCTCTCAACCGGCGGTTGAGACGAAGCAGCCGGCAAATCCGGCACCGGCATCGCATTCGAGAACACGCCCTTCGACTATTTCGTTGAAAGACGCCGCTCAAGAAAATCGAGCACAGGAACCCGGTACAGTGAAAGAAAAACCGGCAATTACCGATAATGCGTATACGGATGAAGCATTGATTGCTTCATGGAAAGAGTATGCAAATGCGTTGCCTGCGGAACGGCAACAATTAAAGAATACGATGGCGAGTTGTATACCGCAACCGTTATTGAAAGACTTGTATGAAGTGATTGTATTGAATCAGGTGCAAGTCAATGAATTGAACAATGAAATGGCCGGCATTCTTTCCTTTATGTATAAATCATTGTCAAACAATCAATTCAAAATAACTCTTCGCGAACGGGAATACCGGGAAAATCGTAAACCATTCAGTAAATCCGAACAATTTGCCATGATGCAGAAAAAGAATCCGGCATTGTCGCAGTTGAAAGATATTTTCGGATTGGAAATCAATTAAAAATTTCCTAAATGATTATCATAATATTATTTTATGCTCGTCATTCTTTTTGTTTGCAAAAAATCGTTTTAAGTATTTATAATGATTATCGGATGCTATGCCCGGCTCTCCCTGCAGGGAGATGCAAAAAATGTGTCAATGTTTCAAAATATTCGTCTTTTTTTGTCCCGCCGGGGACATTATATCGGTAGAA
>WRGA01000051.1 GCA_009787405.1 Candidatus Azobacteroides sp.
GCCGAATTCGGGCAGCATCATATTTAAGAAAGGCGACGAAGAAGCCAAGATGAAAGAACTTTCGTGGGAGAACGGTTACATTATTTCCTTTGAGGAAGACATTGATGTCATCGGCAACAAACCGATGACTCTTACCTTCGAGGTCTCGGCGCAGGTACTTAAAATCGGAGGCGCCCAATTCGAACAAAATTGGCCGACTGATTAAAACAGGAACGGATGCGGAGCGGATATCTCTTTCCCTGCCGAAGTATCGGGGTATCCCTCCGTTCCGTCTTTTGAAAATCGTTTCCGAAGCAGAAAAATACCGATATAATATATCGGAAGGTCTTTTTTTGTCATAACGGAAACCTTGTCAAGGCGGACATATTGTCCGTTCTTTGTTATTCGGAAGGACATGTTGTCCGAAATAACAAGGAACAATCCCATGAACACACAGGAAACGGATAGGAATTTTGTTGACGGACTGCAAATCTTTTCAAGTAAAAAAGAGGACGGACAACATGTCCGCCTCGGCGGGGAAACATAGACAGACTGAAGCGCAACGTGGAGAACAGGAACGGATTGAAAATTGAGTTTTAGTACAATTTAAATATAACCGGATATAAAAAACATAATATGCAAAACAAAGAAGAGCATAAATTGGTAAACTGGGTGGAAGGAATGAGTGTCGGGGTTGAACATTTGCAACAACTGGAAGATTATTTTATCGACCGGTTATGCGATAATCAGCTTACACGGCTGACGTCTTATAATTACGGATTATTGCCGGCAACGGACCGGCAGGGTAATTCTTCTGAATTTGACATCAGCGAGCAGGTTACGGGAAGAGTTGAAATACGTTTGAGGTGCTGTAATGCAATTACATCTTCGGGATGCAGAATATCGTTTAATCCCGGACAGTCCGATTATCTGCTTTATACTCATTCATTCGATAAAGAAAAGGATAAGGAATCGACGACGACACAATTTTGGGATGTGATTCTTTCCGTCGATCCGTTCAAGCGCATTCCGACAGGCATTCCCGATATCGAAGAAACACCGCCCCGTCATCCTTGTGTAATCGAGTGCTGCCGGTTGTCCATGGCCCCTCAAGGTAAAATCGACCATGAACAACCGGAGTTGCATCATCTGGTCATAGGCAGGGTGCGCCGGCAAGACGGGCGTTATGAAGTGGATACGAATTATATTCCTCCCTGTACAAGCATGGGCAGTCATTCCGATTTACTGGATTATTACGAGCGTTTCGGGACATATCTCAACGATATAGAACGGGCATCGAAAGTTATTATCGGCAAAGTGCGGAACAGGACACAAAACTCGCCTGTTGCCGTCCATATCGCGGAGGTCTGTGAAGACATGATGCGTTACATCGCTTCTGTTTTTTATGCATACAGGAATATGGGAAGGGAAATGACTCCGGCGGAAATAACCGGTTATTTTTCCACGTTGGCGCATACGTGCTATATCAGCCTGAATTTTATTGATAAAACCGAAAAAGAGGAACTGCTGAAATATTTTTACGAATGGAGCGATGTAACACCCGGTTCTTTCGAAGAGCTTCTTGCCAATACCCTGGGTATCATCTATGAGCATAACAGTATACGGTCGGTGATGTTACAGACCGAATCGTTCCTGCATGTTCTCTCCGAATTGTGGATCAAGCTGGGTTCTTTGGAATACATCGGGCAGCATAAAGAAAATATCGTTGTTTCCGAAAGGTCAAATCAAGTGGAAATTTCAAAAACAAGAGGAGGGTGGACCATCCTTGATTAATTGAAAATGGAACCAGATAAGTTACATCATTCATCTTTAATCAATACTCCGGATACGGATTTCAGGGCGGAATTGGTCGTAGCCGGATTGATAGAGTGCGGGGCGGATGCCGGAAAAATTCTGATTGTACGGGAGCGGGGAGATAAACGGAATGTATCCAAAGACATCAGCAGAATAGAATCCGGATACTCGGACTATGACCTGACGGAATACCTTTATATCTATACCAACCGTCCCGGTATTTATGATTCGTTGCCGGAGGGGATATTTCATCTACCTGATAATGCCGGGAAACAGAGGACTAAAGAAGATATTATCCGTGAAATCCGGGATCACAGGGATGAAGAATTTTTTGCCCGAAGATACTTCCGGCCTTTTGAGATTGTTTTAGATCAGGTATTGACAGATGCCCGGATGTACGAGCAAAAATTCGATAAAGCTTGTTTTTACGGGAATCTCAGGGATATATTCATAAACCGGTGGAATATTTTGAGATACCTGAGCCTGAAACAGGCGTTGCTTTTCATCCGGGTCATACCGGTTATGGCGGAAGTGTCTCAAAGTCCGGAGTTGATGTCAAAGGTGATGGAAATCATCCTGGATTGTCCGGTGCAAATATCGGAAGGAAAGAAAACGAAAAAGAAACTGCCGGATGAAAAAAAGATTCCGCTCGGGACATGGAAATTGGGGATTAATTCAATATTGGGCGATTCGGTAAGCGGCGATAATACGGATCTGGTAATATCAATCGGCCCTTTAAGTACGGAGAAAATGAAATTATTTGAATCGAATGCCGTAAACAGGCTGATACTCAATGAGCTTATTGATCTTGTTATTCCTTTTGACCGGAACGTTTCCGTAAAATATAAATTATCGGATGCAGATATCAAGTTCCGTTTATCGGATAAGACACGTAAAGCATATTTAGGAATAAATACCGGATTATAAATATAGCCCTGTTGACCGCCTCGGCAGAAATGTTATAATAATGATTATAATATTCCTATTTATGATTATGGCATAAAGGAAAAAGACGACAATATTCATTTGGCATAAATTAATTATTGGTATTAAGCGTTTAGATCTTATAAAACTCTTTAATAAAATGAAAATTGGAAAGCATTATACTAAGGAAATTGAAACAATAATAGAAAACGGATATTTTAATATTATACACAATTCTGATTAACAGAAACGATTATGCAAATCCAAAACCACAAAGAAATCTACAAAGGCTACCGGCTTTTTTCAGGCTGTTTAGCCGTCTGTGTATTTGTCGGGGTATTCTATTACTTTATTTACATGCGTACCTCCGGGGTAGAAGTACAACGTATCGTGGAAAAAACCGGAGAGTACGACAAAATCTACATCCGGCAAGTCGACCTTGCCGGACGCATTGATACGCTGTATTTGTATACCACGATGTTCAACACCGATAAAAATGATGTTCCGCTGCAAAATTCGGTCAGCCGCCGCAAGCAGGAAATCATTGCCTCGATGGAGGATATGAACGGCAGAGATGTTAAATTGTTCCGGTTGTTGATGAGTCGGGTAAACTCTTTTCTGAGTATAAAAGATTCGATACGGACGGCGAAAATAGAAGAAGATCTCGTTCGCAACGACTTGATGAAGTGCGTGGAAAACAACAAACAGACCTCCCGAAAAGTAACGCTGGGGGGTGTTACCCTTAAAAAATAACGGAGAAGATATGGATAATATAGAAAGAGAAAAACAGACCAGGAACCGGCGGGAATGCATTATCGGATCCGTATATGTCACTCTGTTGTTCGTTATAACGACGGTAGTCTGCTGCCTGTGCTTGTTTTATTATAATTCGGACGAGAAGACTACGGCCCGGAAAGAATTTACCATCGCCAAGATGGATCGTATCAGGGGCTTTCAGGATATGCAAAGCGACAAAATGGTCGTCATAGATTCCATATACAATAAGATAAAAGTCTTTGACCCGGGTATCAATGCCGGTTATGAGGAAAATGACATTAAGTTTTACCTGAATGACATTAAAAGCATCTATGATAAGAACAGTTACGACGACAGATATAAAATATTCGACCGGATATCCGGCTTTTACCGCATGTGGTTCGATGATAAAAAAGAGTTGTGGAGCAAACAGCAGAATATCGTCATCTTCAAGAAAAACCTCGAAGATTGCGAAATAGGTCTGCAAAAGAAGCAGGAAGAACTCAAAAATACAAAGAAATAAACCGGAAATAAGAAATAAACTACATGTAAATATGGAAAGCAAAATATTCAATGATCGGATTTACGTTGTCATAGGAGTTATTGCCGTTTGTATCGGCTTGGCCTTTTTTGTCCGTACATACCTTACGACAAGGGAAGTAAAAGCGTCAGTCTCTCCGTCGGATATTGAAGCGGGAATACCGGTCGTTTTTGCCGACAGCACCAAAGGGGCGGACGAATGGCTTTGGGAATTCGGCAACGGGGATACATCCTCTGTGCAAAAAGGGATGTACACCTATCCTGAAACGGGCAGATACCAAATACGGCTGACCGTAAACGGACGCTTCGAAAAAAAGTTCATCGTCAATGTGCGGGTAAAAAAAGGTGATGACATACAAAATGAGTTAGTCAAAATTGTTGCTCCTCCATCAGGCATACAGGGAGAATATATTGTTTTCCGTGGTGTAGGCCCGTCCAAAGAATGGCGCTGGGAGTTCGGCGAGACCGGCGCTATCGATGCCCGCGAACAGACTGTGATCTACAAATACGATGTCCCGGGCAGGTATGAAGTGCGGCTTTCGACCGAAGATACTAAATATCCGGTAAGACATACCATTGTTATCGACCCGCAATATATGGAAAATGACACCACCGATGTAGCCACGCTGATCGGCAACGACATCAAAGAAAAGTTGCAGGCCATTGCCAATCGGAAGCCGTTTAATACGAATTACAACTATATACTGAGTAATTATTTATGTAAAAATTCGAATGTGGTGGTCATTGTCAATAATACCAAAAAGAATGATTTCTATTCTTACTGTCAGGGCCTGAGGTTGACGGGAAAAGGGAAAACCTCCATAGAAAATGTACTGGTCGACATCGACCCCGAAACCGGAGAGTGTATACAGAGATTGATTGTCATACAATCCGATAATGAATAAACCGGCTCATAAAAATGAACAGAACGAACACGATAGATGTAAAGATAACCCTTATGTCGGGTGTATTGACAGGAATATTAATGCTAAGCTCTTGTGGTCCCGTAAACCGTTTTACCCGGGTAAAGAAAATTCCGAGGGAATATTCTTTGAATTACTGTGGCGGAGAAGGGATAAAAGCTCCGAAGACAGAGATAAACAAGAGTCCGTGGGTCGTCTATTCCGATCGGGAAAAGAATGCTTCATACAATAATCCCGGCGGAAAAGTAAAAGCAAAAGAGGCGGATTTCCTCGACCCTTTTTTGGTTATCGGTACCAAAGGCGATTACCTGAAACTGATAAAATATACTCCCGACATACTCAAAAACGGGAAATTAGACTATAAAAAAGCCGAATATTACGGTTGGATGCAAAAGTCGAAGCTCCTTTTAAATCATCAGTCTGTAACTGACATTGCCGGCGGGCGCAAAGACAAGATGATGGTTATTTTTACCGATACCGTTCCCGTTAATCATGCCGAAATGTATTTCGGTTCCGATTCGGTAAAAGTATACAAAGACCTGAAAATGGAATCCCCGTCGGGAAATGTTGCCCCTTACAGCATCGTTTACCGGATGAAACAATCCGAAAAAGAAGATAAATCGCTTATTTCGAAAAAGACGATACTTAAACCCGAAGAAGTAAAACAGGATGTTCCGGGATGGATTGACAACTCTCTGATCAAGGATATCGGGCAGGTGCTGCATGTCAATATGTCTACACTGCCGTCGTCTTGCAAAGTAGGGTTAAAGCAGGAGGGCCGGAACTGTATATTTTTGTCGGAGGATATACAGGCTGTGAGTATGTTTCTCTCCGAACAATACCGGACGACCCAATATACACCTGTAACTTCATATAGTATAAAGGATACTTTAGTCGCATTCAGGGCGCATCTGCCGATGCCCGTTTTCGACACCGGCAACAATTATATTATCAATATCAACGGAGGACATATATCGCTTGAAAGGTTTAAGAAAATAGCTGACGGCCTGAAACATATCAACATCTTTTTTGTTTTGGAAGGAAAAGAATATACCGTCGCACGATTTCCCCAAATCGTAAATGCCATCCAGAATCTGCAACAATTATTTGAACAGACGAGTGATTCTTATGCTTACCGTTTTGGTTGCGTCATGACGATCGACGACTCCGGCAAACGGCTGTCGCGTCCTGTGGTCATGCCGTTGACATCCGATTTTTCCGGACTGGTGAATTTCCTGACGGAGAAAGTCGATAATAAAGACCGGCTGAACCCGATAAAACCTACCCGTGCATGGAGTGGAATATACGAAGCTGCAGATCTGTCGGGTAAATACAAGGATGAATCGAACCTGATTGTCGTGATCGGTGAAACAGGCTATGCTGATGAGATGACAGATTCGGCCCTGATCAGTAAGTTTGCGGACAATAATTGCCGCTTGATCGGGTTTCAGGTATATGCTGTGGATGATAATGCATCCAATAACTTTGTTTTGGATATGGAAACCATAATCGACTCTTATGCCGAAACCATGAAGAAGACGAAAGGTGATATCCTGGTATCTCCGGCGCAAATAAAACAATCCGGTTCATATATCGAAACAGGTGAAACGAAAAACGGTTACCGCCTCGATTTTCCGGATAACAGTATTACACAGGGGGCGATCTTTTTTCCTCCGAAAGGCGAATACCTGTCATTGGATGTCCTGACCAATAATGTTGATACGATTGTCCGGCAGATGAAAGAAGATAATGCAAGTGTTATCCGTTATATGTCAAGGGCTTTTAACACTGTAGGCAATAACCGTACCCGTTTCGATAAATATTTTGCCGGATATTTCGGGCTGGATACATTAAGGATACCGTCCAAGAATCTGATATCAGGCTTTAAGGATGAAATTCCTGCATGGAGCATGGCAACCGGACCGATAATATTGACCGACTCGTTAAACAGGAATGTGGATTACCGCCTGATGGTATCCGAAAGTGAAATGGAAGAGTTGAAGGATTTTGTGGCTGCACTGTCTAAAAAGGAAGTGGAATATATTTATCAGGCCGAAGCGCCGAAACAAAAGGACAAACCTTGTAACTGTGATGAAGATTTGTTTGAGGTAATCAAGTCGGACAGTAAAAGAGAACAGGTGGATAATAAAAATGATACGATGTCCGACACTGATTTAAACACGATTTCTGCGGGGGAATATGACTGCACTTACAGGGTCAGGAAATATCTGAAAAACCTGTATATGAATACGATCAAGTATTGTAAACGCTGCAAGCAAAAAGGGAAAATACTCAAATCAATGTCTCTGGCAGAAGCGCAACGGCAGATAACGGGCAGTCCGTCGGCTGCGCCGGCTCTGAATAAAATAAAGATAAAAGATCTTATGAATGAAAAGATCGTAACGGATAAGATGCTTGAAGACCTGATCCTTTATTTCAAAAGCAGGAAGGACGATTTGAACAAAGCCGAAAAATTCGAATCAAACGGGCAGACTTATTATTGGGTAGACCGGAAGTTGTTGCCATGATCGTTCATTAATGATAAAAAAATTAAAATAACAGATGAAGAGTAAAGAAGCCATACGCAATGAGATTGTCCGTTATGTGAATATGATATGGGGAACAAAAAATCCGAATAATATCAACCCGCTTTTTCAATTGATGATAGAAGAAGTATGCAATGAATTATATTTGTTAGATAACAAATTGGGCGATATAGATGCTACCATCCTGGAGAAACTGGTTGAAACCCTTTCCCCGTCCGGATATAATTATGTACGTCCGGCTCACGGCGTTTTGCAGGTCAGGCCTGCTATTCCGATGTATCATTTAAACAGGAAAGTGGAATTCAGTATCAAAGAATTATCGGATCAGTTGAAAAACAGTAAAAATAAACCGCCTGTTTTTACTTCCCCGATTGATATTACACTCTATAACATTAGTGTAAAACATCTCTTTTTTAACCGGTCGTTATGGTCTGTTGATGAGTATGGAAATAAATCATTGGAGATTGATACAGAAAAGAAAGCATCATATAATACGGTTTGGATCGGGCTGGAAGCGAATCCGGAAATAAAACAACCGGAAAATTTGTTTTTTTATATTGATTTTCCTCATTTGAATGATAATCATGATTATTATGATTTATTGTCTGCGACCGAATGGTCAATGGCCGGGAAGCGGCTCAATGTACGGGCAGGCCTGCCTGTTGCACCCGACTCGGTATGCACCGGCACAGAAAGAGATATACTTCATTTCTATGAAACCCACTACCGAACGATAACCGATGCGATCCGTTTAGATGATATTTCCGTGAAAACCTTTCCTTCCGAGTTATCGGCGATTATTCCGGAAGATATTCCGGCTTCGTTGCCGGAAGAGAATTGGTTGAGTATTTCTTTTCCTCCGCAATTCGAAGAGGCTGATATAGATAAAATGATTATTGTACTGAATGCTTTTCCGGTATTGAACGGGAGATATAATGAATATTTGTCGGTCGGGAAAAACATTTCCGATACACTCTCTTTACCATCGGAAACAGGTGAGGAATTTTTAGAGATTGAATCCGTCTCGGATACAAATTCCGGTATTTTTACCGATTACGATACCGCAAAAAAGAGAAACGGAACATATACAGTTGTTCCCATACGCAAAAAAAAGATGGATGACGGACGTATATGTGATTATTTAGAACGTTTTATTGATGTCATTCAAAATGATAAACCGGCATTTCCCGAAATTGATGAAGAAAAAATTCAGGAGGTATTGAATTTGTTATTGGATATTCAGGATCAGGATAGTTATCGTCTTGATCTCAACCGGATGAATGAATATGCGGATGTGGCAACGTTATCTGTCCGGACAGATGATAATACGGCGACTCCGGTTGTTTCGTACCGGACTACTTTAGCCGGACAGATCAACGGATTAGAAGAAGGTACTGTCATGATGGCGACCAAAGTTTCTGAATTAAACAGGAATAAAGCTGTTTTCCTGACGCCTGTTGTCGGTGGCAGGACTTTTTATGATATGGAAAGCTTGGAAGCAATCAACCGGTTTTTTCTGACATCGAAGGGGCGGATATTGACAAAGTATGATATTATCGGCTATTGCCGTTTGGAGGTAGGAAAATATGCGGAGAGTATAAATGTGGCCAAAAGTGTAAAAATCAGCCATAGATTTAAAACAGGATTAATTAATGTCATGGAAATTCAAATAAAGCCCAAAGAGAAATACAGGGATTACCTGAATGAAAAAGAAGTGATAAAAGATTTGCGGACGCGGCTTGTCAAGCGTTCCCCCAATAATTACGACTATGTTGTCAATATAATAAAATAAAAAATACACGAATAAGATGGACTTTATCAACCTGAATGAATCGGTAAGAACGGCTGTCCGTATTGCACAAGCCGTAGCCCGTGAATATCATCATGCGCAATATTCGGCGCCGCATTTGCTTAAAGCGCTCATGCATAAAGAAATAGGACTGCAAAGTTTTATTCGGAGTATGAATAAGGATTGGGAATATTTCGAAGAATGGGCGGATATGCATATCGATGAATTTCCGAAAGCAGGCGTTGTCGTTGATATACAACCTGATGAAAAAATCCCTGCGATATTTGAAGAATCGGATAATGTACGCCTGAAGCTCGGGTTGCTCGAAATCAATCCGATCTGTGTGCTGGCTGCCTTAGCCAAGCCGGGTGTGGGTTTTTCGGCAGACCGGTTGAAGTCGTTTCCGTTAAGAGAGAACGAGATATTCGAGCTTTACCTCAACGAAAAAGAAACGCAGGCCAAGATAGGGCTTAACGGCGGAGGTTCTTCATTTATTCCGTTGGAAGAAGCCGGTGGGGCGCCATTGGTCAATCTGCTGAAATATTGTGTGGATAAAACAGCTTTAGCCGTGGAACGGAAAATTCATCCTGTCGTCAGCCGCGATAAGGAAACACGGATGATGATGGAGATTCTGGGACGCCATGGCAAACCCAATGTCATGATTATCGGAGATTCGGGGGTGGGGAAGACAGCTTTGGTAGACGGACTGGCTTATGATATTGTCAATAAGAATGTTCCTTCTTATCTTGACGGTGCTGTCGTGTATGAACTCGATACAGGCGCTTTGATTGCGGGAGCGACTTACAAAGGAGAAATAGAAGACCGCCTGAAAAATATAACCGGGGAAATCCGCAATATTGACAATGCGATCCTTTTTATTGACGAAATACATATCCTGCTTGACCCCAAACAGGGAAATTCCGGCGCTGCCAATATATTGAAACCGGAACTTTCGAAAGGAGACCTGACGGTTATCGGGGCAACTACAATAGACGAATATCGCAAGCTGATAGAACCCGACCATGCTTTTAACCGCCGGTTTGAAGTATTGCAGATTGAAGAACCGGATACAAAGTCGGCCATTATGATGATGCATTCGGTACTTCCCCGCTATAAAGATTTTCATGGGTTGGATATATCCGAAGAAGCCGTTGAAGAATGCGTAAGGCTTGCCAAACGTTATGATAAAGACAGAAGGCTTCCCGACTCCGCCATCGACCTGATGGACCGTACCATGTCTGCCACAAAGATGGTAAATGAGACAGCCCGGAAAGACATAGCATATTTTACGAATGAGCTGGCGGTTATAGAAGGTGCTTTTGAAAAAAGCAGGGAGGAAAAACTCGAAGATCTCCGTTTCCTTTATTTCTCGATGCAAAACAGACTTAGCCCTGTGTTGTTGGGAATGATTACTGAGGAGGCGGATGCCGGAGAAATAGAAGACGATACAAAACTGTTTGAATATATTGATAAAGCTCTGGATGCATTACGTGAATTTGTAAAAGAGAAAATAACGACCATACAGGTGCACGAAGTTGCTGCTGTTATTTCGGGCAAAACCGGAATTCCTATCGGAAAAGTGCAGGCGCAGGAAAAAGAACGCCTGTTGAATATGGAAGACCTGCTTCGTCGCAGGGTAGTAGGGCAGGATGGAGCGTTGAAATCGCTTGTGGATGCCATTTTGGAATCCCGAAGCGGATTGAACAAGGCCGGGCAGCCTATCGGTTCTTTTTTTCTGCTGGGGCCGACGGGTACCGGAAAAACGGAACTGGCTAAATCGTTGGCGGAAGTTCTTTTCAATGAGGAAAAAGCGATGATTCGTTTCGACATGTCGGAATTTAAGGAAGAACATTCGGCGGCATTGCTTTACGGAGCGCCTCCGGGATATGTCGGTTACGAAGAAGGCGGCTTATTGGTGAATAAGATACGCCGGCAACCGTATGCCGTAGTACTGTTTGATGAAATAGAAAAGGCTCATTCGTCGGTGTATGACATTTTCCTTCAGATTATGGATGAAGGGAAACTGCACGATCGTTTGGGTAAGGAAGGCGATTTTTCGAATGCTATTGTACTTTTCACTTCTAATGTAGGCAGTGAATGGCTTACCAATCAATTATCACAGGGTATTACTCCCACCACTGCGCAACTGATGGAAGTGATGGGGCAGTATTTCCGTCCGGAGTTTTTAGCGCGACTGTCGGAAATCGTTCCATTTTCACCGATCAATGAAACGATGTTGCTGAAGATTTTCAATATACAGATGAAAAGTCTTGAAAATGCGCTGAGTAAACAAGGTATAGAGATAGAAATCGGGGAAGAAACCGGAATGATGCTTGCCCGAAAAGGTTTTACCCCTAAATATGGGGCACGCCAAGTGGCGGGAACGATACGCACTTGCCTCAGACGGCCTATTTCGCGCCTGATAGTAGGAGGCAAACTCAATCAAGGGCAAAAACTTGTGGTAGGAAAAGATGAAAAAGACGAATTGACGTGGGAGATTAAATAAGATAGTTTAAAAATATAAATTTTTTGTGGATTTATAGGGTTGAAAATCAGATGAAGAGCAAAAATGAAGAGTAAAAATATAAAAATACCTGCGGAAAAAGTTTGGAGTGTAATATTAAAAGTATTACTTTTGCATCCGCATTCGAAAAGAGATTCGGATAAACGGGAGTGAAAAGTAGAGGATAAGGAAAATACTATGGTTCACTTCCCCCAATTTTGGAGTTAAACGAAGATGTGGATTATCAGGCGTTATAGACGGTTCGAATCCGTTATTCTCCACGTTTTTTTCCGCCCCTTAGGGGACGGAAAAAGAGGAAGGTCTTTGACATGATGCAGCGAGCAAGCAGAAAGA
>WRGA01000052.1 GCA_009787405.1 Candidatus Azobacteroides sp.
CGGGAACGTGAAGAAATTGAGCTTGGAAGAAATTTTCGGATATTGATTTTCGCACAGATTTCACGGATGACACAGATTTTGGAAATCAGGTGATATTCACTATTGCTGTATTTTATTATTATTGCCGGGTTGTCATCCGGTTCTATTTCACCGGCATCCATTAAAAATCCGTGAAATCCGTGAAATCTGTGCGATCTTAACCTATTTTCGCATATTTCCATTTATAAATTCTGCCTGAATAAGCAGGAATATGCATAGCAATTTTTTCGTCGGGAAGGATGTTTTGTTTAATGGTTTCGCCTGATAGTAAGTCGGTGCAGACAACATTCTTTTTCTTGGCAATCAGGAAAAAGTCGAAAGCATGTTTCGGAATTTTAACCGCGACATCCACATTCCGCGAATCGAAATTCACGACAATGAGCAGCATGGTTTCCTCATCCGTCCGGATGTAGGCATATTGTTTCAGCGGATTAAAATTCGGACTATCATTATTCACATACATCAAATCGTAAAACAATCCCTTGCTGATCGATTTCTCCGAATTGCAAAGCTTCAACAATTTAGTATAAAATTTCTTCAAGGTGATTTGATCCCGGGAAAGTTTTTCTTCGTTGAATTTTCCGTGATTTGCCCAATCCCTCACCGATTTCATCGACCAATAATCGAAAATGCTTGTACGGCCGTCTATTCCGCTGAACCCTTCATGATCCATTCCTTTTTCTCCCAATTCCTGACCGTTATAAATCATAACCGGGTTGACATTCATGGTGGCGGCGACAATCATACCCGGAATGGCGGCAAACGGGTTTCCAGCAAAAAAATCGGAGGCGATGCGCTGTTCGTCGTGGTTTTCCAGAAAATTCAACATTTGATGTTGCATGTCGCCCAATTGCTGCCAGCAGCGGGAAATGGACGTCGCAAAATCATAGCCGCAAATCACGTTCCGCAACGTGTCGTATAATCCTGCTTTATCATATAAATAATCGAACCGTCCGACTTCGAGATATTTTTTGTATTCATGAGGATTGTAAATTTCCCCGATGAATAAAAGATCCTTATGTTTCGCTTTAACTTTCGGGATGGCGTGATTCCAAAACTCTGCGGGAACCATTTCCGCCATATCGCAACGAAAAGCATCGATTCCCTTCGAAGCCCAAAACAAAAGGATGTCCGTCATTTTTTTCCAGGTGGAAGGGATCGGAGAAAAGTAAGCTTTGCGACGGTCTGAATAATCCACCCCGTAATTCAGTTTTACGGTTTCATACCAATCATTGACTCCGGGAGATGCATGAAAACAATCATTTCCGGTTGCTTTGGCCGGAAACTCATAATAAAGATCTTTGCCAGCCGACATGTCGAATTGTCCCGTAAGTCCGGTTTCGGGAATATAATAAAAATTATTGTCGGGACTGAATGCAAACGACACTATGTCGTCTTTTCCGAGATCCTTGACCTTTCCGGTTTTTTTGATCGATCGATATTGCCGGGCTACATGATTGGGAACAAAATCGATGATCATTTTCAACCCTTGCTTGTGAGTGCGTTCCACCAATTTGACGAACTCTTCCATCCGATTGTCGACATTCACGGCCAAATCGGGACAAACATCATAATAATCGGCAATGGCATAAGGCGAACCCGCATTTCCTTTCACAATAGCCGGATGACTTTGCGGAATGCCTGCGGAAGAATAATCGGTTTTAGTGGCATGGCGGATTATTCCGGTATACCAAATATGAGTAAATCCCATATTTTTAATTTTTTTCAGCACATTCGCGGTGAAATCCGCAAATTTTCCGACGCCGTTTTCTTCCAATGTTCCGTTGCACTTGCATGTTTCATTGACATTTCCGAACAATCGGGGCAACACCTGGTAAATTATTATTTTATCCATAAGCCGGCAAAGATGATGTTTATTGATGTTCTTTTCGTAATAAATCATTCACCGTTTTCACAGGATTAAACGTGCTGACAGGCACTTCAACGAAAATGGTGTTCCAGTCCGACATGGCGCCGTTCCATAATCCCGGCAATTCCATGGCTTTCAATTCCCTGCCGTCTTTCGATTTACCAGAAATAAAGCCGGTATTCCGGTCGACGTAATCCGGCAAATGATATTGATCTCCTTTGTGGTTACGAACGGCGCATACCAAATCAACAGGGTTGAAATGGGTTCCTTGTTCAAACATTTTCTTTTTTCCGGGATCGTTCAAATCAATCTGGGAGCTTTCCAGAATTTGTAAGGAAACGGTTTCGTCCGGATTGACCGCAAAGAACGGTCCGCCGCCCGGTTCCCCGACGTTTTTCACTATTCCGCATACCCGTAAAGGACGATCCAATTTCAATTTTAAATAAAGCACCAATTCGGCGTCTTCCAAGATTTTGGTTTCCGGATTCCGGACGTTCAATTCTTGTTGCACGAATCGGATGATTTCACGAATCTGTTCGGATGTGTATTGTCCGCTTTCGATCAATTTCAAATAATCGAATATCTTTTTTTGTGTCGCGACCAACACGCCGGCGATCAGTTTTTTGTATAAAACCGTGTCGGATTTGTAATGATCGGGAACCACATTGTCGATGTTTTTGATGAAAATAACATCGGCTTGAATATCGTTCAAGTTTTCGATTAAAGCGCCGTGACCGCCCGGACGAAAGAACAATTTTCCGTTTTTGTCCCGGAACGGTTTGTTTTCGGAATCGGCGGCAATGGTGTCGGTAGATGATTTTTGTTCACTGAATGAAATTTCATAGGTGACGCCATATAATTTTTCGTATCCGGCAACCTTTTCGTTCGTCAATCCGATAAATAAAGGCCGATGTTCGGGTGAAACCGTAAAATGAATGCTTACTTTTCCGTTTTTACTTCTCGCATACATCGCCCCTTCAGCCAAATGTTCTTCCATAGCCGTGCGAGCGTCGGCATCGGAGTAGGCATGGAATTTCAACAATCCTTTGGGCAGATTGCCGTAATTTAATCCCGAATCATACAATAAACAGCGGATTACCTCTATCTGTTTATTTTCCCGGATCAATTCATCGACGCCTTTTCCAAAGTTTTTCAGACAAGCCTCGTTCAAATCTTGAAAAAAAGCAAACTTCCGGATATTGTCGAAAAACTGACGTTCGAAAGAAGTTTCAGGCCCGGTTTTTCCGGATTCCGCAAATTCAAACAAATCTTTAAACATACGGCTGGCGGCTCCGGATGCCGGCACGAATTTTACGACATGCTTGTTTCGGGAAAGATAATCCTCCCATTCTTGCAAATAGGCTTGCTGTTCTTCCTTTTCGATTACCCGGATCCCTTTTTCTACAGATGCCGATGAAATGATTTCCAAAAAAGGAAATCCTTGATCAAAATTTTTCAATTGGACGCGAACCTTTTCCGGTGAAATTCCCTTTTCGGCAAGCAATTCAAGATCGGATGAAGTAAACATAGTCCTTACTGTTTTTTTAATAAAGCTGCAAATTTAAAAGTTTTTACGAATATGACGTTTGATTTTGCTTCATATTTTACACATTTTACGAGGAATTTTCCTTAATCCGGCCGGATATATGACAAATGATGCCCGAAAAATCATGACAGATCTGAAAATTAATATTATTTTTATACCCTCATAACCACCAAAACAGACGGAACGGTTCCCCGCGTGCAAATTGCTGTCGGCCAAAACATAATTACAATTAGATTTACAATAAATATGTCGCAAAAAACAACTTATATTTTAAACGCCAAGCCACAAAGACGCGAAGATTAAACTCTTTGCGACTTCATGTCTTTGTATCTTCGCATTTAAAATAGTATAATTTAAATTCTGCCGGGTATTTAGAATTTAAAAAATTGAAGGACAATGAAAACAAAAGAAAAACAATTAGTATTAAGAATCCGTTTATTAGTCTTATTCTTTATTTTATCGCTTATCGTATGGGGAGTTACGGCTTTCCCGTTAGAAACAGAAATAAAAATGGGATCCCGTTTATTGGGAATATCTCCGGAGGTACCGCCTGAAAGTTATTCCGGATTAAAATGTTGGATCGCAAGAGTAAACGACGGCTTGATTCAGACCAATAAATATTATCCGTTTTTATCTTATGGAACCGATTGGCTGGCATTTTCACATGTAGTGATTGCAGTTGCGTTTATCGGATTATATATTAAGCCCATCCGAAACAAATGGATCATTTATTTCGGAATGACCGCTTGTATCGGAGTAATTCCTTTAGCGCTTATTTGCGGAATGATCAGGGGCATTCCTTTCTATTGGCGATTGATTGATTGTTCTTTCGGCATATTCGGATTTATCCCGTTATATCTGTTACATATTTATGTAAACAAACTTGAAATAATAATAAATTACCATGATGAAAGTATATATTAATACATTGCCGAGGAAAAGTATTATTCGATATCGCCATGCGTATTGCATAAATAAGTAAGCTTATGGATAAAATATTTATTTCATGGATTTTATTATCTTTTGGGTTATTGATTGTCGGATGTAAAAAGGCATCAAAAAAATGAAAGTAGAGAGAAGATGAAGAAAGATATTTTTCAAAGTTTATTTATTTTCTACATTAAAAGATACTGTACGGGAGATTTTTCCTGATACCGCTGAAAGAGGCACCCAAAACGCATTTAATTATTTTTATTTTGAAATCGGTTATTGTAAAGATGAAAAAACTTGGTAAACAAATAACTTATAGGACAAACGAGCAAGGGTTTGAGACAGAATCCGGCATTAAATTAAGATTTAATTAAATCATTGTCAATAAAGGGAATAAGAGGGAATTAGAGGGGTTACACCAAAGCTACTAAAGGTGTTTTTTAGAAATAAATAAGGGTTAAAAAAATAGAAATAATCTTAACCTCACAATTTGTGCGGGTAAGTCAAATTTTTAATAAGCTTATGTTTCGATTTTTATATGGTCAAAGCGATAATGTTGCCGGTTAAACCTAAAAGAAGTATTCTTGAATGAGAATACTCTTTTTATTAAGGGGTTTTATGTATAAAAATTTATTTTACGGCAATTTTTCGAACCATATTGGATACTTTTACGATATAATATCCTTTCGGCACATTTAAGATAAATTCCTTACTGGATGAGTCCATTTTGGCTTCCACCACTTTTACTCCCACAATGCTGTATACTTGCAATAAATCTCCCGCTTTCACATTTTGAACCAATAAACGGTTGGAATCCGCCAACGATATTGCCGGTTGGTCGGCATCTCCGGGTAATTTGAGATTCCCTTCTTGAGAAAAAGAAAATCCGCCGGTTGCAAATGTGAGAAATATAATAAGTAATAACTTTTTCATTTTTTTATTGTATTATTGACACAATAACCCTATTTTAAAAGATGTTTGCAAAAGTACTAACTTTTACAATTATAACACAATTCCCCGTCATTTTTTTACCGGTTTAGCATCTATTTTTGGTTAAAAAAACATAAATCAAGGCAAAAAGGATAAAACACCTGCTTTTTTGGCTTTTACAGCCGTCTTTTTTACCTTTTTAAATTCTGTCATGCACTTAATATGCAAAATAGTGTTATCTTTGAACAAAGATAAGTCGAAATCTGTTATTTGATCAAAAACCGACACCGTATAATTGTATCATTATGACTGCTTATTTCTTGAATTTAATTGTATTACTTTTTTTGAATATAAATGTAAATAATTTAAATGATAAAGTTATGAAATTTGAATTAAAACCGTTACCGTATGCAAGCAATGCATTGGAACCCGTTATCAGT
This sequence comes from Candidatus Azobacteroides sp., assembly GCA_009787405.1. GTDB lineage: Bacteria > Bacteroidota > Bacteroidia > Bacteroidales > WRGA01 > WRGA01. The sequence continues at coordinate 5,756 of WRGA01000052.1, forward strand.
AAAGAAACCATGGAGCTTCATCATGATAAGCATCTGGCAACTTATGTGACCAATCTGAATAATCTTATTCAAGGAACAAAATTCGAAAATGCCGATTTGGAAACTATTATCAAAGAGGCTGACGGTCCGATTTTTAACAATGCGGCTCAAGTTTGGAATCATGATTTTTATTTTGCTTCCTTTACGCCTGATGGCGGAGGTGGAGAACCCAAGGGAAAATTGGCCGAAGTTATAAAAGAAACTTTTGGTTCATTCGAAGAGTTTAAAAAAGAGTTTACCAATGCCTCCATCGGGTTATTCGGGTCGGGATGGGCTTGGCTGACAAAAGATAATGACGGACGATTGTTTATTTTGAAAGAAAGCAATGCCGGTAATCCGTTGACCAAAGGATTGACGCCGCTTTTGGGGTTTGACGTTTGGGAACATGCGTATTACGTCGATTTCCGCAACCGTCGGGCCGACCATATCAATGCGATTTGGAATATCATCGATTGGAAGGTGGTAGAATCGAGGTATTGATTTTCGGCATAAAAAATAAATTCAATCAATGAAAATCACTGATTTAAAGGGTTATGCCACTCTTTATAACGGGGTTCAAATGCCTTATTTAGGATTAGGCGTTTTTAAAGTTTCCGACGGAGAAGAGGTCATGGATGCCGTAAAAACAGCATTGAAGGTCGGTTACCGCAGCATTGATACGGCTGCGGTTTACCGAAACGAAAATGGAGTGGGAGAGGCCGTTAAGGAATCGGACATTCCCCGTGAGGAAATTTTTATGACCACCAAATTGTGGAACATCAATCAAGGATATGATCGTGTGTTTTCTGCGTTCGACAAAAGTTTAGCCCGTTTAGGAATGGATTATGTGGATTTGTATCTGATTCACTGGCCGGTAAAAGGAAAATATCTTGATTCCTGGCGTGCGCTCGAGGAATTGTATCAATCGGGAAAGGCTAGGGCGATCGGTGTCTGCAATTTTTTGCAACACCATTTGGAAGATGTTTTATCGCACTGCAACATCAAACCGATGGTCAATCAAATCGAATATCACCCTTATTTAACCCAACCGCAACTGATCAAATTCTGCATCGATCACGATATTCGTCCCGAAGCCTGGTCGCCGTTAATGCAAGGACACGTCACGGAAGTGAATGTATTGAACGATATCGGTAAAAAATACGGAAAATCGGCTGTACAGGTCGTGTTGCGCTGGGATTTACAAAACGGAGTGATAACATTGCCGAAATCGGTGCATCCCGACCGGATCAAAGACAACGCCGATATTTTTGATTTTTCATTGACGCCGGAGGAAATGGAGACCATCGACAACCTGAATCAAGGATTCAGGTTCGGGCCGGATCCGGATAATTTTAATTTTTAAAAAATCGATCCGGATTGATAAAATAAGGGAATGTCTCGACTTCACTTGACGACGAGCCGCTTAATGACGGTAAATTTGTTGTGTCGAGTGAAGTCGAGACATCTTTTAGAATGCGGTTGCGAATAATCAATATGGATAAAATACTTGAAGATTTATATCATTCATATACAGGAGAAAAAGCGGTTCCTTCGGTTGACCCCATTACCGGTTCGGGGTCTGATCGCCGGTATTACCGAATAACCGGAAAATCACCGGCCTGCATTGGAGTGAAAGGGGAATCTGTTCCCGAAAACAGGGTATTTATTGCTTTGGCGAAACATTTCAAGCAAAAAGGATTGCCGGTGCCGGAAATTTATGCCGTTTCGGAAGATGAAAAATATTATTTGCAGGAAGATGTCGGAAATGTTTCCTTGTTTGATCTGATTCAATCCGGAAAAAAGGAGAAAAATATAACCGGATACGAAAAAGAAATGGTGTTGAAAACCATCCGGTTATTGCCGTCCTTTCAGTATAAAGGAGCGGAAGGGTTGGATTTTTCCGTCTGTTATCCGGTTCCTGTTTTCGATGAAAGAACTGTGTTTTGGGACTTGAATTATTTCAAATACTGTTTTTTGAAACCTTCGGGAATCGATTTTTTGGAACCCGGACTGGAAAATGATTTCGAAAAGTTGTCCGTCAAATTGACGGAAGAAACAGGCAATACTTTTTTGTACCGGGATTTTCAATCCCGTAACGTAATGATAAAAGACGGAGCACCTTATTTTATCGATTTTCAAGGCGGTCGGAAAGGGCCTGTCTACTACGATTTAGCGTCGTTTGTATGGCAGGCGAAAGCCGATTTTTCGGAGGAAGACAGATTGATGCTGATTGATGTGTATTTATCTGAATTACAGAAATTCGGAACTGTCGATCGGGATCATTTTTATACCGTGTTAAATCATTTTGTGTTGTTTCGGACATTGCAAGTGCTTGGCGCTTACGGATTCAGAGGTTATTTTGAAAAGAAACCGCACTTTTTGCAAAGTATTCCTTTTGCCTTAAACAATGTTTGCGGGCTTTTAAAACAAGGATTTCCCGAATATCCTTGTTTGTCGGAACTGTTAACCCGGTTGATTGCCGAACAATCCGGAAAAACGGAAAAAATTACGCACCCATCCCGATTGACGGTGCGCATATCCAGTTTTTCGTACAAAAAAGGCATCCCGGAAGATCCGTCCGGCAATGGGGGCGGTTTTGTTTTTGACTGCCGGGCCATTCATAATCCCGGACGTTACGACCAATTTAAGCCGCTTACAGGGCTGGATGCTCCTGTAAAGGCATTTTTGGAAAAAGACGGGGAAATCTTTCTTTTTCTCGAACATGTGTTCGGATTGGCCGAAAGTTCTGTTCAACGATACATCGAACGGGATTTCACGCATTTGATGTTTTCTTTCGGATGCACCGGCGGACAACATCGATCGGTATATACCGCTCAAAAGCTGGCGGAACATTTGCATCAAATGTTTGATGTGAGGATTGAATTGTTTCATCGGGAACAGGATATTCAATTCATCTTGGAAAGTAAAAAATAATAAATATAATGAATTAAATTTATGGTTTTGAAAAGAATAATTGTCGTAAGTTTATTTTTCTTGCTGTTTTCGGCTGTAACAAATGTATCTGCTCAAACGATCGGAACACCGCCGGTGAAAATTCCGATGTATTTGAGCGCAAGTTTCGGAGAGTTGAGAAATAATCATTTCCATTCGGGATTGGATATTAAAATAGGGGGGAAGGTCGGATTACCGTTGTACAGTTTTGACGACGGGTATATTTCCCGTATCTCCGTTTCTCCCGGAGGATACGGAAAGGCGCTATACATTACGCATCCGAACGGATATACGACGGTTTACGGACACATGGACGGCTTTTTCGATGAAGCTGAAAATTACGTGAAAAAGTATCAGTATGATCATGAAACGTTTGAAGCTGATTTGTCGTTGCCCGAAAATAAAATCCGGGTGAAAAGAGGACAATTCATCGGTTACGGAGGAAATACCGGAAGTTCGGGAGGCCCTCACTTACACTTTGAGGTACGGAATACCCAAACGCAAGAAGCTTTAAATCCGATGCCTTTTGTAGAACGATATTTGACCGACAGCCGTTCGCCCCAAATTCAGGAAATCATGATTATCCCGATGAATGACGACGCCGGTATCGTAAACGGTTCCAGATCTAAGCGTAAATTTCCGCTTGTCACCCATAAAAAGACAGGCATAAAATCGATCAACACTGGAATTACGGCATGGGGAAAAATCGGGGTTGCGGTAAAAGCATACGATTACATGAATAACGTAAACAATATCTTCGGGCCGTATTCCATCATGCTGAAAGTGGATGGCATTCAGGTGTTCGGAAGTAAAATCGACCATTTTGCTTTTGACGAAACCCGGTATTTAAACAGTTTTGTCGATTTCGAAAATTGGAAAACAAACGGTTCTTTTTTCATGAAATCGTTTGTGGATCCGGGAAATAAACTCCGGATTTATAATAATTTGAAAGACAGAGGCATAATAACCATCGATGAAGAGCGGGAGTATCAATTGACATATACGATTTCCGATTATTTCGGCAATACGACCGGCTTCGACTTTGTGATCCGGGGGAAAAAGGAAGTTATTTCAAAGCCGGACGACGCAAATACACAGCGAATGGAATATAATAAGGATAATAAATATACTCGTAGCGACCTTGAATTAGATATTCCGGAAGGAAATTTATATACTGATATAAGGTTTAAATATGGTGCCCGGAACAGTATGGATTGTTTATCTCCGGTGTACACGCTGCATCAATACGAAGCCGCTCCGTTGCATGGCTATTGTCCTTTGAAAATAAAAATTTCGAATGACCGGTTGACTGCCGATGCTTCCAAATGTTACATTGCACGCATCGACAAAAACAATCGGAAAATCTATCACAAAAGCCGGTATAAAAACGGATGGTTTGAAACGCAAATTCGTGATTTCGGCGATTATACCGTGGTGTCGGATGTCACGCCTCCGGTCATTACGCCTTCTTTGCCGGATAAATGGGGAATCAACGGACGGATAATTTGTAAAATATATGATAAAGACAGCGGCATTAAAAGTTACAAAGGACAAATAGACGGTGCGTTTTATCTGATGGAATACGATTCGAAAAACAATTTGTTGTCGGCCAAATTAGAATCTTCCCGCATACAAAAAGGTACAAATCACACGTTCCGTCTGGTTGTGACCGATAATTGCGAAAATGAGGCGGAATATACATTTGAGTTTGTTTGGTAATTATATTTTAAACGCCAAGTCGCAAAGGCGGAAAGACGCGAAATTTAAATTCTTTGCGACTTTGTATCTTCGCGTTTAAAATAGTAGATATTAAATTTTGCCGGTACTTAATTTGAAATCAAAAACAATTTCATGATAGAACTTTCAAATCTTACAGCGATCGGGAAACTGATCAAAACCCACGGAATCAAAGGAGAAATGTCGATGCAGCTGTACAAGCCGGTCGACCTTTCATCAATACCTTACATGGTTTGCGAAATAGACGGTATTTTGGTGCCTTTTTTTATCGAGGAGGTTCGTTCCAAAACCGGTTCGACAGTATTGATAAAATTTGAAAATATTCATTCCGACATGGAAGCCAAAGAATTGACCGGAGCGGATGTTTTTGTGTTCCGGTCGATGATTGATGAAGGAACCGGAGATGAATTGATATGGGAAAGTTTCGTCGGATTTACTCTTCGAGATGAAAAATCGGGAATGTCGGGCAAAATCATCGAGGTCGAAGACTCGACGAGCAATGTTCTTTTTTGTGTTTCCGATGAAGCCGGCAAGGAATTATTGATTCCGGCCAACGAAGACTTGATCGTTGAGATCGATCCGGAAAAAAAGGTGATTCGGGTTGACATTCCGGAAGGTCTGATGGATTTGAACTGAGGAATCGCAGCCGGCTATTTTGATCGTTAATTTTCAAAAATAAACTCCGTAAGATTGTTCGACCCTGTTTTACATACCACACATTTAACCATCGGATATAACGGGGAAAAAAATCCCGAGCCGGTATTGAAGGATCTTAATCTTTCGGTCTATCCGAAAGATTTGATTGCCATGCTCGGACCCAACGGATGCGGGAAATCGACCTTGTTGAGAACTTTATCCGGATTGCAAAAGCCGTTGTCAGGCTGCATCCGGATAAACGGGGAAGATATCCGGAAAAAATCGGTCAAGGAAAAAGCGAAAATCATCAGTCTGGTGTTGACGGAACCGGTCAGGGCAGGTGGGGTGACCGTCGTTGATTTGGTGTCTATGGGACGTTATCCTTATGTCGGTTGGCCGGGAACCCTGACGCAAAACGATAAAGATAAAATAGCGGAAGCCGTTTACCGGATGGGACTGGAGGGATATGAAAACAGATTCGTTTCTGAATTGTCCGACGGAGAACGACAACGGGTAATGATCGCCAAAGCGTTGGTACAGGATACACCTGTTATCTTGCTGGATGAACCGACGGCTCATTTAGATTTAAACAACCGGGTTGAAATTATTTCTTTACTGCGAAGTATAAGCGTAAACATGTCAAAATCTATCATTCTCTCTACTCATGAATTGGAATTGGCGTTAAATCTGACAGACAGAATATGGTTGATAAACAAAGACTTGGGGTTATTCGACAAAACACCCGGAGAAATTACAACCGATAATCTGTTGAATAAAGTTTTCCCAAGCCGTTTATTCCGATTTAATCAAAAAGGGAAAATGGAATTTGGTTGACGTGTCGGCAGTTTGCCGCAGCGGAGGAGCGTCTTTCTGCAAATACACTTAAATATAACCACGCCAAACCGTAACGGAACCCGCTGAGCGGCACGAATAATGCCGCGCTCATGATACCAAGCAGAAACAAAAATTATGAAAAATTTTTCAATGCCAATATAAATACATTGTCGGATAACTCTTCCGGTGAAATTTGTCTGAATAATTGATCAGAATTCATCTTTACAGTCAAATTAAACTTTATGATTATCGGATGTTATACCCGGATATTCCCACAGGTTGAATGTAAAAAATGTGTCAATGTTTCAAAAAAATATTCGTTCTTTTTGTCCCG
>WRGA01000053.1 GCA_009787405.1 Candidatus Azobacteroides sp.
TAAAAATGCGCTTTACGATTTTTCCGAAAGGATACGTAAAGTTGCTGACAACATCATATAACAGGCTCATTTTTTTATTTTTTGATTACAACCGAAATCCCGCGCCGAGCCTCGCGGGGTTTTTATTTTCTATAATTCGTAAGTTTCTCCCGTCATCCGTTTTCCGAATCTTTTTTACCTTTGCATTGCCCAATGATAACAAAAATAACCCTCACACAAGTGTAACCTTGCTTCGACAAGGTTCCGGCTGTTATCCGGTGGGCGCACTTGTGTGAGGGCTATTTACTTTTTTATGAAATTCATTTGTCTTGACTTTGAAACGGCAAATATGTATAAAAACAGCATTTGCCAAGTTGGAATAACAGCTGTAGAAAACGGCAACATTACAGAAACAAAATCATGGTTAGTTAAGCCGGACAGTTTTTTTGACAGTTTTAATATTAGAATACATGGTATTACAGAGGACACTGTTAAAAACAGTCCTTCATTTATAGAATTATGGCCTGAACTTTTACCATATTTCAAAGGATCAGATTTTATCGTAGCACATAATGCACGATTTGATGTAAGTGTACTTGATGCAACATTGAATTTAGGATTTGTTCCTTGTATAATTCCTGATTTTAAATTTGCCTGTTCTATGGCGATGGCTCGAAGAACATGGCCCAAAGAACCATCGTATAGTTTGCAATCTTTATGTAGCTTACTGAATATCGAATATGGTAATCATGATGCAGGAGCAGATTCAAAATCATGTGCTGAACTTACAATAAAAATATTTCAAGAAAAAGGAATAGATTTGTCCATGGATATCAATTCTACTGAAAAATTATTGGAATTAGAGAACCCATTGCAAATATATTTCGGGTATTTGACTAAGGATGGATTTTCTAATTCTGTTTGTAGGCATTTATCAACTTCAAACATAAAGAAGAATATTGTCGGTGATGTTGAAAAAAATAATTCTGACAGTTTATTTTATCAAAAAAATGTTACTTTTACAGGTACCTTATCTTCCATGACAAGGAACGAAGCATTACAAAGAATTGCAGATATTGGAGGATATCCGTCCGATAGAATTACTACAGCTACTAATATATTAGTGGTAGGGCAGCAAAATTTTAGAGTTGTCGGTGAATCAGGGATGAGCTCCAAGCAGAAAAAAGCCATTGAAATGAAAAATAAAGGTTTTGATATCGAAGTTATGTCCGAAGATGATTTTTTGAAAAATCTTTGATTTTTTTTTGCACTTTCAAATATTTTTTCTCATCTTTGCAGTGCAAAAACATTATCAAGCAACTGAGAAGTTGCCCAATCAAGGGCTTTTTTTAATGCCCATAATATAGCGGCTGTATAATTTCCAAGTCTTTTTAAGCGTTGCTTGATAGGTGTTTTTGCGAACGGGAAATGTACAGCCGTTTTTCTGTACTAAAAGCAAAAACACCTAACAATGAAAACAAACCCAACTGCGAGCCACGCGCCCGCACAAATCCGTCGCGGAACCATTGATGCACAATCGGCGCTCAGTATTCTCCGGAATTTCTACACTGAATGCCGGAAAGAAATCCGCAAGCTCACCAAGGTAAAAACCTCTTTCACCGTCGATGATGAAATTTGCAGCCTGCATTTTATTGCCGACGGTTTCGATTTAAATTTGATCGTAAAGGAAGGAGGCGAATCATGAAAATTACGAATTGTTTGCCAATTCAAAAACTTTTGCTACTTTTGCCGTTGCAATCTATATACAATTCTTGGGCAAAGAATCAATTTTATTTTTTGAACAAGATAAGAGGTAACGCCTATTATGGTTTTCGGAAGGAAACGACCGAATACATTTCGCCCAGCGTATATGGATTGCAAACCTACGATGGGCGTTGCTGTTTTATCACAATTCTTAAATTTATGCAATCAATTAAGAATTATCCAGACAATGCTGTTCAACCCCGCCGCGGAACCATTGATGCGCAATCGGCACTCAGTATTCTCCGGGATTTCTACACTGAATGCCGGAAAGAAATCCGCAAACTCACGAAGGTAAAAATCTCTCTTGCCACCGATGATGAAATTTGCAGCCTGCATTTTATTGCCGACGGTTTCGATTTAAATATGATCATAAAGGAAGGAGGCGCGTCATGAAACAGCAAGTCGTAAAAACGGGCGCAATACTCACGCCCGAATTGTTGGAATGGTTGAAATCATGCAGGCGGGAAATAAATCCGATATAAACGAGATGAGCGATGATTTGTCGAAATTAACAAGAATATTACGGAATATACGAAACGGCGCATCACTTTGCGATTCCGATATTCTTGATTGGATGGATAAGATCGATTATATTCAAGACAAAATATTGTCGTTAAAAGCGCCGGATGCGCAGGAAGGAGGCGAATCATGAGCGAAAATAAGAAAATACTGGATGACATGACGACAGAGCAGGTCATTCAACAATGCGGAGAAGTCCGGCTTCCGTTTGAGCAGGTTGTAACGCTTCTTTCCGGTAAATTATCCGTGTCGGAGCAAAAACAATTGTTAACCAATCTCACCACTCCCGGAACCGATGAATATAATTTGTATCAACAGGGAGTTGCCGAAGGCGATTTTAAATTGAACATCGATTTGGCTCGATCCTAAAGCTAAAGATGCTTATAAAAATTTGTCATCCGAACGACGCAGGCAGGCAATCGATAAAAAGCTGGATGAGTTGTTCGGTTTATAACGATTTATTATCTTTGCACTATGACAGTTGCGGTTATCATATTGGTTTTATTGATCTACCCGCTTTTTGTGGTAATCAAGTATGGTAAGGGCATTTTTCGCCCGAATTTTGCCCGTGTGGACAGAATTCTTTCGGAAAAATCGGGACTTTCGCTGCATGGAGCGTTCTCTTGGAATACTGTTTTCGGGAAAGCAATTTATTATTTTTTACTCTTTATTTCGATAATCTTACTGCTCTCAATCATTACCGGCTCCGCTTTTTAGCGGGGCTTTTTTTTGTCCTTTACCACTTTCTTCCGGCCGGTTATTTTCGTGTAAAATTTGCTGCGATGATAACAGAAGGCGCAATCAAACAAAAATTCATTATCGATAAACTGAAGAATGCCGCCGAATCGGCATTCAGATTTCAGAAAAATGTTTTTCAAACAAGGTTGAAATCCCGTTCGGGTAATACTATTGCCGCACTTAATTCTCCCGATTATGTCATTGCCGTTTCAAATGAGCATTTCAATGTTGTTTCAAAAATAACAAAACAACTCAGATTACAAGATTTGGGTGTGAGAAAAATATACACCAAGCCCTTATTCGGAGCATTGAAACATGCTTACGGACAATTACAATACGGATTGCAGAACGAGATAAAAGAAAAAATACGCGAAGAGTTGGAAAACGCGGTAAATCAACAAGACAATGGGTAAATTAAGAGATGACGAAATAAGATGGATTCTTTCCGTAGAAGCTAAAGGCGCTCAAGGGGAAATACAAAATTTTGCTTCCGTTATACATAAAGCAGCCGAAGAAAATAAAATGCTGAAGCTGGAAATGAAGGAAGTATCCGCTCAAGTAAACAAGGCGGCTGCCGAATTGGAAAAACTCGAAAAAAAAGGCGACACTTCTTCCCGGACTTATCAGGACATCAATAAAGTATTTCAAGAAGCGCAGGGTGAATTATCACGGCTCAAGCAAAAATTTGAAGAAAACAATAAAGTCATTGATCAAAACAACCAAAAAATCAATGATGTCATTAAAACGATGAAGCTTGAAGACATGACAATGTCTCAACTCAAGCAGCGTGCTTATGAATTGCAAAAGCAAATGAATAACACGTCTGCTTCGCTTTCTCCGACAGCGTATAAAAAATTGGGAACGGAATTGAATGCCGTTAATTCCCGGATGAATGTTTTACAGAACACCAATAAAAGCCTGCTTGCACAATTTGCGGGAATGAATCACCCTATCGGCACAGCGGCCAGAGCCGTACAAGGATTCGGGCAGGCGTTAAAAACATTGTTTGCCACTCCCATAGGTTGGATTGTGGCACTTGTTGCCGGAATAGGAATGGCCGTTAAAGCATTTTTCGACTTCAACAAAGGATATGAAAAATTAATGTCGACACTTGAACAGTTGACTGGGCAAACGGGTAATGAACTAAAAAAATCGGCTGCACAGATTAAATCTTTTGCCGATACAATAGACGGGGATCAAAAACAGATCGCCAAAACCGTACACTCCACGGCAAAAAATTTCGGAATCAGTTGGGACGAGGCTTTTGAAGTGGTCAAAGAAGGTTATGTGCGTGCGGGAGACGCCGCCGATGATTTTTTCTCCGATTCCGATGACTTTGCAAAATCTTTCGCCAAGGCAGGTTATTCGGCCAAGGAATATTTTTCAATCGTGGAACAAGGTGCAAAGGCGGGTATTCCGAAAGATAAAGTTTTGGGCGCATTGCGTGAATTTGATGTCCGGATACGGGAGTTTTCCTCCAAAACAGGCAAAGTGCTGAAGGAAACATTCGGACAGTCGTTTACAAACGACTTGAAAAAAGGAATAGCATCGGGAGCAATCACATCCAAAGAAGCCTTTCAAAAAATCAGCGAAGAGGCGACAAAAATGGGTATCAACCTCCAAGAGAACCAACAGCTTTCTTCGGCATTGTTCGGCAAAATGGGAAAGCAGGCCGGGGATTTTTCCGATGTGGTGGATGTAATCAATCAGGGGCTGGAAGAAACAAACCGTCCGTTGACTTTAATGGAACAGGCTACTTTGAAAGAAGCAGAGGCTACCGAGGAGCTTGAGAAAGCATGGGCCGCACTTTTCAACAAATCGGACGGCACCTTTCAAATGTGGATGGCAAACGGGAAGGCTTGGCTGTACGGTCTTTTGGTTAAAATAATCAAAGGAACCGTCGATTTGATTAATTATTTTATTGATCTGTACAATGAGTCTGTTATATTCAGATCTTATGTGCAAGGAATGATAGGGTATTTGAAAACGTTATTTTCTGTCATTGGAACAGGATTTGGTTTGGCAATTGATCAGGTCAAAGCTTTCGGCACCATGCTTAAAGGAGCTTTGACTCTTAATTGGAATGAGTTCAATAAGGGTTTTTTGATGAGTCTTAAAAACAATAAGGATGCCATAAATGATGTGATCGACACTGTTAAAAATAATTACGGAAAGGCAATTGACAATATAAACAGTGAAGAAAAAAAAAACCATATATCCATTGATTTGGATACCGGTGAAACGGTTACCACGGATAAAAAGACAAAAAAAAATAAAAAAGTCAGAGGTGTTCAAGACAACGATGATCCCGACGGAAAAAAGGCAAAAAAAGCCCTTGAAGCACGGCTGAAATCAATAGACAATGAATTGAAGCAAGAACTTAATTTATTAAAGAAAAAACAGGTTGAAGGACTTATTTCACAAAAAGAATACGATAAAGAGTCAGAACGCTTGACTTTGGAAAGCATCAATAAAAAAATTGAAATTAAGGGACAGGAACTGGATAAGATATTGGCTCTTGAAAGTCAAAAGTACGACTTGATGCTTAAACAGCAGGAAAAAAGCGATAAGGATTTACTTGCGGATCTGAAAAAGAAACGGGATAAAAAACTGTCGGTTATTGAAGAAGAGAAAAACAGTCAATTATCGATTCTTCAGGATACGGAAACCGATCAGGAGCTTTATGCGTTGAGAGCCGCCGAAATAGAAGCAAATACAGCACGAGTCCGGGAAAGGATTTTTGAAGATTTCGGTCGTGATGTCGAGGCTGCCGAGTTTAAAAATGCAAATAACCGGGCCGATGCCGTTGAAGAAAACGGGAAAGACGTTATAGAGGCCGAAAAAAAAGTCCTTGCCGCCCGGGAGAAGCTGAGAAAGCAATTTGCTAAAACAACCCGTGATTTTAACAGGCAATATAATGTAAAAACATGGGATGAACGCAAAAATGATGATTTAAGAATACTCGAAAAACAACACGACACCGTTGATGAAAACGGTAATCGTTTACTTAGCGATGAGGCTTATGAGATTGCCAAAACCGAACTGGAAAAGAAGTATTCTGACGAGCGGTTAAAAATCAGAGAACAATATGCCGTTGCCGGAATGGCAGAGGTATATAATGCCGAACTTGAAACTTTACAGGAAAACAGGCGGTTGAACCTGTTATCGGAAGAGGAATTTGAGAAAGCAAAATTGAAGCTGAAACTCGATTACCTCCAAAAATATGTTGAAAAAGGGTTGGCTCTCAACAATTCTCTCGCCAACATGACGTCTGCATTGCAAAATGCGGAAACCGCAAATATTGACGCCAAATATGACGCTGAAATAGCCCGGGCTCAAGGAAATGCCGAAGAAGTCGAACGTCTCGAAAATGAAAAAGCCCGGAAAAAGCTTGACATTGAAAAAAAATATGCCGATGTACAGTTTGGCATTCGGGCGTCGGAAATTATAGGAAATACAGCGGTAGCAGTGATGGCTGCCTGGAAATTGGGTTGGCCGGCAGGTCAGATAGCAGCAATAGCAACAGGTATTGCGGGAGCTGCAGAATTGGTTACCGCCAATGCCGAACGTCAGAAAGTAAAAAACATGACACTGAACGGAACCGGAAACAGCAAGCCCGCAACCGGAGAAAGGGTTGTCAGTCCTGGATTTTCCGAAGGCGGGGCAAACATGGACGGCGGATATACGGGAGCCGGGCATAAGTATGAAATAAAAGGATATGTTCCATATCATGCCGGAGAATATTTTGTACCGGCATGGCAGATGAAAGATATTGAAACAGTAAATCTTGTACGCAGGCTCGAAGCAATACGCAATCGCAGAAGTATCAGCAATCCGTTACCGGACGGCTTTGCCGAAGGCGGTTATAACAGAACTTCAAATAATGTGGCATACATAGATTCAACCGACAAAAAAATTCAAAAACAAATGCTTGAGTTGCTCTCCGATTTAAAGAAAAACGGCATCGATGCCCGCACATATTTAGGCGTTACCGAATACCAAGCTAAATTGGAAGCCAAAACCCGTGCCGAAAATACATTTACAAAATCCTGATCATGGCATTGAAAATATCGACATCCGAAGGAACATACGATTCGGCCCCCGATTTTAAGGCCGAATTTGAGCTGACCAATCCGTTTTTTACGGACAAAGGATCGCAAACCGTTGCAACGACCGTTCCCGATACGGATAACAACCGGAAACTGACCGGTTATGCCAACCGTACCGATAAGGCCGAAAAGATCGGGAAAAAACCGGTGACGGTCACTTCCGGGGTGTTTATCCGGAACGGATTGCAAGCAGTCAACGGAATCTCCCCGGCCGGAATAAACATCTCGATAGGATTGGACGAAGGCGAAATGTACGCGAAAATGTCGAAAATGAAACTAAACGAGCTGCCTGATCTTCCCGTATCGGATTACGGCACACCGGAGAATCTTGCAAGTCATCTGAACGATGTCATGCTGGAAGAGGTTGCCGCCGATTATGAAGTTTTTCCGGTAATCATATCGTATCAAGAGCATGAGAACAAAACTTACATCGAGTGGTTGAACGAAGTCAGCGACGATCCTTCATGGAAAATGCTTTTGAGAAACAAACGGACGAAAGACTTTCTCGTATCGGGAACTCCGATGTCGGTAACCGTGCCTGCCGGTTACGGAATTTCACCGTTTCTCAAAGTTTCGACCGTTCTCAGATTGATTTATTCGAATTTCGGATACAATTTGGAAACAAATGATTTTGACACACATTTTCAGCTGAAAAAATTAGTCGTGCTGAACAATTGCGCGGATACGATCGTCAAGGGAAAGATTGTGTACAGGCAACTGATGCCGGATGCCGGCGTATCGGATTTTCTTACCGCGTTATGGGTGCGCTTCGGCGTGAAAATTTTTATCGATTCGAATACCCGCACGGCCAAGGCTGTGTTTATCAAAGATCGGATTAAGTCATTGCCGGCGGAAGATTGGAGCGCATTGAGGGATGAGCTTCCGGAACAAACGTTTACGGCTTACAAACAGTTGAAATTGTTGGCGTCGAAATCCCTTGAAGGCGCCAAAACCGAATGCGACACTTATAAGGAGTTTTTGGGCATATACAATCATGTCGTAAACGAGCTGATAAACATCGACAGTCCCGGAGGGCGATTCTTGCGGCATTACAACGATTCGGGAGAATATTGTATTTTCCCTTTAAATTCTCAAGGAGAAAAATTTGTCTCATCTTCATTTTTCGACTGGGATCAAAGAGACGATCTCGAATATGAAGAACTGACAAGCCCGGACGAATGCGTTCCGATGAAATATGTCACTGACACTCCGATGTTGTTGAGGACTTATCCGGCTTATTTGACAGGTGCAAATCATTTGAACACCACATTGAACACTAAAGAAAGTGTGAAAGATAACGCCGGTACGGCAAAATTGGCCCTGTGTTACAAATTGGGCGAGATTCAATATCCTAACGGGATATGGAGCGGATATTTTGCGGGAAGCGTATTCTGCAAAGACATTTTTCACAATCGTAATTACATTGACAGGCAGGGCCGCGAATTTCAATATTCCCTCACCTTTCACGACGAATACGGAGCGTTCAAACAATTCCATGCCGGATATGACGCAATGCTCAGGCATGCTTTTCAGCCCGTCACGCAAAAATTGAATCTGAACAAAGAAATGTTGACTTCGCAGGATTTGTCGACTTTGAAAATGATTGACAATCAACCGTATTTTGTGGAAAACGTAAAATTTGCAATCGGAGACGATGTCGACAAAACGACGGTCACATTGAGGGCAACCCGCCTACGGATGCCTTATGATCTTACCGCTGAACAGGCCGTTCCGAATGCTGAAGAGCAAAAATATTTCTGGAAATTGGTATCGGAAGAAGCCGACAAGTCGGAAGAAGTTGCCGCTTCCATCAAAGCAGACATTACGTCTTGTTACCGGGTGGATATCCTGTATGACCAACGGGAGTATATCATTGCGCCGGACGAGAGCGAGGCTGTTGTTTTACCTCCGAACAAAGATGAATATGACGGCAAATCAAAAATCAACATTCAGAATTGCAGGGTAAAACAGATTTTTCGTGCTTACATGTCCGGAATCAACATCAGACAATACGTTCGTGAAATTGACTTCCGGGTGTGGTTTGAACCGGCATTGTTGTAAGCGGATTTTTGTCCTTTCCCGTTTTTTCGTTTAAAGGCAAATTTGCATCATGAACACGGTCAGAACCATAACGGATATTTCCTTTTTCTTCGGCAAATACAAAGAAACCCATCCGAATGCGACATTGGACGAGTTTTACGGATTTTTGCAAAATCCGGCAAATCCTGCGGAAAGAAATTCCCTGTTTATGTCTGCAAAACGGAAATACTCTGTTATCGGTAGCATTACCATTGAAACAATATCGATATGATCGATACAAAAATAATACATCTGACAGGGAATCCGATCCGGGTAAAATCAAATGTTTCAAACATCGATACAATCGTTTGGTACCGTGTTTATATAAATGATATCGATAATCTTGCTTACAAGGGTTCTTTTCAGTTAAAAAAAGGCGAATCCGCTGATGTTGAGATTTCCGACATTCTCAGAAATTATGTAAAATCCCGGCCTTTGTCCGGGGATGACTATCTGATTCCTGCTCCGAATTTTATGACCAAATTTTTTGTCGATATGACAACAAATCCTTTTTCGCCGTTTAATTACGCCGTTTACGGAGGCATTCCAAAATATTTGCACCGCCGGTTGTCCGAATCGGGTACAAATATATTCGAATATAAATACTTGAACAGAAAATCAAACAATTATGCACTTACCACCCGCACGGCAGGCAAACAGATCGTCATCCGGGAAACTGAAGTCTGTCCATTGATGATCATGTATAAAGGCGAAGATTTGAAGTTTGTTTCCCATTCCGGAAAATTGATACATATTCCGGCAACCAGACAAGAGGACTATTCTTTTGTCGGAATCAATCTGGAAAAAATACTGTATGACTTTTTTATTCAAAAAAACGAGCTGACGCGCTATATCAATGTGCTGACCAATGACGAATACAGTTTTTCCGTTGCCTTTCCGGCGACGGTTCCGAGTGAAGAAAAATATATTCTCGAGTTTCGCAACAGCCTTGGAGCTTATGAGCGGATCGAATTGTCGGGGCGGGCTTCATCCGTGCCGGAATTTGAAGAGGAGAATTTATATAATGTGTACGATGCGACGGCAAATGATTTTGTCGGACATCGCAAGCGTACTTTATCGACGGCAACCGTTAAATGTGAATGCGGTTACAAAACACGGGAGGAGTTGGATTTTCTCCGCGATCTGATAAGCAGCGATGATATCCGCATCCTCGGTCCGGATAATGCTTGGGCAAAAGTGCATGTCACCGTTGATGAATATGAAGTGCCGGTGAAGATGACGGAACCGGAAAGCATTCCGCTTATCATCCGGTTTTCCGAAAAAGAAGAATATTATCTGCCGAACATATTTGTTCCGGACTCCGCGGGAGATACCGAAGCCGGGACGGGTTGGCTGGGCAAAGGTTTTTGGAATGCCAACGGTTTTTTGTTAAGTAATTCGCCATGGATATCACAACCGAAAAATAATTAGATTTCATTAAATATATGAAACCGGAATTTAAGAAAATAATAGACGGCCCGACGCAAGAAACAGCCGACCGCGGAGATACGGCAGCGGAAAAAATAAACGAAAACTTTGACCGGATCAAAGAAATGATGGCAAATTTAGACGGGAGTTTCATTCCTGTAACGGGAACCGGGACGAACAATCCCGTCACAGGGATTATCAAATTCAATCCCGGAGCCGGGCTGGTGAACGTCGCCAATCCCGCGGCATCATTGATGACGGACGGAGGCAACTGGCTCTACAGGGGAAGGCCGATCGCGACCGAGAGTCCTGCCGGCCCGTATGTGGTAAACGGCATGAATGCGGACAATCTGGGTATTAAAGCCCCCGGCGGAGGCATGTTGGCATTGGGTAACGGCGTCAGACTGACCATCGGCAGCAGTATATTTCAAATGTCGGACGACGGAACCGCCAAACTTGTCTCGGATAGCATGGACTTGTTCACAAGAGGCGGAGACCTTAATTTGAACACCGTCGAAAGCGGTAAATACGGCAAAGCCTTCTATAACGGCTACGAGATTGCAACGTTGAATAACATACCGGTCATCACCGGCGACACGATCATCAATCTCGGCGAAAACCCGAATATCGACTACATCGGCGACGGGGATTACAGGTACAGGATGTACGGTGTGGCAAACAGAATGATTCAGACCTCTTACGCGCACGGGGGTAATATATGGAGCCTGCAACTTGAGGTTGCGCCCGACAATGTGTACAAAAGAACTTACATCCCCACGAAAGGCTGGTCGGAATGGACTCCGATTTGCGACTGTGCCCCCGACACCACCCTTACGGCGGTCTGCGATTCGGGTAACGAGTATCGTTTCGGATTGAAATCCTCGAAAACGGAAACACCGTATTATTATTCATCACAAGGCATAACAGGAGAAATTTAACATGAAAAAAACAAGATTTTGTCATTCGGTTTGGACAAAGCCCATGAGCGGCTTACGTTGGTATATAGAAGATCAGCTTAAAAACAATCTGTGGCTGTTTGCCCTGTCCGTTGCGTATGTGAAAAAATCCGGACATAAGATAGTTTTGCACACCGACAGTTTCGGAAAAGAAATCTACGGGCAGCTCCCTTACGACGAGATTTATCTGACTTTGGATCATCTTGACGTTCACGAACGGTTCTGGGCGGCGGGGAAAATCTATGCACAGGAAGCGGAACCGATCGGAAGTGTCCACATTGACGGGGATGTATTCTTAAAAAAACAGGCTGTTTACGACATCATAGGAGACAGGGATGTCGATTTGATCGTGCAGATGATAGAAGGAAACGATACGCCATCCTCACTGGGATCATGCTATGAAGATAACATGAGGCTTATTCTTCCGGCATTGAACAAAAACATCCCTCCGGAATTCAACATCCTTCAAAATACCGCCTACAACTGCGGGCTGATCAAATTTAACAATCCCGAGCTGAAAAAACGCTACATTGAGGGGTATAAAACTATGATTGCTTTGTGCTCGAAGAATCAATCCTTTGTAAAGAGGCTGATTGCGGACAACAACCTGTGTCCGGACATCGTCATGGAGCAGTGGTGGTTAAAGTCGGTGGTTGAATACTACGGCTACAAAATAAAAACCGTACTGCCGGAGCGGGAAAAAGCCGAAACCATCGGCTACACCCATTTGATCGGCAAAAATAAATACGACCTGATCCCCGTCGTAAAGGAAAGGTTGTCGGAGATTTCCCCCGATTTGTATGTAAGGGTCGATAAAATAATTTCAAGACTATGAGCGAAGTAATACGACAGCTGAAAATAAAAACCGGAGACGGGGATTTGTTGCTTAAAGTC
>WRGA01000054.1 GCA_009787405.1 Candidatus Azobacteroides sp.
GCTCTTTTTGAATCAATTCAAGCGTATAACGGGTCGATTGAAGAACGCACCAAGTGGCGGGTTTCCTGAAAAGAAGCCCCATACCGCCTCCGCTGGCTGTCATGGAATTATAATGATCCCCCTTGCCCGCCGTAATCACAGGATAAATTTTCCCCGTCAATGTAAATACATCGTCGGGTATTTCTTCGGGAGAAATTTCTTTAAATAATTGATCAAAATTCATTTTTTTGACATTTAAATGATTGATTGCTTTCTTATAAATCCGGCTATCAATTGATTATTAGCTTCTATAATTTTTTCGGGGTCTATCATATTTGAGTTATATACCAAATCGTAGTTAGCATCTTTAGGTTTAAATTGGTTCACGCCATAGGCTATACTGTTGGCGGGCATATTTTTCGTAATGATCGCACCGGCGGCTACAACAGAATTTTCACCGATTATTACGGGCCCTAAAATTTTTGCTCCATCGGCAATTATTACGTTTTTAGAAATGATCGGATTGCCGACATTTTCCCATTCACCGCCGGCTTTGTTAAATTTCATGTTGGATCCGATAGATACATTTTGAAAGATTACAACGTTTTCGCAAATTTTCGAAGCTACAATCGTGCATCCGCGTGCGTGATGAGCAAACAGCACGCTTTTGTCTATTTCGGTGCAATTAATTTCACAACAATAGAGTTTTTCCAGCAAATCAGCGGCTGCTTTTTTGAATATTTTATTCTTAGAATAGCAATTTATTTTTACCAATTTCTCAAACATATTCATAACGTTCAGTTTTAAGTTCACTTATTATTTATTTGATCATGCGAAATTATAGGGTATTTTAGGAATAAAATAACTACATTTGTCCTAAAAATAGTCGTAAAAGACTTCTTATGAGAAAAAGACAAACAACAAACGGAACCGAATATCTTAAAAACACAAAACAATATGAAACTAAAATGGTATAACTATGTAGCCTGTTTCTTTGCAGGATTTATCCTTACGAATTTTATTCCGCATTTTGTAAAAGGTATTTGCGGTGAAGCTTTTCCTTCGCCGTTTGCCAGTCCGCCCGGAAAAGGTTTGTCATCACCAATGATAAATGTTTTGTGGGGTTTGTTCAATTTGGTTGTGGGTTATTTGCTCTTCAGAGCAGGAAAAATTTCCAATCAAAGAATTTTAACGGTAATTATTTTCTTTATCGGGATTGTGTTGTGCGGCATTACGTGTAGCATAAGTTTTGGCAGATAGCCCTCACTCGATGGAAAAAGACAAACAGCAAACAATACCCAATATCTTTAAAAGGCTTGCTCTTTTATTAGGGACGGAAGTAAAAAACGGAAGATTGGAAATCCCCGAAAAATTCGGTAAGGGCTATTGTGCCGGATTTATTTTTAATGAATATATCCGAATGTTTATCCTCAATTACGATCTGAATGAAGACTTAATTGTTGAAAATCCGGATGTTGATACGACAAGGAGAATGATCCTTTTCAAGTTTCAAAACATTTTCCCTAAAACAGAAAAGGCATCAACGGAAAACCTGGTAAAGGCGATGCCTTCGGTTTTAATTGCGACCGGCAATGTGAACACTGAGGTCATTATCCCGATTGATACAAATCCTGCATCCATTAATATTGAGGTGGATGCCGATTATTTGAACGGATTGTTCGACTTGTCGGAAAAATCGCCCGTTTTGCAAAGCCTGTTACAGAATACGCAGCCTTTGCTGTTCGAACAAATGATTTATCCTTCTTTCCGTAAAATTATAGATGAAATTGTAACGGAATCGGTGGGTACAACCTTTGAGTTGTTTTTTCTCCGAATAAGGGCGGAAGAACTGGTTTGCAGACTATTAATGGAGTTGGAAAAACGGGACGAAAAACGTCTGTATCCTTTAAACGTTCAGGACATACAAACCATTTACAAGATAAAAGAGCAAATGCTTGAACATTTGGGAACTCCGCCGATTATTAAAGAATTGGCGGTTCGTGCCAACATGAGTCCGTCTAAACTAAAACGTTTATTCAAGCAAATTTTCGGCGCCGGTATTTTCGGTTATTATCAGGAATTCAGGATGAAAGAAGCCGCCCGTTTGTTGAAAGAGGAAAAGTTATCGGTTTCGGATGCGGGTTATCAATTGGGCTTTACCAACCTGAGCCATTTTTCAAGAGTCTTTCAAGAACATATCGGGATGAAGCCAAAGCAATATAGCAGGTCTTGAAATTTAAAATATTTAATCTGAGCTAAGCCGTCTCATCTTTCAAATTTGTATTTTAGCAGCCTTATCATGTTTTTAAAGAGAGGGATCAAAGACATAGTTTTGAATATCAATCTTTTAGAAAATCCCAAGCAGTTAAAATAGTGAGATTGAAAAAGAGACATGCTGAAAGTTCTCTTCAAATCAAGGTTCATCGCATCAACTTCCTTCAGGTTGTTTACCGCCCATTTATGAGCCGCTCCCATGTTTTTATTCAATTTTTTTCTGCTTATTTTCATAGAAAATGAACTGATTACATCGAAAATCAGTTCTCCTTTATGTAAATAATCTGTCAGTTGGCGAAGCAGCCGGCAGACTTGTTCTTTGTCGAGATATTCAAAAACGCCTTCTGCAATTATCAAAGCCGGGCGTTCAAAAGGAATTTCCCGAAACCATCGGGAATTGGTTATAGATTCTCCCAACATGTGATATTCTCCCGGTTTTTCCGAATAAAATCTTTTTCTATAACTGATTACATCAGGGAAATCTATGTCAAACCAAATTACGGACGAAGGAGGATTGACACGTTCGTATCGGCTGTCCAAACCGCAACCCAGTTGCACAATCAGCGGATTTTTATGTTTTTGGATAAATTCTTTTGTCCAGTCGTCGTAGTGTTTAGCTCGGATAACTGTAGCCACATCGGCTTTTCCCTGAAACAAGGAAAGGTCGGCGTTTATCCTGTCAACGATTTTTGCCGCCTTTTTATCATGCAGTATCGAACGGTCGGAGTGGTAATCCTTGGCTTTGGCATACAACGTTATAAACAATGTAGATTTATCCCCTGTCAGCTCCTCTAATTCCTTAAAATTTTCAGTATTTTTTTCCATTTTTTATCATTTTCTTTTTTTCGGCTTTCAGTCGGCGTTCTACTTTTTGCACATCTTCGGCAGGCGGCAGGTTTTCGGGAACTAAACCGCGTTCAACCATAATTTTGCGCACTCCAAGATTGTTATCAACATGCTCTTTTTCAATCGCAGGAACGCCGTGCAGGTCTTTTATCTGGACATTTTCGGCGGTCATTGCAGCGGCAAAATCTTTTGCTTTAATGCTGACTGTCGGCAGGAAATCTGCAACGGGACGACTTTGAGGGACTCCCATTTTACGTTTTAGTTGAGTTGTATCAAGACGGAAAAGCGCTTTATCGCCTTTGGAACGAATGATTGCAAAACCTTTGTCATCAACGCCTCTTTCGTAGAGTACGTCCGAAAGTTGTTTTTCGGTTTCGCGCAGTTTTGCCCGAGCCTCTACTCGTTCAGTTTCCAAAATACGTTGTTCGATAATTTCGGCACGGCGCGTTTGTACGGCAAAATAATTCTGTGCAGATGCAATTTGTTCTTTCCGACTGTCACCGTTTTGTGCAATCAAGTAGCAGGCATAGCGCGTTAAAAGAATGTCATCAATCTCTTTTTCAGCACCTGAACCTATCTCGACCATCTTATTGACGTCAATAAAATGGTTACTTATCTTCTCGCCAACATTCTCGCAAGCATTTTTGGCTTTTGCAAGCACTTTTTCAAAGTTTTGCCACAGTGCATAACCTAACAATTTTTGCAATTCCCTTGCACTCCAACATTCAACGCCTTCAACTTCGATTGAGGCGGACTCAAATTGTGCAAACAATTTTTTTATTTCTTCTGATTTAAGCATAATTTATTTGTGTTTTTCATACAATCATTAGTACAAATATAATGCTTTTTATTGTTTTGCAAAAAAATCGGATGTGTAAATTCTTTATTTCAAGAGTTTTTTAATAACCGATCGGGATGAAACCAAAACAATATAGCACGTCTTGGAGTTCATATCCCGTTTGAAAATTCCCTATAATTTATAAAACCTGCTGAGATTCAGGTTTTTTTCTATTTTTTCAAATATCCCCGTTGCCGGAGGCTTTTTTCTATTGTGGCTATATCGTCAGGTATTTCGCATTTAATCAGCCAGTTAACGTTCAATCCGTTATATTCTGCCTCTTTCATTAAATCCGGATTACTGCTGAACAAATGCCCTATTTTTTTGAGGTCATCGGAGAAATCAATCAACAAGTCTTCGTGCATTTTTTTCAATAAAATCATGATTTTAAATGCTTTCACAACAAGATATATGTTCATCGAATGTGCTTTTTCTTTCGGAGAATCTTTAAAACAATCATTATAAATCTGAAGATACTCTTTCATCACGAAAATTTGCAGAGAAACTTCGCCGTATTTATCTTTCGTTATCCTGACATGGTCGTTGACAATCCCGCTTGCGTCCCTCATTTCCATCATCAAAATACCCGGCGTGGAATATTGGATATGATGTCTCGACCGAGATACCATGCTTTCAATACTTTTCTTGGCTTCTTTCCGTTTGTCTTCCTTGCTGTCATCGGCTGTCAGTTCGAAAAGAAGCCGGTTTGCCAAATGCAGGTCTTTTTTCAGCAGGCGAAAAATCAGCTTGTCTTTTTCTGCCGAAGGCAGGCGACTGATTGCTTCTTTAAATTCTTTGTCAAAAGTCATACATGTGATTTTTCCGTTTTTACAAAGATACAGAAAATCGGGATCACTTATTTGCAGATTTTCTTATACTCAACCATTTTCAGCAAATCGGGCAATTGTTCTTTTTTGGAAATATAAGTATATGGCAGAATTTAATTTATATTATTTTAAACGCGAAGATGCAAAGACACAAAGGCACAAAGATTTTTAAACTTCGCGTCTTTCCGCCTTTGTGACTTGACGTTTAAAATATAAATTATTTTTTGCGACATACTTAGAATATCAAAGGCATCATTTTTCCCCATTCTTTTTCGAGCATAAAAACTATTTTTTCATCAAGTATTTCACCTCTTCGTTTCGTGCTTTCAGGTAAAGGTCGTCGGGTTGATTTTCCATCGATTCGACCTGCCTTTCAAGTTCCGGAATGTCGGCACTTAATTTTTCTCTTTGTGAGACGGGAGCGAGGCCGTATTCCAATCGTTTGGCATTTAAAGTTGCTTCCAGGTCATTGACTTGTTTTTCGACATTACGGGCTTGGATGAAATAATCTCTGGCGGTCAGACTGCGAAAATCGGACAATTTGGTATAGATTAGTTCGTCGGTGATGACAAATTCGAAATCACCCGTCGTTTTTTCGACCTGCTTTTGGTTGTAGATATTATTTAACAGATCGGCATAGTCTTTTCCGTCGGGGATTGTAGCTCCGATACTGTTTAGTTTGGCCATGTTTCGAAGATAGTTCTCGTCGCTGCTTCGAAGAATCACTTTTTCCGGGTTGGGGATAAACACGTAAATGATGACTTTTCCGGTCGACTGATATCGGTCGGAAGCAAACCATCCGACGTTGTAAAATTCGTCGATGGCCATCATATAATCATTGAACGACGAGTTAAACGGCATTCCGATATTTTCGGGGACTAAATAAGTATCGTTTGCCGGATTGTACCGGGTAATGTAGATATCGTATCCGCCTAATGACGCATCATCGTTGGTGGACGCATAATAAATCGTTACGCCGTCGTTCAACATATACGGGTAATTTTCATCGTATTTGCTGTTGATTATGTCGCCGAGATTCTTTTTGTTGCCGAAATTTTCCGTCAGCTTATCTTGTGAAAACAGATCAAATCCGTTGTCGTCGTTTCTGTCGGCATATAAAATCCGGTTGCCTCTTTCTGTTTTGAATACGGTTGTCGGTAAATATTCATTTCCACCGAAAAAATCTTTAAAAGAATGCAACGATCCCGCTTCTTTGCTGAGCTTATAGGCATTCAGAAAATTTTCTTTATCGACGATGATGCTGTCGATCACTGAAACTTGTTCGACTCGTTGCAACATGTTGGCGCCAAGTTTGGCTTTTTTGATTTTGTCGTTGCATTTCTCTGTTTCTTGAACGTCTTTTTTAACAAACGGCAGATATTTTTGATAGTTGGAAACGGCTTCGTTGAACCGGTACGTCGAAAAATACAAATCTCCCAACGAGAGAAATGATTCGGGAACTTTTTTGGTTGCCGCGATTTCTAAATATTTTTCGGCATCGGCATATTCGCCGAGTTTATAACAGGCTGAACCGTAATAATAATTGGCGGATGCATTGGCCGGTGTTTTTTTCAGAATGGCATCGGAAACGGACTTGGCTTCCGCGTATTTTCCCGAATCATACAATATTTTTGCTTCGTCGGGGGTTTGTGCGGACAGTGCTGCCGCAAACATCCATAATGTGGCGCCTGATATGCTTTTATGTAATAAACGTCTCATAAGTTTAATCGGATTTTATTTAGTAATTGACTTCCGCAACTACCGGACAATGATCGGAATGTACGACTTCAGAAAGGATGCAGGCGTTTTCGAGTTTTGGCCTTACTTGTTCCGAAATCACGTGATAGTCGATTCTCCAGCCTAAATTTTTGGCTC
The DNA here is from genome assembly GCA_009787405.1 of Candidatus Azobacteroides sp. GTDB lineage: Bacteria > Bacteroidota > Bacteroidia > Bacteroidales > WRGA01 > WRGA01. The sequence continues at coordinate 6,640 of WRGA01000054.1, forward strand.
TTGAGCCGGCCATGAAACTCCACCAGCTGTATTTTTCGGGTGATGGATCAAATTCCCGGAAGGTGTCGATCATTCCCGTTCCGATAAATTGATCAAACCATTCCCGTTCTTCGGGTAAAAATCCGGATGAATTGGTGTGTCGTTCCGGATGGTTAATGTCTATCGGTTTGTGACAAATGTTAAAATCTCCGCATATTAAAATTTCCGGGCGTTCTTTCCGCAGATTGTTGATGTATGCGGTAAATGCGCTTAAAAATTCCATTTTGAAAAGTTGACGTACCCCGCCCGTTGTTCCGGAAGGAATATAAACGCAGATAACGGTCAGGGGTCCGAAATCGGCACGAATGATTCTCCCTTCGCAATCGAACATCGGTAAATTCATTCCGAAAGAATGGTAATCGGGTATGCGTTTACTGAAAAGAGCCACACCGCTGTATCCTTTCTTTTGGGCCGAATTGATCAATGTGTGATAACCCAAACCGGCAAAAAACAGCTGATCGATTTGTTCCGGTTGCGCTTTGGTTTCCTGCAAACACAGAATATCCGGATTTGCTTCTTCCACCCATCCGGCAAATCCTTTTCCCATCGCCGAACGTATTCCGTTTACATTATATGAAATAATTTTCATTTTTCTTAATTAAAATTCATCCTTCCAGATTATTCAAATGGGTATTTTTGACCTCTTTGAAAAGATCGGAGGCAAAGACAAAATCGTTCAGATTTTTATTGACAGAAGTAAAAATGCCTTCTTTTGAGCCTTCCCATTCCTTGATGCCTTGGTTAATGAAAACGATATGATCGCCGATGCCCATGACCGAATTCATATCGTGCGTATTCACGACTGTTGTCATATTGTATTCCCGGGTGATATCTTGAACCAGGGCATCAATCACCAACGATGTTTTCGGATCCAATCCCGAATTTGGTTCGTCACAAAACAAATATTTAGGATTTAATGCAATGGCACGTGCAATGGCTACACGTTTTTGCATACCGCCGCTGACTTCGGAAGGATACTTGTCTTCGGCACCTTTCAGGTTGACTCTTTCCAAGCAGAACATCGCTCTTTCCATCCTTTTTTTCGGCTTGTCGGTCGAAAACATATTCAACGGAAACATCACGTTTTCGAGTACCGTCATCGAGTCGAACAAAGCGCTTCCCTGAAATAACATCCCCTGCTCGCGGCGAAGCATTTTGACTTCTTTTTTATTCATTTTCATGAAATTACGATTGTCATACAACACTTCACCCTTGTCGGGAAAATGCAATCCCACGATGCATTTGAGCAAAACCGTTTTTCCCGAACCGCTCTGTCCGATGATCATGTTTACTTTTCCGGGTTCGAAAACGGCGTTGATATCGTGCAATACTTCTTTTCCGTCGAAAGCTTTATATAGATTTTTAATGTCTAACATCTTAATTTTGCCGGGTGCTTTTATGCATTTAATTTAACATCAATTGAGTAAGAACAACATCGGCCAATAAAATCAAAATGCTGCTCATCACCACCGAATTGGTACTTGCTTTTCCCACATCCAAAGCTCCTCCTTTGACTGAATAGCCGTAATAAGAAGATACAGAGGTAATGATAAACGCAAAAACAAGTGATTTTTTCATGGAATACCAGATGTATCCTATTTTAAAATCATACTGAATTCCGTAGATATACGTCGATAAAGATAACATATCGGAAAACGAAGCCAAAAGATAACCGCCGATAAGTCCCGCTATCATACTGAAAGAAACCAAAACGGGAATGAATAAAACCAATGAGGTGATTTTGGGCAGAATAAGATAAGAAGCCGAGTTCACACCTATAATGTCTAAAGCATCGATTTGTTCCGTAACGCGCATCGAACCGATTTCCGAAGCAATATTCGAACCGACTTTTCCCGCCAAGATTAAACACATGATGGAAGATGAAAATTCAAGCAGCAGCGTTTCGCGGGTGGTAAACCCGACGGCATATTTCGGTAACAGGGGAGAAACGATATTCAACGTAACCTGCATCGAAATAACGGCTCCGATGAATAACGATATAATGACGACGATCCATATCGAATTGATAACCAGCTTATTGATTTCATCAATCACCTGTTTGAAGAATATATTCCAACGCTCGGGTATCGAAAAAACTTTTTTCATCAACAATATATATTCTCCCAAATGGTATAATGAATTCATATTTAGGCAAAATTAAAGTTAAAAATCAAGAGTTAAAAGTTAAAAAAAATTAAAGGGTTAAGCGTTATACTTGACCGTTAAAAGTATTTTTGAAAACGGTTGTAAAGATAATTATTTTTTGTTTATAACGGTATAAAGATGCCCGGAGTTGAAAATCGGGTGTTGAATTTATAGAACCCGGTTATCGGCGTCGGACGGCAATTGAGCGGCACGAAGCGGACGGCTGAAAAAAAAGCTGCATTTCCCGCCGGGAAATGCAGCAATAGCATTATAATCACTTTATAATTTATGCCGGATGAATAGCTTCGGTAGGACATACTTCGGCGCAACTGCCGCAATCTGTGCAAATGTCTGCATCTATTTTATAGATATCACCTTCCGAGATAGCTTCTACGGGGCATTCATCGATACAGGTTCCGCATGCTATACAATCTTCATTAATTACGTAAGCCATTTTTTTGAGTTTAATAAGTTTAATAATTTGAATTTTTTACAATCACGTATGCAAATGTATAAGAATATCGGCTTGGAAAAAAATTTTTTTTGAAAAAATAAGTTTATTTAGATTTAGTCTACGTAAATGAGTCATCAAATGACCGGGGAACCGGATAATCAAGCGAGCGACTGTTTTCGAGGTCATTCGTTTATTCACAAATTTAATTACTTTTGTAGGGTGCAATAAGTAAATTCCGATTCCGTTATTTTATTGTTGAAACAGGTAGAGCGGTTACGATTTTGAAAAAAAACATCTTCATATTGATTCTTTGTTTTTGCGGCTGTATTTTTTCCGGCTTTTCTCAAGAAAAAAAGGTACAGGTGAATCCTTTTATAGATCAGCGTTTATTCCACCTCGGATTTATGGTGGGGTTGAACATGCAGGATTTGGAATTTACCCACGGCGGTTATGTGGCCGATAACGGGCAAACGTGGTTTGCCGAAATTCCCTCTTTTTCGCCCGGTTTTTCGGTGGGTATTGTCGGAGAAATGTATTTGCATAAAAATTTCAGTTTGAGAACGATTCCTTCCCTGCATTTCGGCGAAAGACGGGTCGTTTTTCGGGAGAGTAATACCGGAGAGGAAGAAAAATTTGAGGTGAAGTCTAATTATTTGATGTTCCCTTTTGATTTGAAAATCAGCTCCGACCGGATCAACAATTATCGTCCGTATCTGCTTGCCGGGATTGCGCCCACGTTCGATTTATCGAAAAAGAACCAATCTCCGGTTCAGATGAAGCCGCTTGATTTTTATTTGGAATTCGGATTCGGTTGTGATTTTTATTTTCCGTATTTTAAGTTCATTCCCGAAATAAAATTCTGTCTTGGTTTGTCGGATGTGCTGAATCATGAGCCGAATATTTTGGATCAATCCTTGTTGAAATATACCAATTCCATTTCAAAAGCGACTTCCCGGATGATTGTGATTACATTTAATTTCGAATAAATACCCGGCAGAATTTAATATCTGCTATTGTAAACGCAAAGATGCAAAGACACAAAGAATTTAGGTAGTGCTGTAAAAAATATACTGTACTAATTAATTGATATTCAAATTATTATATTACTTTTTTATTGAATACATTGCTATAGTATTCAGCATCATAAAAATTGTTATATATTGATTATCAATTAGATATATTGATAATGAGTAATGATTTATAATCGTTAAATATGCATTAATTCTCTTGTAAATTATTATTTTACAGGATGTTAAATAAGCATACTTTTTAGAACAGTATGCCCAAATTCGGAATGAAAAATCTTCCGTCTTTCAGAGACGAGGAATTTATCACTTCCGACAAAGATTTTATGATCAATCTGAACTTTCAATTGTGTAAAATTCATTTTCCGCTTCCCGCCGGTTATAAGCCGGAATATTTGCCCGAATCGTATACCAACGACGGGCCTTTCATGAAGATTGATTACGGCATCCGGGTTTCGGACGACAAAATTGAGGGTTCGGGCGATTATTCTTTTAAAAAGAATCTCTATGAAGCTCATCATTATCCTGCCCTGAAAGGAACCTTCGAAAAGGTTGTTTCTTTGTTTAATGAGATGATTGTTTTAGTAAAAAAATAAAAATAAGAATAAAAATAAGCGGATAATCCGTTACTTTTGTAAATTTCAAATAAATATTTGCCGTATGATAAAACATATTGTCATGTTTAAGCTCAAAGATTTCGACTGTGAATCCGATAAAATTGCCGCTATGAATCGGATCAAATCGGGTTTGGAATCTTTACAAGAAAAAATATCTGTTCTGCGTAAAATACAGGTGGAATTTAATGTCAATCCGGACGAAGAATACGATCTTGTTTTGGTTGCCGAGTTCAACAACTTAAATGATCTGGAAATATATACCAAACACCCCGAACATGTGAAAGTTTCCGCATTCATTGCCGAAAACCGTGTAAAAAGAGCTTGTGTTGATTACGAATTTTGAAAAAGCTGTGTCCGAAAATTCACTGTTAGATAAATTAGATGCGCTTGTCGTGCGTTTCGAAGAAGTCGGCATGTTGATCACCGACCCCGCTGTGATTGCTGATATGAAACGTTTTGTCAGGCTGAATAAAGAGTACCGTGATCTGGAAAAAATCGCAGCTGCCCGCAATGATTATAAATTATTATTGGACAATGTCCGGGAGGCCAAATCGATTCTTGAGACGGAAACGGATCCCGGAATCAAGGAAATGGCCAAAGAAGAATTGGATAAATCCGTTGAAGCGATTCCCTTAAAAGAAGAAGAAATCAAATTGCTGTTGGTGCCGGCAGATCCCGAAGACAGTAAAAATGCAATTGTCGAAATTCGCGGAGGAACGGGCGGAGACGAAGCCGCCATTTTTGCCGGAGATTTATACCGCATGTATTCCAAGTATTGTGAGCAGAAAGGATGGAAAACCGGCGTGACAAGCTTCAGCGAAGGGCCTTCGGGCGGATACAAGGAAATTGTATTCACTGTTGCCGGAGAGGGCGTTTACGGAACGTTGAAATACGAATCGGGCGTACACCGGGTGCAACGTGTACCGCAAACGGAGACGCAGGGGCGCGTGCATACTTCCGCGGCCACGGTGGTTGTTTTGCCCGAAGCCGATGAATTTGACATCGAACTGAAAGAGTCGGATATCCGGGTGGATACCTTTTGTTCTTCCGGTGCCGGCGGACAGTCGGTGAATACGACATACTCGGCCATCCGGTTGGTACATATTCCTACGGGCATCATGGTACAATGTCAGGACGAAAAATCGCAACACAAGAATAAAACCAAAGCGATGAACGAACTTCGTTCGCGTATTTATGCCGTCGAACATCAAAAGTATTTGGATGATATTTCTTCGAAACGGAAACCGATGGTGTCGACGGGTGACCGCTCGGCGAAAATCCGGACATACAATTTCCCGCAAGGCCGGGTAACCGATCATCGGATCAATTTGACCTTGTATAATCTTTCCGCGGTGATGGACGGCGATATTCAACCGGTCATCGACCAATTGATTGTTGCCGAAAATGCCGAACGATTGAAAGAAAGCGAATTGTAATTTTGCCGGTTGGTTGTAATAATTTGATCTTGCAACAAACAAAAAGCAGCGTATCTTTGCCGTATAAACCATTCAAAAAACGTAACGATGTCAAGTAACAGAAAAATGCCCGTCGGCGTGCAGGATTTTGAAAAACTGCGTAAGGGAGGAAATGTGTATGTGGATAAAACGTTATACATTCAT
>WRGA01000055.1 GCA_009787405.1 Candidatus Azobacteroides sp.
AATATTTTTTAGCATGTAACTTTCAAAAAAACGAATATTACATTTTTATACCCCACCTGTGAGGATAAGTAGGCATAACATCCGATAATCATAAAAATCAATCAAAATGGGTACAAAGCGTAAAATGACAGTAGTAACGGACGGCGGTTGCCGAAATTCAGGTGATAGGACAATATGCGGGTGCCTTTCAATCAGATACGGGATAATATAAATCAAATTCTGCCGTGTATGTAATCTTTTTTATATTAACTTTGCGCTTAACCAAATCATTCTAAAACGTTATCGCCATGGATAAAAATTATGCGCGGATCAGCTTTTCGATATTTATTGTAATAAGCTTTTTGGCTTATACTTCTTGTTCCGGAAACAAAGACATTACCCCTTCTATCGAATATGCACCGTATGTCAATGCATATACGGGCGGGCCGGTTTCGACAAAATCGTCTATACGCATTGAACTGACACAGGAACAGCCTTCCGTCGAATTGTATGCGGAATTAAAGGATAAATTGTTGTCTTTCAGTCCGTCATTGAAAGGAAAAACGTCTTGGGTGAATAACAAAACCATCGAATTTGTTCCCGATTCGGGACAATTGAAACAGGGCGAACTTTACAATGCGAAGTTTAAACTCGGCAACGTGGTGAATGTGGAAGAGAAAAAACTGAGAACTTTTGAGTTTTCTTTTCGGGTGATCGAGCAAAATTTTGCATTGGAAGCGGAGGAATGTAATATTACCGCCGATAATCCGAATGTATGTTCGGTCGGCGGAGAAATTCGTTTCAGTGATGTAGTTCCCGTGGATAAGGTGAAGAAAATGTTTACCGCCGAAATCGGTTCGAGACCGCTCGAAAATTTACAAATTCAACCGACTCCGGATGCTAAGAAATTCAGATTTTTGATTGAAAATATCGCACGGACGCAAGAAGACCAATCGGTCAAAATTAAGGCCGGCGGACAATCAATCGGCATCGATAAAGTTTCTGATGTGGAAGTGATAATTCCTGCCGCGGAACCCTTCAAATATCTTTCTGCCAAACCGGTCAGCCGGCCTGAAAACGGTATTCAGGTTGTTTTTTCCGATCCGGTTTCTCAATCTCAGGATTTGAGGGGATTGATTTCCATTCCCGAAATTTCGTCTTATGTTTATCAAGTCGAAGGCAATAAAGTCAATCTGTTTTTCGAACAAACGTCTTTAAGTACGGTTACATTGAAAATAGACGCCGGCGTTAAAAACACCAAAGGAAATTCGTTGAATCGTTCATCGACCGTGTCGTTGACTGTTGAATCGATGAAGCCGCAGGTGGAAATGCTTCATTCGGGGACGATTCTGCCCGATTCCAAAAATTTGATTTTGCCGTTCAGGGCGGTGAATCTGTCGGCGGTTGATTTAAGAGTGATCCGTATATTCGAACGGAATGTATTGATGTTTATGCAGACAAATAATCTTGACGGTTCGAGTGAATTAAGACGTGCAGGGCGATTAATCGCTAAAAAAACATTGCGGTTGGATGCTGATCCGACTAAAAAAACGGATACATGGGATAATTACTTTATCAATTTGGATGAGATCATTAAGCAGGAACCCGGTGCGATTTACCGTATTGAACTTTCTTTCAAACAGGAATATTCGCTTTATCCTTGTTCCGGAAACGGCGAAGTCCGGCAGCGGGAACCCAAGGCGGATGAATTGACCAAAATTATTCCGGATGATATCACCGAAGAACAGGAAGAATGGGATATACCCGAAACTTACTATGAAAGCAACGATATTGATTGGTCCGTTTACAAATGGGAAGATGTGGATAATCCGTGTAAACCGTCTTATTATATGTCTTCCGACCGGAAAGTAAGTTGTAATATATTGGCGTCGAATATCGGTATGATCGTCAAAGGGAGTTTTGATAATAAATTGTGGGTGGCGGTCAATGATATTTTGACGACTGATCCGATAAAGAATGCGGATTTGAACGTATATAATTATCAGTTGCAGGTTATCGGTACGGGAAAAACAGACGGTGACGGCTTTGCGCAAATCGATGTGAAGGGAAAAGCGTTTATGATTGTTGCCGAAGCGAATAAACAAAAGACTTATTTGAAACTGATTGACGGTGAAGAAAAATCATTGAGCCGTTTTGATGTCGGCGGAAAGGAATTGAGCAAAGGATTGAAAGGTTTTGTTTATGGTGAAAGAGGCGTTTGGCGTCCGGGTGACACGCTGCATGTCTGTTTTATCATGGAAGATCGTCAACATAAAATTCCGGATAATCATCCTGTTTCCGTCGAATTGTATAATCCGCAAGGGCAGTTTTATACCAAACAGGTTGCCACTAGGGGGCTAAACGGTTTTTATACGTTTCATATCGTTACCAGACCGGAGGATCCGACCGGTTTGTGGAATGCTTACGTGAAAGTCGGTGGAGCGACCTTCTATAAATCGTTGCGGATCGAAACCGTGAAGCCGAACCGGTTGAAAATCAATTTGCAATTGCCCGGATCGAGAATTGATGCTTTCAAAAAAAGCGTTCCCGTTTCATTGACATCTACTTGGTTAACCGGTGCGACAGCCCGCGGATTGAAGACGAAGGTCGAAATGTCGTTGTCTAAGGTGTCGACTCAGTTTAAAGGCTATGAAGGATATATTTTCAATAATCCCGCGACAAATTTTGTGACCAATCAAGTCGAATTATTCGACGGAACGTTGAATGATGATGGGCGGGTCGGGTTCGACATGAAAGTTCCCGATGCGAAAAATGCGCCCGGAATGTTGCAGGCAAATATTATCTGTCGTGTTTTCGAGCAGGGTGGCGATGCAAGCATTTATTCGCAGGCTGTTCCGTTTTCTCCGTTTAGTTCGTATGTCGGAATCCGGCTGAATCAAAAACAAGACGATTATCTCGAAACGGATATGAATCATTCGTTTGATGTCGTGACGCTTTCTCCTGACGGAAAACCGGTCAACCGTCAAGGATTGGAATGTAAAATTTATAAATTAAGTTGGAGCTGGTGGTGGGAAAACAGCGGCGATTCATTTGAATCGTATGTGAACGGAGCATCCGTAAAACCGATTGATTCGGGAACATTAAATACTTCCGGAGGAAAAGCAAGTATTAATTTCCGGATCGATTATCCGGATTGGGGCCGGTATTTGGTTTATGTGAAAGATCCCGAAAGCGGGCATGCAACCGGTGGCGTGGTATATGTGGATTGGCCCGCATGGAAAGGTCGTTCGCAAAAAAACGATCCGAGCGGATTGACGATGCTGGCATTTTCCACCGATAAAAAATCGTATGAAGTAGGAGAAAATGTAACGGTATTTATTCCGTCTGCTTCAAACGGAAAGGCTTTGCTTGCGCTGGAAAACGGCTCGACCGTATTGAAACGGGAATGGATAAATGTCCGGGAAGGTTCCGATACTAAATATACGTTTAAGGTGACGGAAGATATGGCGCCGAATTTTTACATTCACATCAGTTTGTTGCAGCCGCATGCACAAACGGTCAATAATCTTCCGATACGGATGTACGGTGTGGTTCCGGTGACGGTAACTAATAAAAATTCGAATCTGTATCCGCAAATTACCATGCCTGATGTGCTTCGTCCCGAAAAGGAATTTACCGTGAAAGTCAGCGAGAAAAACGGAAAAGCCATGACGTATACGTTGGCTGTCGTGGACGACGGTTTGTTGGATTTGACAAACTTTAAAACTCCGAATCCGTGGGATGAGTTTTATGCGCGTGAAGCGTTGGGTGTCAAGACTTGGGATATATACGATTATGTTATCGGCGCATTCGGCGGAAAATACGGTTCGTTGTTCAGTATCGGCGGAGATGAAATGTTGAAAGCCGGAAACGAACGGGCAAACCGGTTTAAACCGGTGGTGAAATTTATCGGACCGTTTGCATTAAAAAAAGGAGGTTCTGATACGCATAAAATTACGTTGCCGATGTATGTCGGTTCCGTCCGCGTAATGGTTGTGGCGGGACAGGACGGGGCCTACGGTTCCGGTGAAAAAACGGTTCCCGTTCGCACTCCGTTAATGGTTTTGTCGACATTGCCTCGTGTAGTGAGTACGGATGAAGAAATTTTGCTGCCCGTGAATGTGTTTGCCATGGAAAATAATGTGCAAAATGCGACCGTGAAAGTAGAGACTGCCGGTAAATTGCAATTGACGGGCGGAAATACGCAAACCGTGAAATTTGCTAAACCGGGTGACGCGATGTTGTATTTTTCATTGAAATCAGGTTCAAAAACAGGCGTTGAAACAGTAAAAATCACGGCTTCTGCCGGAAGCAATATCGCGAACGAAACGATTGAGATTGATGTGCGGAATCCGAATCCTCCTGTTGTGACGATTGACGAACGTATGTTGTCTGCCGGAGCTTCGGGTGAATTTTCATACCGGTTGGGTGACCGCTCGGACGGAAATTCGGTGATCTTGGAAGTGTCGCGTATTCCGACGCCGGATATCAGCCGTCGATTCGATTTCTTGTACGATTACGAGCACGATTGTACGGAACAGTTGACGTCGAAGGCATTCCCGTTGTTGTATGTCAGTCAATTCAAAGATGTTTCGGACAAAGAATCGGAAACGATCAAGCAAAATGTGCGGGACGCCGTTAAAAAATTATATGGTCGTCAGTTGGCGAACGGCGGATTTGTTTATTGGCCCGGACAAACGGATATTAATGAATGGATCACTTCTTTCGCGGGGAATTTTCTGGTTGAAGCGCAACAAAAAGGATACGACGTGAATCAAGGTGTTTTGAATAAATGGAAGGATTATCAGCGCAGAGCCGCTCAAAATTGGTCGCCAAACAGGGACGATGCCGGTTATTATCGTTATGCCTACCGGCAATATGATCTTCAACAGGCGTATCGATTGTATACGTTGGCATTGGCGAATTCGCCCGAATTGGGAGCGATGAACAGAATGAAAGAATCGAAAACGTTGTCGATTCAAGCCAAATGGCGATTGGCTGCTGCTTATGCCGTCAACGGAAAAACAAAAGCGGCGAATGAATTGATTTGGAATGCGCAAACGTCTGTTCAGCCGTATTCACTGAGTAATTTTACGTATGGATCTTCCGAACGGGACGATGCGATGATTCTGGAAACAATGGTGCTGACCGGAAATATGCAGAATGCATTCAGACAGGCGCAACGGGTTTCGAAAAATCTTTCGGACGAAACGTATTTCAGTACGCAATCGACTGCTTTTTCGTTGGTGGCAATGGGACGTCTGGCTGAAAAAACGGCGAAAGGGTTCATCAATTTCGATTGGACGTTGAACGGCAAAGTGCAAAAATCGGTTAATTCGGCAAAACCGGTTTATCAGCTTCCGGTACCGACCTCTGTTTTGGACGGGAGTCTTTCACTGAAAAATAAAGGAAACGGCGATTTATATGTCAGTCTGATGTCGAAGACGCAACCGTTGAACGATACGTTGCCCGAAATGGCAAATAATCTTCGATTGGAGGTGATGTACACAAGTTTGTCGGGCGGCCCGATCGATATTTACAATTTGAGGCAGGGAACGGATTTTACGGCAATCATCCGGGTGTCTAACATCAGCGGCACGGAAAATTATACCGATCTGGCATTGACGCATATTGTGCCGTCGGGCTGGGAAATTTTCAACGAGCGGTTATTCATTCAAAATGAATCGTCTTCCGAAAATTCATCCGCCAATTACCTTTACAGGGATATTCGGGACGATCGTGTGTTGACCTATTTTGATCTGGATCGCAGCCGGTCCAAAACATTTACCGTTCGATTGCAGGCAACATACGTTGGTTCGTTCGTTTTGCCCGCCATTCAATGCCAAGCGATGTACGACCTGCGAGCGCAGGCAAGAACAAGAGCAGGACGGGTGAATGTAGTGAGATAAAGTTAAGAGTTAAGAATTAAGGGTTAGAAGTGAAAAATCCGGTGATTATACCTTTGATTTCACTCTTCACTCTTAATTCTTCACTCTTAACCTTACAAGTTCGTAATGTTAAAATGACTTTTGCAAATTCTTGTAAAGTTTAAGAAAATATTGTATTTTTGTAAAAATAAATTTTAGCGCCATGTTAATAGCAAATCCTATATACGACACGGTATTTAAACGCCTGATGGAAAACAAGCGTATTGCAAGTTTTTTTGTAGAAACGCTGATCGGGGAACAGGTAGAAGACATAGCAATGGTTCCGCAGGAATACACCTATGACAGAACAAAGAAAAAGGAAAAAGAGGGAATCGGCAAGGAAGAAAATTGGGTAATTTTATCGGTGATACGCTTTGATTTTGTAGCTACCATCCGCACTGCCGGCGGCGAGAACAAGAAAGTGCTGATTGAGATACAGAAATCAAATAAACCAGGCGATTTAATGCGCTTCCGCACCTACCTCGGCGAACAATACAGACGTATAGATATGGTGGAAGTCGCCGGCGGCAAAATAGAAAAAGCGTTGCCTATAATCAGTATCTATCTGTTGGGTTTTACCATTCCTGAAATTAAAGCGACCGCAATAAAAGTCAACCGTACCTACATGGATATGATAGCACAGACAGAGATAAAACAGAAAAGCGAATGGATAGAATCGCTGACACACGACGGCTATTTTGTACAGATTCCGCTTATCAAGGGCAAGCCCCGCACATCACTGGAAAAATTGTTGAGCGTTTTTGAACAACAATATTTCTTTGACGATAAAAAAACGGTAAAAGATTACGAGTATCCCATAGATGACGATAATGTCAAAACAATGGTGGAAGTATTGCGTCATGCCGCCGCCGACGCCAAAACCAAAAGAGAAATGGAGGCAGCATGGTTTGAGGAACTGAATGAAAAAGAATACGAAAGAATGGAAGAAGAGATAGAGGCTAAAGATAAAATAATTGCAGAAAAAGATAAGTCATTAGCAGAAAAAGACAAAATAGTTTTGGAACAACAGAAAAGAATAGCAGAATTAGAAAGACTTTTAGGGAAATAAGATTAAAATTTCCTCACCGTGGCGGACATATTGTCCGTCCGTTGTCTGTTCAAAAAGACTTGGAGATCCGATTTTTATTCCGATTCCGTGATAATAAAGAAACCATAATGTCAATAAAAACATTTTTTATTTTCAAGGGTATGACTTTGTCCGCCAGACAACATGTCCTTTTGAATAAGCTGAGGGACGGACAACATGTCCGCTGTAGCAGGTTTCTCTACTTTGTTTTTTTTAATACCGAAGACAAGTAACGCGAAGCAAATAACCGATAACTCAAATCGGCGTCAATATAAAATTTAAACAACCTCTAAGTAAAAGCAAAAATAACATAAATAAAAAATGAAAGCATGGCAATTAGACAAGCTTGGCGTAACACTTAGTTATAACGATGTGACCAAACCGCAACCTCACGCAAGTACGGTATTAGTGAAGATGGAGGCTGCGGCGTTGATGTCCTATCAAAAAGATTATGTAGAAGGCAGATTGCCTGTTTACAATGCGCCTAAAAAAACATTTACAATGGGCGGAAATGGCGTAGGCACTATCGTTGCAGCAGGTAAAGATGTTTGGCATTTAAAAGAGGGGCAACGTGTTATCATTTCATCTTATTTAGTTGCCGACGAAAATGTTCCCGAACCTGCACAAATGCTCTTGGGTACAACAGCTGTCGGCGACATAGCCGAACTCATGCAAGCCGATTGGTCGGACGGTACTTATGCGGAATATGCGCTTGTGCCCAAAACATTGGTTACGTCGGTGGATGACGGCTTGTCAAACATTTCTTCGGAGCAATTAATTTCGGCAGTGATGCGCTATATCGTGCCGTATGGAGGATTGCTGCGCGGCAGATTGCAGGCAGGCGAAACCCTTGTGGTGAACGGCGCAACCGGTGCGTATGGCGGAGCAGCGGTACAATTAGCTTTGGCAATGGGTGCGGCGCGTGTAATTGCCGCAGGCAGAAACCCACAAAAGTTAAATTCGCTTGTTACGCTGAATCCCGAAAGAATTGTCGGTATTGCGCTTACAGGAGACATCCAAACGGACGTTCGGCATTTACGTGAAGCAGCCGATGGCGGGGCGCAAATGGCTTTTGACATGGTCGGCTCTGCAAATAACCCAAATGCTACACTGGCAGCGCTGCGTAGTCTGCAACGCAACGGCAGATTGGTTTTAATGGGTAGCATGACGGTTTCTTTACCCATTTCGTATATGGACATGATGTTCAACAATTGGGAGATTATCGGACAATTCATGTACCCGAAAGATACTTACTTAAAACTGTTTAGCCTCATTCGTTCAAGATTATTGGATATTCGTAACATCAAACCCGTTGTGTTTCCGCTAAGCGAATTTCCCCAAGCGATGGAAACAGCTGCAACAGCTTCCGGTAACGAATGCGTAGTGATAAAAATGTAAACATGTCCGCTGCAGCAGGTTTCGATCGTAAAGATAAAATAAAATTCATATTAATGCAATTTTAATTTTCCGGTTGTGTCAATTTATTGCACAAAATTCATTTTTTCGCTACTTTTGCATCAAGTAAGAACCCGGTTAAAAAGGTATCAGGCAGGACGGTAAAGCCGGATTTGAACAAGTGAGTCTGATTAATTAACCGGATGAAGAAGATCGGTAAGCCGATTTCAAAATCATAGCGACCATGCCTGCCAAAAAAATCAGAATTTTTTCATAAAAATAAAATATAACTTCTTTATGAAAACGCAAGACATATTCATTGCACATCCCCAAACAGCGGAACAGGTAAACGCCTTACAGGCTTTTATGCAGGCTCTTAAAATCAAATTCGAGGTTTCCGGAGAAGAAAACTATAATCCGGAGTTTATCAAGAAGGTTTTGGAAAGCCGGCAACAGGTCAGGGACGGAAAAATTACACGGGTAAAAAAAGGAAACCTGAAGGAATTCTTAGGGTTATAAATATGGAGTATCATTTAGATTTTACCGATAAAGCCAAGGATGATATTGCTACACACAAAAAGGCGGGTAATAAGATCGTTCTCGGTAAGTTGCTTGTCCTTTTGGAAGAATTGGGCGAACATCCTTTTACCGGTACCGGAAAGCCCGAACCGTTAAAGCATGACCTATCCGGGATGTGGTCGCGAAGAATCAACAAAGAGCATCGGCTGATTTATGAGGTTGAAGAAAATACCGTATTCATTCTTTCAGCCAAGGGACATTATGAATAATTAAAAGCTCGACTAAATCAGACTTTGTTCTTTTAGTATTTTTTATAATTTTTTGAGTAATGACAGTATTAAATCCTTATTCCATAAGTTTATCTTCACTAATTTTTGCAGGTTCTCTTTCAATAATATATAGAATACCTTTTATACAAACTTTTTTTCTGCTAAAATACCCCGGGTATGTAAATTCTCAACATAGTAAGTAGATTTCATTGTTTGAATTTACGATTGCAGTGCCTATCTTGGTATCTTTTGCAATACCACCGGCTGTTATTTGTTGATTATTCATATTTGCATAATTTTGAAATATGAAAAACATTAATGTTACTGATTTATTCATAATTGTAAATGTTATTCAGTTGATACATCTTCCTCGCCGCGGCGGACATATTGTCCGTCCGTTGTCTGTTCAAAAAGACTTGCAGTCCGACTTTTACTCTAATTCCGTGATAATAAAGGACTCATAATGTCAATAAAAAAACATTTTTTATTTTCAATGAGATGATCTTGTCTGCCGGACAACATGTCCGCCGTGGCGGGGTTGAAAGTTAAAAATTAAGAGTGAAAGAATGAAAATTTCGGTGATTATACTTTTGGCCTCACTCTTAACTCTTAACTTTTAATTCTTAACTTAATTTATATATTTATTTGTCTGATTCGTGAAACTTGATCTTAAAAATATCTCCCTCAATCAAAAAGTAACGCTCGCCATAGTTGCCGTTTTGTTTATCGGGTATTATTTCTGCCTCCCGCGTAAACTTTTCGATACGCCTTATGCCACGGTGGTAGCTGATCGCAATAACGAATTGCTCGGCGCCCGTATTGCCGATAACGGTCAATGGCGTTTTCCGCCTTCGGATTCCGTTCCCGGGAAATTCGGGAAATGTTTGATTGCGTTTGAAGACCGCTACTTTTATTATCACCGGGGCGTCAATCCGCTGGCTGTCGGGAGGGCATTGATGCAGAACATGAAAGAAAAACGGATTGTCAGCGGAGGAAGTACGATTACGATGCAAATTATTCGATTGTCGCGGGGTGAAAAACGGACGGTCGGAGAGAAGCTGATCGAAATGCTTTTGGCCACCCGGCTCGAATTTCGTTGTTCGAAAAAGGAAATTTTGGGATTATATGCCTCTCACGCGCCGTTCGGCGGAAATGTAGTCGGATTGGAGGCCGCTTCTTGGCGGTATTTCGGACATGCCTCGTCTCATCTTTCGTGGGCGGAGGCGGCTACGTTGGCCGTATTGCCGAATGCACCTTCCATGTTGCATTTGTCGAAAAACCGGAAAGCATTGGTTGAAAAACGAAACCGATTGTTGAAAAAATTGTTAGATGACGGAACCATCAATTCATCGACGTATGAATTGGCATTGAGCGAAGTGCTTCCGTCCGAGCCGTTGCCGTTACCGCAAATCGCTCCGCATTTGGTGGCCGACTTTTATAAGAAAAGAAAAGGCGAACAATGGGTGTCAACCATTGACAAAGGATTGCAATTGCGGGTGGAAAATCTGCTTTCGACATGGAACGAGGAGTTTTCCCGTGCTGATATCCGCAATATGGCGGCGATGGTGATTGATGTAAAAACCGGACAAGTATTGGCGTATTGCGGAAATGTGCAATTCGACAATAAAGCTTCCGGAAATCAGGTGGATGTGATTCGGGCTCCGCGCAGTTCGGGAAGCATTTTGAAACCGTTGTTGTATTGCGCCATGTTGCAGGAAGGCGAAATTTTGCCGAATACCTTGTTGCCGGATATTCCGATTAATATCAACGGTTTTGCGCCCCAAAATTTCAATATGCAATTCGATGGGGCGGTTCCGGCTTCCGAAGCATTGGCGCGTTCGCTGAATGTGCCTGCTGTTTGGATGCTGCGGCAATACAGCGTGCCGAAGTTTTATGATTTTTTGAAAAAGGCGGGAATTTCCACCTTGTCCCGGCCGGCTTCTCATTACGGATTGGCATTGATTCTCGGCGGTGCGGAAACGACGCTTTGGGATGTTTCGTCTGCATATTGCCGGATGGCGCAATCGGCGGAGGATTTTTCGGGTTCTCCTGTTTCGACGACTTTTTTGCCGGATGACGATAAAAAATTGAACCGGGTGTTTCGGCGGGGCGCTGTTTGGCAAACGTTTGATGCTCTTAAAGAAGTGAATCGTCCCGAGGAAATCGATTGGCGGGCGATTCCTTCCATGCAGAAAATTGCATGGAAGACGGGTACGAGTTACGGTTTTCGCGACGGTTGGGCGGTCGGTGTGACGCCGAAATATGTCGTGGGGGTGTGGGTCGGTAATGCAAACGGTGAAGGGAAACCCGGATTGACAGGCGCCCGGACTGCCGGTCCCGTGATGTTCGATATTTTCAATCTTTTGCCGGGCTCCCCGTGGTTTAAAATTCCTTACGATGATTTGACGGAAGCCGAGGTTTGTCGTCAATCCGGGCATTTGAAAGGACGCCATTGCGAAGAGGTCGACAGTGTGTTGATTTGTTCCGAAGGATTGAAAACATCTCCGTGCACCTTTCATGTTCAAGTGAGTGTGACGGAAAATGAAAAGTACCGGGTGTATGAAGATTGTGCCGGAAGCGACGGGTTGATACAAAAAACGTGGTTTGTGCTTCCGCCTGCCCAGGAATGGTATTATAAACAGCATCATCCGATGTATAAGCCGCTTCCGCCGTTTAAACCCGGATGCGGCGGAAGTGTGATCGGGCCGATGCAGTTTATTTATCCGCAGCAACATGCGACGATTTCTTTGCCGAAGCAGTTGGATGGCAGCAAAGGCGCCGTTGTGTTTGAGCTGGCGCACAGCAACCCCGATGCGACGGTTTATTGGCATTTGGATAATAATTACGTGACATCGACACGATATTTTCATCAATTGCCGCTTACGCTTTCTCTCGGCAAACATTCGATTACGGCGGTGGATGATGAAGGAAATTCATTGTCGGTGAGCGTGACGGTGGAATGATTTATTTTATCCGGATTTTTGTGTTTAATAGTTTGCAACAAATGTAAATAAAAAAATAACTTACAATAGATTTTAAAGTAAAAATTTTTAATTTTAAAAATTTTATTTGTGAGATAATTATTCTATTCGTTTTTTGAAATTGTAAACCGCTTTTATTTAAGGCATTATTTATTTTGAATATCGGAAAGTTACCTCTATCGCTCGCACGGATTTCACAGATTTCACAGATTTTCGTCGCAGCGGACATGTTGTCCGTCTGCCTGCTTATTCAAAAGAACTGGCAATCTGTCTTCCACAAAAATGTTTTTTAAAAAAACGAATAAACAAAGAATGATTTTTATTTTAATTGAAACATTTTTTTTCTGTCAGACAACATGTCTTTCCGAATAGAGCAACAGGCAGACAACATGTCCGCCATGATGGGAATGTTTCAAAAAGTATTC
>WRGA01000056.1 GCA_009787405.1 Candidatus Azobacteroides sp.
GCGCCATTCCGATCACTGCCGCCGGATAAGTGGCAGCAATGGTCATCCCGGCTTTCAGACCCAAATAAGCATTGGCAGCGCCCAAAACCACCGCCAAGACCAACCCGATGAGCAATGCTCGAACGGTAAACTCTTTCATGTTTGTATCCGACGAAACGAACGGAACAAATTTTTTATCATCAGACATATCTTTTAGTATTATTTTGGGGTAAAATTAAGAAAAAATATCCCAATAAACACCTGCGCAAATACAATTTGTCCGGCATTTTCCTTTTATTTGTTTTTATTCTCAATTTAAACCTTCCGTCGATATGCTCATCCGATATTTACCGGCTTGTTCCGAAAACAAACATAGATGTGGTTTATTTATTTAAAAATCAAGCTCATGAAAAAAGCATTATTTGTATTGCTGTTATTGCTGTTGCTTACGGCATTTCCCGATTTCACCGGAAAAAGAGTAACCGCCTTTCCGGGAAAACCGTGATATATTCTTTTGACGTTTGTCTCCCGCTCGATGCAGTACTTTGAAATCAGTAATAAAAAAAACGGCTTCAATTTTATCACTGAAGCCGTTTTTATTTATGAATGTTTCACCGTTATTTTTTCAACGTAAATAAAAATTCTAATCCGCCTTCGGCCCGGTTTTTGGCGACAATTTCGCCTTTGTGGAAAAGAACCGCGTTTTTCACGATGGAAAGTCCCAACCCCGAACCTCCCGTGTTGCGTGTACGGCCTTCGTTTACCCGGTAAAACCGTTCGAACAGACGACTCAAATGGACTTCTTCCACTCCTTTTCCCGTATCGTAATAAGAAAAATAATAATAATCGGGGTTTTCGGCGTAGTTATCGATAAAGATATTGATTCCGCCGCCGCCGTAACGGATCGAGTTGTCGACCAGATTGCGGAAGATCGAATACAGCAACGTCCGGTTTCCGTTCAAAATCACCTCGTCGGACACGTTGATTTTCATCCGGATATTATGTTTGGACAACTCCATTTCCAAATCGTCTTTTAATTCATTAAGCAGCGGCAGCAAGGGTATTTTTTCCACTTCGAAACGATCGGGAGCTTCTTCGGTTTTGGTGATCAGATTGATATCCCGGATTAATTCCGATAACCGGATGACTTGCGAATGGGCCCTTTCCAAGAAAAAATTACGTTTTTCCTCGTCGATGTTTTTTTGTTCCATCAACGTTTCGAGAAATCCCCGGATACTTGCAACCGGTGTACGAAGTTCATGAGCGATGTTATTGGTCATTTCCTGTTTCAACAAACGGGTTTTTTCCGATTGGGAAATATCGCTGATGGTAATTTCAAAGCTGTTGTCTTCGAAGACAAAAACACGAATGCTGAAAAATTTTCCGTTCAGGTTGATTTTAGTGGTGAATAAAGAAGTTTGCTCCGGATTTTTCAAATATTCTTGTACTTCTTTGAACACTTTTTCTTCGAAGATGCAT
Source organism: Candidatus Azobacteroides sp. (assembly GCA_009787405.1). Lineage (GTDB taxonomy): Bacteria > Bacteroidota > Bacteroidia > Bacteroidales > WRGA01 > WRGA01. The sequence goes on from WRGA01000056.1 coordinate 1,459, forward strand.
TCCGGGTTCAAGGTCGGTTTGTCGATCATAAAATTCAATAACTGAAGAAAATGAGTGTTTGCATACACATTTTTTCGGTCTTTGGTGAAAAAGCACAATCCTTCTCCCGAATAATGAAAATGTTGCAAGAATTTTTCTCTTTCGACAGCGATTTTCTTTTTGTTTTTGTCGGCTGTCCGATATACCTCGACCACACTGTCGGCGATTTGCCCCAGTTCATCATTCGGGAAAGAGATGTTGTCCGGAACCGGATTGCCGTTTTGAACGGAAACGACAAAATCTCTTAACCGGGAAATCGATTTTCCGAAACGGTTCAGGATATAGTTTAAAGCCAGGTTTACGATGACAAATAGAAAGATGATGATGTATAAAAAAACATTGTCGGACTTCAAGAAAGCTTTCACCCGGATGTCGTAAGGCAAAGCAACCCGGATGAAGCAGTTCTCGCAATGAATGGCATAATACAAATACTCGGTGTGTGTCGTCACCGAATTTCGGACATTGGTTCCGTAAGGTTTTATCATTGCCTTCAGTATTTCGGGACGGTTTTTATGGTTTTCCAAATTCTTGACGTCGGCAAAGTCATTGTCAAATAATACACTACCGTCTTCATTGATAATGGTGACGCGAATATTATGCGGAAGCAAAGGCATGATTTGCTGTAACGAATCGATGTTGTTTCCGGTTAATCTGTTTTTCAGGATAAATTTATGAATCAGCTCGGCATAACCGTTTAAAGTTGATTCCAGACCTTCGGTTTTGTACAAACGTTCTCTGTTATGTTCGACAACGATAATTCCTGCGGTAAAAACTGCCATTACAAGAAAGGTATAAAAAAAGATCTTCGTTTTATAACTTGGTTTTATGTTCATCGTATTTCTTTGTTTAAATGCCTGCCGACACTCTGTTTAATTCTGTCATTCAATCTTGTCATTTTTCTTTCGGATATTTCAACTGTCCACCGGGTGAGCGTTTTTGTTTTCGTCGAAGCAATATCCGAACCCCGGGCGGTTTACGATATAATGTCCGTAATTCCCGAGTTTTTTTCTGAGTCGGGTAATGTGGACGTCAACCGTTCTATCCAAAACATATCCGTTGTCTTTCCATATTTTATTCAGTATTTCTTCCCGCGTGTAGACACGCGACGGATTTTTCATCAATAAATACAGAATTTCAAATTCCTTTTTGGTCAGAACAACCGGCTTGTCGTGAATGGTGACTTGTTTTAACTCGGAGTCGACGACTAATTTGTTGAGGATCAATACCGATTTCTTTTCTTCGGATTTCCGGATTTCCGTTCTTTTTAAAACAGCTTTTATTCTGGCCGAAACTTCTTTGATGGAAAAAGGTTTGACGATATAATCGTCTCCTCCGGTGGAAAATCCGGTGAGCATATCATTTTCCGTATTTTTGGCGGTCAGATAGATAATCGGGATGAGAATTCCGTCTTTCCGGAGTTTTTCGGCCATCCGGAATCCCGACATTCCGCCCATCATCACATCCAAAATAATCAGCCGGTAATCGGGCGAAAAAATTTTTAACGCTTCTTCGGCAGATTCTGCGGTATCCACGTCAAATCCTTCGCTCTTGAGGTTGAACTCCAATATTTCCCGAATATCGGCTTCGTCGTCCACAATTAATATTTTCTTTTTATCCATAAACTATCAATACTGATGCCGGATGTCTTTTCCTTCCGTCAGATAAATGGCCGATTCCGCAATGTTCGTGGCATTGTCGGCAATTCGTTCGATATTGTAAGATATACTGTTGATGCTCATGATATTTGTCAATTCCTGTTCCGACAGCGGACGTTCTTTAAACGATTCGGCCAATTTTATCGAGATTTGTTTGAACAGATCATCCACTTTATCGTCGGTGGAAATCGTAGCATAAGCCATCGAATTGTCTTCGCAGGAAAAAGCGATCACGGCATTTTTCACCATGGTGTCGGAATGTTTCAACATCGTACTCAACAGTTCCTCAAATTCTTCGAACCCGGGCAATTTCAAATCCATTCTTTTTCCGGAATGAACAACGTTGAGGATCAAATCGCCGACCCGTTCCAGATAAATAGTCATGTCATGATAAGCGATCACCTTTCTTAAATCGGCGGCCCGGGGCGTGAACAAAAAAATCGCGTTGATTACTTCTTCCCGGACTTTAATGTCCAACCCGTCGATGATGATTTCGTTTTTTTCCACCTCCTCATACAATTCGCCGGTCGAATCATTATTCTGTGCCGACAACAATTTACGGGCATCACTGATTTGAAGCAAAACAGTTTCCGACAATAACCGGAAATCTTCCAGCAGCCGATCCAAATATTTTGATTTTATTGAAGTCATCTTTGAAATGGTAAAATTAAGCATTAAAAAATTAACCGAACACTCCCGTCAAGTAATCTTCGGTACGTTTATCTTTCGGTTTCGTAAACATTTGTTTGGTGGTGTCGTATTCGACCAAATCACCTAAATACATAAACATCGAATAATTCGAAATACGGGCAGCTTGCGACGTGTTATGCGTGACGATGACGATGGTGAATTGTTCTTTCAGTTCCAGCAAAAGCTCTTCGATGCGGTTGGTCGAAATCGGATCCAACGCCGAAGTCGGTTCGTCCATCAGCAACAATTCGGGTTTCAAGGCCAAAGCACGTGCGATACAAAGCCGCTGCTGTTGTCCGCCCGAAAGAAACGACCCCTTTTTGGTCATGGAATCCTTTACTTCATCCCAAAGCGCGACATTGCGTAAACTCGTTTCCACGATCTCGTCTTTTTCGCTTTTTTTGAGCCGGATGCCGTTTAGCCCATAACCCGCAATCACATTGTCGTAAATGCTCATGGTCGGAAAAGGATTCGGACGTTGGAAAACCATTCCCGCCATGCGGCGCACTTCCGACGGATTCATTTTCAGCACATCTTTTCCTTTCAACAGAATTTCACCGGTGGTTACGATATTGGGATAAAGTTCGTGCATTCGGTTAATCGCCCTCAACAACGTACTTTTTCCGCAACCGGAAGGGCCCATGATTGCCGTAATCGTATTCGGAAGAATATCGGCGCTTACATTATTCACCGCATTTTTTCCCGGTGTATAAGATACACACACTTTTTTCAGCTCCAGTAAATATTCTCCGGTCAGATTGTTCATTGAATTTTCCATTTACGCGCAATGCTTTTAGCCGTCAGATTCAGCGTTAAAATAATCAAAAGTAAAAGTAAGGACGAGGACCAAATCAAATCCACCAGATTCGGATTCTGGTAAAACTCCCAGATCAAAAGCGGAATGGCACTCGTCGGTTTATAAATGTCCCAATTGATGATGGAAGCACCCAAAGCCGTCAACATCAAAGGCGCCGTTTCTCCCATGATGCGGGAAATCGCCAATAATATTCCGGTAAATAATCCGCCGAAGGCCGAAGGTAGCAATATTTTGATTACGACGTTCGTATAAGAGGCGCCCAACGCCAACCCGGCTTCTTTCAGACTTGCGGGCAACATTTTCAACGTTTCTTCGGTGGAACGGATAATCAGCGGCAACATCATGATGGCCAGCGCCACGCTTCCCGCCAGGGCCGAATATGAATGCAACGGTTTCACCACCCAGGCGTATGCGATGATTCCGATCACAATCGAAGGTGTTCCCTGAACCAAATCCGCGAGATAACGGACCGATCCCGAAAAAATGCCTTTGGGATTATCGGCCAAATAAATGCCTGCCATGATGCCGATCGGAATGGCAATGACAATCGCAACCACAATAATCAACAAGCCGCCGGTGATGCCGTTCAACACTCCTCCGGGAATCAGCTCCGAACTCATTTTCGCCAACATGGCGTCCATGGAAGTCGGGGCAACTTCGGTAAACAAATTTACGTTAAATTGTTTATATCCTTTTTTTAATAATTCCCATAGAATTAAAAAAAGCGGCACCATCGTCAGAGCGGTGAAAAAACAGATTACGCCGAAAAAGACTTTATCCGCCGCCGAACGATATTTTATGTCAGACTTGAAGCCCATTAGAAGTTAAGAGTTAAGAGTTAAGAGTTAAGAGAGTTGGTTATTGAGTTATAAAATTAGGTACTTTGCAGAATTTAATTTCAATTATTTCAACCACGAAGGCGCAAAGATTTTAAACTTCGCGTTTTTCCGTCTTTGTGACTTGGCGGTTAAAATATAAATTGTTTTTTGCGACATACTTAGGGGTCGGATATTTTATTGAATTTTCAACAGGTTGAAATCATGTCATACCTTCTACTAAAATTCTTAATTCTTAACTCTTAACTTTTAACTCTTAACTTTAATGCAGGATTTTTCTCATCACTAATTTGGCGATGGAATTGATGCCTGCCGTGATTAAAAACAACAATAACCCGATGGCGATCAACGAGCTTAATTTCAATCCGTCGGCTTCGCCGAATTGATTGGCGATGATGCTTGCCATGGTATTTCCCGTGTCGAAAAGGCTTGTCGGAATATTATTCGTGTTGCCGATCAGCATGGTGACTGCCATGGTTTCGCCCAATGCTCTTCCCAACGCGAGAATATATGCCGCGAAAATCCCCGATCCGGCAATCGGAAGACTCACCCTTCGAATCACCTCCAGATTGGTGGCGCCGAGACTGTAAGCACCTTCCTTTAAATCGTTCGGAACCATCGAAATAAATTCCGTACTCAACGATGAAGCATACGGGATGATCATAATCGCCAAAACCACCGAAGCGGTCAATATGCCGAATCCTTGTTCGTTCAGTCCCGACGAAACAATCAACGGACGAAGCGTGTAAAACCCCCATAATCCGTACACAATGGACGGGATCCCCGCCAGCAAATCCACAATTGAACTTGCGGCGACAGCAATCTTTTTACCTTTGAAATATTCCCCGTTAAACAGTGCGACAGGCAGAGAAAAGGGGATACAAAGCAATAGCGCAAATAACGCGGTGAATAAAGTTCCCGAAATGAAAGAAAGCGCACCGTATCTTTCTTCGCCGGTACGCGGGTTCCAATCGGCAGTTGTGATAAAATCGACCAATCCGAAATGCCGGAACGCATTCACGGAGCCTCCGACCAACGAATAAAACATTCCTCCCGCCAGCAGGAGCACCAATCCTGCCGCGGCAAAAAGGAATGATTTGAACAATTTATCTTTCATACATTGAAAGTAAGCATGTCGCAAAAAATAATTTATATTTTAAATGTCAAGTCGGAAAGACGCGAAGTTTAAATTCTTTCCGGCTTTGTGTTTTTGCATCTTCGCGGTTGAAATAGTATAAATTAAATCCTGCTGGATACTTAAAAGCCTTTACTTTAAAATGGGTTCACCGTTATAGGTAATTGATTTGATGATGATTTTTGTATTGACCGACGCCTTTTCGGGAAGCGGAGCATAATGCACTTTGGCGGCGACATTTTGCCCGTCCGGATCGGTAATATAGTTTAACAAACCGACGGTTGCTTCAGCTTGCGCTTTGGAACGGTTATTGTATGCCTGATCTTTATAAACGATGATCCAAGTAAAACAACTGATCGGATACGCTTTTGCTTCGGGCGAATCGGTGATCATGGTGCGCATATCCGACGGAAGATCGGCATCGGCTGCTGCGGAAATACTTTCGGTGTCGGCTCCGACAAAGCTACCGGCTTTATTTTGCAACAGAGCCGAAGGAGTGTTCATCGCCAAAGCATATTCCGATCCTACATATCCGATGGCGCCGTCCGTTTGAGCCACAGCTCCGGCAACACCCGGGTTTCCTTTGGCTGCGATGCCGACAGGCCATTTCAACGATTTTTCGCGGCCCATTGCCACTGCCCAGGTACTGTCTGCTTTCGTCAGATAATCGGTAAAAACGAAGGTGGTTCCGCTACCGTCCGACCGATACACGGGAGTGATGGTTTTATTCGGCAGATTTACGTCCGGATTGATCGCCTTGATTCGGCTGTCGTTCCATTTGGTGATTTTGCCGAGATAAATGTCGGCGATTAATTGACCCGTTAATTTCAACTCTTTAACATCTTTCAAATTGTAAGACAAAACCACGGCGCCCATGCAAGTCGGGATATGCACCACATCGGCGCCCATATCTTTCAGTTCGTTGTCGGAAAGATAAGCATCCGAAGCGCCGAAATCCACGGTTTTATCTTTTAAACTGCGAATCCCGCCGCCGCTTCCGATCCCGCCGTAGTTGACATTATTACCGGTCTTTTCGGTGTAATTTTTAAAAACGATGGTATAATACGGTTGCGGAAAAGTGGCTCCTGCCCCCGACAAGTCAACTTTTTCGGACGATTCCGATCCTTGTTTGCAGCCGGCGAATAGCAGTCCTGCGGCAATTATAAATAGAAATGCTGATTTTTTCATCTGGATATTGTTTAAACGTATGTTTTTGATTCTTATTAATTTCGGTGCAATGTTATAATATTTTTGTAACAAAAAAATTACAAAAATGTTACGATTTTGTTACGAAATACCGGCAAAATCCGGTCACCACGTAAATTCCACGTTCAGATAGGCCCAATTATACTTATTGTACGATGACGATCCGACATTCGTATCCTTAACACGCTTGTAATTCGGAGCAAATTTCAAATTTTTGATGGGACAATATTCGATACCGGCAATAATCATATCACCCGTAAGAGTCGACCAGGTATTGTCGTTTTGATCTTTCGAATCGACATAATCGTATCTTCCGAAAACTTTCCATTTGTCGTTGATCGGAATGGTGGTATATACCGAGAAGCCGTAATAATTATTATCCTTTATCCACAGATTATTTTGCTGATAGTTGTATTCCGCACCCAGAGAAAAAGACTTGCATTTATATCCCGCAAAAAGAGCCAATGTCCGTTGGTCTTTGTCGCCGAGCGATCGTTGGAAAATATCCCCGTAAGCCCTGAGCGTCAATTCGGGAATCGGCTTGGCGGTTATTCCCAGGTCGTAGCGGTATTTATTGTCCATGTTCAGATTTTTATACCCTTCACCGTTTGTAAAACCGAAATCAGCCGAAAGCCATTTCAGGAATTGATATTCGACAGTCACCCCCAAATCGGCGCTCGATCCCATTTTGTACAAATCTTGGAATGACTGAGCCACATACCGGTACGACCAGAATTTTTCCTGCAGGCTGAATTGCATCAATCCGATTAATCCTCCGTTAATGGTGAATCCTTTGTCTTTCCAGGATAAGAAGGCATTTTTCAGATAAATTTTTTTCTCCTGCGAAGCCATAAAACTTTCGGCAGGAGCAACACCGGCATCCACAATCGCTTTTCCGCTCACGGTGGGAGTGAGGTTGAATTGATATCCCAGATAAGCGCGGGTTATTTCAAATCCCGACAAACTGTTATTACTTCCGAATCCGGCATGATAATCGGCAAAGACCGAAATAACAGGACTTCCCGAAATTTGAAGCTGCCCGGATTTTTCTTGAGCATTGATGAACCCTGATTCGATAAGGGTTGTAATCGCGGCAACCATAAATAGAAATACTGATTTTTTCATGTGAACATTATTTAAATGGATGTTTTTGATTCTTATTAATTTCGGTGCAATATTATAGCATCTTTGCAACAAAAAAATTTCAAAAATGTTATAATTTTGTTACGAAATACCGGTAAAATCCGGAATAACGGAGCTGCCCGAAATTTGAAGTTGTCCGGATTTTTCGCTTGGCGTCTCGGGGGGGATTCACTAATGCCGCGTTAAGGATGAGTAGAGGCTGAAATGTGTCTGCATCATATTTTTTGAACGCAAAGACACAAAGTCACGAAGAAGAATAAAACTTAGCGTCTTAGCGTTAAAAAATATTTAAATACAATATCTTATCGTTGACGCGGCACTAGGGTTGCGACGGGAGATAAACTTTCAAATTTCCGCTGAACTGTCCGCGAGCCGATACCCCGTCTGACGTTAAACTGCTTGTTGTGTGCAAGCTTCTCTGTCATAAACCATATTCTTTTTTGTCGATTCTCTTTCTAACTAATGTTTTCTCGTCGTTGTTAAAAAGATAAATATCCACATTATTTATGTCAAATTCCACATTATAAATATTGTCTGTTTTCTGATTGGTAATGTTAATAATGTCCGATTGTTTTCCCGATTTATCTATTAAAACAGAACGCAAAATACCTTCCGACAAATCATTATCTATCCAACTAATCATAAAGCCTTCGGTAGTCAGAATCGGGTTACTTACTGAATTATAACTATTTAAACAATCTGCTAATTTTAAAAAATCAGTTTTGGGCGTTAAATCACTATCTAATAATCTGTAATATAATTGATTATTGTTATTACTGCCGGTTTGTGCCAATAACAGATATGTACTGTCTTTTTTCAATAAATGAGTTTCTGAAAAACTGTAATCAAAACGCGGAAAATCTATGGTAAGTATTACAGAATCTTGTACTTCCAAGTTTGCATTTAACTTGTAAATAATTATTGCATCTGTATCTTTTTCATTTGCGCTATACGATTTTCTACCGTAAGTTCTGTCCGAAAAAGCAAAAGTCGTTTCATTTTCATCGGATTGGAAAAAAGAAAATGTACCAATATCACTAACATTGCCGACATAACTTTCACGTAACTTTTTATAAAGATTTTTAGGTTTAATAATCCATTCTCCCTTTCGATTTATTTTCCCTGCTTTCAAACAATTGTAACCGTCTGAATTTTGAGAGGTGAAAATGAGGAAATCCGAATCACTATGAATTATAAGATTCGGGTAAGTGAAAGAAGAATTTGGCGTTTCATTGTATTGTAAATTTAACGGAATAATTTTATCGTCTTGTCGGCAAAAAACGCCATTATCCAACTTCGACAAATAAAAGCCTCTGTTAAAAGAATTATACTTCGGGATTTCATTATTTTGGATACTGTAATCGCCATAAAGATATGGCGAATTACAATTTCCGGATTTTTGTTTTTCTTCTATTTCATCTGTGTCCATGTTTAAAACGTACGCTTTATTTCTAAAATCGAAATATATTTTTCTATTTGAAATATCGGGTACAAAATATCCGAAAGCGCCGGCTGTGGTTTTAATTGTTTTGTGTTCACTTTTGATATATTTTATCGGTAAAAAATCTTGTGAGCGACAAATACTGTCAAACCAATTATGCCAACTAATACTATCAGTTGTTCTGTCGGACAATACAAACGGCAAAGTCTTGTCAAGATAGTCATATAAAAAATCAGAAAGTAATCCTTTTTCTTCATATATTTCCGAGCCGCCAATCATTCTTCCTTTTTTATCATAACCATCCCAATAAAGAACGCCATAATTAATGATCGTGTCTTTGCTTGTCATAAACGGGAGAATGTAAGAGATATATCGGTAATCTGAATTTTGAGAAGTATAGTTATATTGTTGTATTTTATCCAAAAAATCACGTTTTTCTTGTAAATTTCCTTCGGTTAAAATATTTATGTTTTGCTGATAATTTTTATAGTACTCTAAAAGTTTATCCGAATATTTTTCATTTGGCGAGACTTGATTTAAACTATCTATGTAATAATAATTTGAATGGGGAAATCGCTTTATTCGTAATGTGTAGTTTTGACGAGAATCCAAAATTGTACACTCATTAATTAAAGCAACCATAATATTAAAAGGCGGTTGATTGATTTCATCCTTAAAATTCAAAAACGAGCCGTTTATCACAGAATCGACGCTAAATGTGCAAAAACTATTATATTCGGGCATAATATAATCGCCTTTCAAATAGCAAAACATATTTTTTTGCAAATTGATAGAAGCATGAGTATTTGGTCTTTCCAAATACCCACGTACAATAAGTGTTTCCTGAGCATTACTTGAAAATACAAGTAAAATTAATGCTGTTAATGTTATTATTTTATTCATACTTTTTTTCTGTTTTTTTCAATGCGCAGTCGCTCGCGGCTTGCACATAACTTGAACATTGATGAGCCCTGACCCGATAAGAGCTGTAATCATCGTGATAGAAATAGAAATCAATTACAAACTGAATGAATACAGACAAAAGGCACGAGAACTGCCGATTTCCGAAGAAGGACCATTGCATCGAAGCCCGCCGGCCGATAGAACCGGAAGCGGTCTTCGGACAAACAAAAGCCGACAAACAATACTACTGTCGCGTCAAGGATGAATAGAGGCTAAAATGTGTCCGCATCATATTTTTTGAACGCAAAGGCACAAAATCACGAAGAAGAATAAAACTAAGCGTCTTGGAAACTTAGCGCCTTAGCGTTAGAAATATTTAAATACAATATCTTATCGTTGACGCGACACTACCGCTTCCGGCACTTCAAATCAGACAAGGTCAAAATGGACTTTGCCATCTTTGCCATTGCCTTTACCATCGGAAAAATATACAATAAAGCCAATAATACATCCAAAAACAGAATAAAACCATCGTCTTTTGATGAAAATGTGCTTGTTTTTGTTTTTATATTGATTTTAATTCATAAAAAATCCGGTTCAAAGAATTTTTATGGCTTAACATCGCGAATCGTTGCTTAAAAAATCCAAGAGGCTGCCTACTTTCGAGACAGCCTCCCTTAATAATAACAAGCGGAAAGGACGGGATTCGAACCCGTGATACCCTTTAGAGGTATACACGCTTTCCAGGCGTGCCTCTTCAACCACTCGAGCACCTTTCCTTTTTTAGAACGAATGCAAAGGTAACGGTTATTTTGGTTCGTACAAGCGGTAAGAGCATTCTTTCCTTTTTGCCGTAATTCTTTTTTCTCAAACCAGCAGTTAAAAATTAAGAGTTAAGAGTTAGGTGGTGAAATAGGATTATCGAACAAATGCATGAAATCCGGAACATGAAGAGACGCGGCATGCCGTCTCTTCATGGTAATGGTACACAGTAAATATCGTCACGGCGGGATTTGTTTACTCGTTTACTTCGTATGCCATTTCCTGTTTCCCGGCGCAGCCTCTTTTTCTTTATTTTTTTAAATTAACTAAAAATATCTATATATTTAATAACAAGATTTATAAAAAACGCTGATTTAAAACCGTTTTTCCTGCATCTTACGCTATTACTCCGCTATACCTTTATATTACTGCAAACACTATTATCACGTGTTTTTATAAACTCTACGAGAATCGTGTAAAACCGAAAAAACGTTTTCTTTCACACAAATATCACATTCTCATCATCTTTAACATAAATTGATTTTTTTTTTTTTTTGTTACATTTTATTAACTTATCTTCGCCCCCGAATATCAATGCTCTGATTTTGAAGAGAAAAGGTATTCACACTCA
>WRGA01000057.1 GCA_009787405.1 Candidatus Azobacteroides sp.
TATTTGCAGGGCGGTAATTACCATGCACCATGTATCGTTCATCACCGTAGAGACGCGGCATGCCACGTCTCTACATGTTATGGCGTCACAATGTCGACAAATCCGCCGTGACGGATGAGCCGGAAAACAAGACCGCAGGTCTTGAATATTGATAACCCCTTGCAAGCCGGTAGGCGCAGCTCGGGGCAAAGAAGCCCTTCCCTATTCCGAACTCCGTAGGAGTTCAACCCGCTACGGGGTTGAGGTGCGGGCCGGTTTTTTCCCCCGGGCTGCGCTACGCCTGCAAGGGATTATCCGGGTTTCAGTCCTTACGGACTGTCCTTGCCCCGGCGGACATGTTGTCCGTCACTGTTCTATTCAAAAGGACATGTTGTCCGATAAAAGAATACGTTCAATTATAATAAAAACCATTCTTTGTTTATTCGCTTTTTTTAAAAGATATTTTTATGGAAGACGGACTGCAAGTTCTTTTGAGTAAATAGGCAGACGGACAACATGTCCGCCACGGCGGAAAATGAAGAGAATTTACCTTTCGGATGAATGGGGTTAAACGGCGGCCGGTTAACCCCACTCCGTAGAGACGCGGCATGCCACGTCTCTACATGTTGTGGCGAAAACGGGTAAACAAAGCATGAAGCGAGGTAAACGGCAACACGACTGTGGCGTATCAGCGATTTTAAAAAATTACAATCTCTTCTTCGACATCTCAAATTTTAGTCGGCCGGTAATGCCTTTTATTACTAAAACAGTGTTAAATTCCAATTAAATGTTTGAGATTATAACATTTTTTTAGACTTTTGCATGCCCAAAGTGGGGATCCATAAAAGAACATCTATGCACTATGCCATCATCGCAGCCGGAGAAGGCTCACGTTTGCTTCGGGAAGGAATGTCCTTGCCCAAGCCTTTGGTACGGTTAGGCGAAAAAGCAATGATCGACCGTTTAATCGGAATATTCGTCAACAATAAAGCACGTTCCGTCAGCGTCATCGTGAACGAACAAATGGTTCAACTTCAAAAACATTTGTCGGAACTGAACCCGGAAATCCCTTTAAACATTGTGGTAAAATCGACTCCGAGTTCTATGCACAGTTTTTATGAATTAAGCTCTTTTTTGCACGACGATAAATTTTGCCTGACAACCGTTGACACCATTTTCCGGGAAGACGAATTTTCCCGGTATATCGACGCATTTTCGGAAAATGACGACATAGACGGCCTGATGGCCGTTACAAGTTATATCGACGACGAAAAGCCTTTGTTTGTAAATGTCGACGACCGGTTGAAAATCAACGGATTCACATCGAATCCCGGAAGTAAATATATTTCCGGCGGAATTTATTGTTTGTCTCCGAACGTGCTTCCCGTATTGAAACAAGCCGTGGAAAACGGGATGTCGCGCATGAGAAATTTTCAACAGCAAATGGTCGAATCGGGATTTCATTTACAAGCTTTTCCGTTTGAAAAAATCATCGATGTAGATCATATCGAGGACATAAAAAAAGCCGAAAAATTTATTTACCCGGAAGAATAACCAAATCCAATCGCTCAAATTGATCATGAAACATATAAACATAGCAGGAGTACGTCGGGGCAGTATCTACTCACCCAATCACATCGGGAACGATGCCGCCGTTTTTAACGCAACAGTCCGGGAACTCCGTGCTTTAGGCTGTACGGTAACCGAATACACCGAGTCGGAGTTTAAGGAAAAAGAGATTACGGAAGAAGCCGTTTTCACGATGGCCAGAGATTTTGAAACGATTGCAAAACTCCAAAAACTTGAAGATGCCGGACGACCGGTCATCAATTCGGGATACGGCATCCTGAATTGTATGCGCGAACGAATGACCACTCTTCTTGTCAAAAATCACATTCCGCACCCCGAAAGCATTATTGTAGACACCGATAAAGACGCCACGTCCCGTTTGAAGACCTTACAAACCAATCATTTCTGGCTGAAAAGAGGCGATTGTCATGCCATTCACCGGGAAGATGTCTGCTATGCCGGAAGCATCGATGTGGCCCTTAATCTGATCAACGAGTTTCATCTTCGCGGAATTTCCCGCGCTGTAATCAACGAGCATCTGAAAGGTGATTTACTTAAATTTTACGGCGTTTACGGCACCGAATTTTTTTATTGGTTTTATCCGGGCGATGAAAATCACAGCAAATTCGGACATGAACAAATCAATGGTTTTGCCCGCGGATTCTCTTTCTCAACGGATTATCTGAAAGAAATTTGTGAAAAATCCGCTCAAACGCTTCATGTTAAAATATACGGCGGAGACTGCATCGTAGATGAAAAAGGCAACATCCGCATCATCGATTTCAACGATTGGCCGAGTTTTGCGCCCTGCCGGGACGAAGCGGCACCGTACATCGCCCGTTGCATTTACAATGAAATCATTAACCAATCGGATCCGAAACCGAATGTAGTATTAAAATGACACCGGTATGGAGAATAAAAAAGTTACATTTAAAGATACATTAAAGTCAGCGGATACCGAAGAATTTATCGATCTCCGGTTTTACCGGCCTGTCGGTTATTGTTGGGCATTGCTGTTCTGGAAATTGAAAATCAGTCCCAATGCAGTCACCATTGCGGGTATATTCATCGGCGTGGGAGGAGGTATTTTGTTTTATTACGACAATCCGGTTTTAAATATTTACGGAATGCTGTTGCTGATTTGGGCCAATTCTTTTGACAGCGCCGACGGGCAATTGGCGCGAATGACAGGCCAAAAATCGAATATCGGACGCATTTTAGACGGAATATGCGGAGATCTTTGGTTTTTAGCCATTTATATCGCTTTATGTTTACGTCTGCAACATGCCGGAGTCGATTGGTATATTGTCTGGCCGTTGGCATTGGCAGCAGGATACTTCCATTCGAAACAGGCATCCACAGCCGATTATTACCGGAACATTCATTTGTTGTTTTTGAAAGGAAAATCGGGCAGCGAGGTGGATAATTCCCGAAAGCTGACCGAACAATACAATTCTTATACCTGGAAAAATAATTTTTGGAACAAAATCGTCACTTTTTTTTACCGGAACTATACGATCGGACAGGAGAAGAGTACGCCTCATCTTCAAAAAATGTTGCAAAAGATTCAATCGACATACGGAGAAAATGTTCCCGATTGGTTCAGGTCGGAGTTCCGGGCAAAAAGCAAACCGTTGATGAAATATACCAATATGCTCTCGTTCAATACACGGGTCATTGTGTTGTTCATCGGGTTATTTTTAAATCAGGTATGGATTTATTTCGTGTTTGAATTGACCGTTTTGAACATTATGCTGATGTATATGGTGTTCACTCATGAAAAATTTTGTAAGTATTTCACCACCAAAATCGGACAAGAACCTTGAACGCAAAAAAATTCCGAAATATATTCCTGATCTTCGGATCGCTTATCCTGGGATGTATGGTCTACAAAATAGGCCTCGACATCATCGTCAATAATATTCTCCGCACCGGTTGGTGGTTTTTCGCCATCATCGGCGTCTGGATACCCATTTATATTTTGAATGCATCGTCGTGGTTCCTCATTATCAGCGACCGGGAAAATAAAGGTAAAATATCTTTTTTCAAGACATTGAAACTGACCATCAGCGGATATGCGCTCAATTATATTTCTCCCGGCGGACTGGTGGGCGGAGAGCCTTACCGGGTCATGGAATTGCGCGAATTGGTGGGTACGCATAAAGCGACCTCATCTGTCATTGCATACGCCATGATGCATTTCCTTTCCCATTTCTTTTTTTGGTTGTTCTCCATTCTTTTGGTGTTGATTTTTCTTCCCGTAGACAGTGGACTGATGATTACGCTGAGCATTGTCTTTGCCGTATGTATAACGCTTATTTTCCTTTTTTTCAGAGGATACCGGAAAGGGCTTTTGGTCAAAATATTCAACGTGCTGCAAAAAATGCCCGTCATCAGGAAATGGGCCCGCAAGTTCGTACTGAAAAATGAGGAAAGCCTGAAATTGATCGACGAACAAATCGCCGAATTGCATAACAATCGCCGGATTGCATTTTATACCTCGCTGTTTTTGGATTTTATGGCCCGCATCGTGGGTTCTTTGGAAGTGTTTTTCATTCTGACGGCATTAGGACAAGACGTTACGGTGATCGGTTGCATCATCATCATCGGTATTTCGTCTCTCTTTGCCAACCTTTTCTTTTTCTCCCCCATGCAATTGGGTACGCGCGAAGCCGGATTCGCATTGGCATTGACAAGTCTTTCGCTCCCGTTGCAGTTGGGGGTCTCGGTCAGTCTGATCACACGCATCCGGGAATTGGCATGGATATTGATCGGATTGCTGTTGATCAAAATCCGTCCGGCAAAAGGCAGAACTTATAAGCAAATTGTGGAAGAAGAAAAATGCATCGAAAAAAAAGTAGGCCTCGATTTCACGAATGAAGATCCGGCACAAACCAAAACGGGCGATAAATGCATAAAACAAAATGTATTGTCATGAAACTGAACGATATACAAGGTATTTTATTCGACTACGGAGCAACCATCGACACCAACGGTACCCATTGGGCCGAAGTGTTATGGAAAGCATACGAACAAACAAAAGTCCCTGTCGGCAAAGAAATTTTTCGGGAAGCTTATGTTTACGGAGAACGTTATTTGGCTTTGCATCCGGTGATCGAACCGTCCGATAATTTTTTGATGGTTTTGTTGAAGAAAACGAAAATTCAACTGGATTATTTAGCCGAAAATCATCGGTTATCCGAAAAAGACCATTCGGATTATTCCGAACAGATCAGCAAAATTTGTTACCGGGAGGTCATAAAAAATATTACCGGCGCCCGTCCCGTATTGGATTATCTGTACGAAAAATATCCGTTGGTATTGGTTTCCAATTTTTACGGCAATGTCGAAACCGTGTTGGAAGATTTCGATTTGAAACGATACTTCAAAGACATTGTGGAGTCGGCTGTTGTCGGCGTCAGAAAACCTGATCCTGAAATTTTTTCGTTGGGAGTGAAGCGATTGGGGTTGCCGGCGCAACAGGTTGTCGTGATCGGAGATTCCTATACCAAAGACATTCTTCCGGCATCAAAAGCCGGTTGCAAAACCATTTGGCTCAAAGGAAAGGCATGGGAGGAAAAAGAACCGGAAAATCCGGTTGCAGACAGCATCATCACAGACTTTGCCGAACTGCGGGAAAAACTTTGACCGTTGAAAATTAACCGTTATTTTTAAAAAGTTCCCTTAGCGGCAGAAAATAACATCCTCCTTTATTTCTCCTTTTAAAAGACTGAAAATAAGGGAGTAAGCGGGAGGCTGAAAGAACAGCTGAGACTATAGAAGGTATTTTAGGGAATAAGGGTTTCTTGGATATATAAAATCTTTGTGTTGAATATTTTTTTGATTTTTGAATATAAATAATAATTTTAAATGATTATAGGATGTTATACCCGGCCCTCCCTGCAGGCAGATGTAAAAAATGTGTCAATGTTTCAAAAAATGTTCGTCCTTTTTTGTCCTGTCAAGGACATTATATCGGTAGAAAAACACCACCCTTTCACCCCCCGGCCCGTCAGGGACAAAATGTTTCTTCTTCACATTACGTCCCTGACGGGACTTTGGTCACCGGCGGAATTCTCCTTTCTACCAATATGTTGTCCCTGACGGGACGGAAGACAACATTTTTTAGACCGGATTTTTCAAAAAAAACGAATAGTACATTTTTACATCCCACTTGGGGGATAGGTAGGTGCAACATCCGATAATCGTTTAATTTTATTATATATTAAAATAAGTATATAACAGCATTTAATTTATATTATTTTAAACGCGAAGACACAAAGACACAACGCCACAAAGATTTTAAGCTTCGCGTCTTTCCATCTTTGTGACTTGGCGTTTAAAGTATAAATTATTTTTGCGGCATGCTTAAATTCAACCATCTTTTTAATTTTTAATTTTCAAAACCATGAGATTTTTTTTCATCACAAGCATCGTTGTTTTGTCGACAGGAACCTTGTTTTTCACGGGATGTAAAATGCAGCCCAAGTTTACGGTTGAAGGAAACATTACGAATGCTTCGGGAAAAACGGTATATCTGGAAATGAGGGACATCGACAAAAATACGATGCTCGATTCGTGCAAGTTAAATGAAAAAGGAACTTTCTCATTTAAACAACTTCGACCGGAATATCCGCAGTTTTATGCTCTGAAATTGAACAATCAAAGTATATTCTTTTCCGTCGACTCAACCGAAACATTGACTATAAAAGCCGATGCGAACGGTTTTACGACAAAATACGAAGTCGAAGGTTCCGATAATGCGAAAAAGATCAAAGAACTTTGTCTGCTGCAATATAATGCCCAGCTGAACGTAAATAAGATCCTGAAATCCGGCATTCCGAAAGATTCCGTTCAAAAAAAGGTCACCTCGATATTGGACGATTACAAAAAAGCTGCGATAGCCTATATTTTATCGGGGCAAAACTCCATCAAATCGCCGGCAGCTTATTTTGCTCTTTTTCAACGGATCAACAATTATTTGATATTCGACCCGTACGATCCGAAAGACAATAAAATTTTTGCCGCGGTGGCGACTGCTTATGATATTGCTTATCCCGATTCCCCGCGGAGCAAACATCTCAAGAATCTCACCTTGCAGGCCATGGCCGACATTAAACCCCGCACCGTGCAAAAAGAGATTACCGCCGGATATTCAAACAACATCGAAATATCGTTGCCGAACGTGAAAGAGGAAATCGTCACATTATCGTCGACTGCCGGTAAAGTCGTGCTGTTGGATTTCACCATGTATGAAACGGAATTTTCTCCGGAACATAATATGACGCTGCGAGAAATTTACAACAAATACGTCGATAAAGGATTCCAAATTTATCAGGTGTCATTGGATGCCAATGAAAATTTCTGGAAAGTATCAGCATCCAATCTTCCGTGGATCTGCGTCAGAGACAAAAATTCACGCTATTCCGATTATGCCCTTATGTATAATGTCTCCGAATTGCCGACATACTTTCTGATCGACCGGAAAGGAGAATTGGTAAAAAGAAATTCGCAAATTAAAAATTTGGAGGAAGAAATCAAAAAACTGCTGTAAAACTGACCATCAAACATTGACACCCGGCAATAAGTTGGGGTTGAACAGGTTGCCGGGTGTTGATTATTTACATATTTTGGTGGTATTCTACAAAATACTGTGCTATAATTAATTGATATTCAAATTATTATTTTATTTTTTTATTGAACACATTGCTATAGCATTCAGTATCATAAAAATTGTTATGTATTGATAATGAATGATTTATAATTGTTAAATACGCATTAATTCTCTTATTAATTGATGTTATGCCCCGCTCTCCCTGCAGGGGATGCAAAAAATGCGTCAATGTTTCAAAAATATTCGTCTTTTTTTGTCCCGCCGGGGACAAAATGTTTTCTTCTTCACATTACGTCCCTGACGGGACTTTGGTCTCCAGCGGAATTCTCCATTCTACCAATATGTTGTCCCCGGCGGGACAAAAAAACGAATAGTACATTTTTACATCCCACTTGGGGATAGATAGGTGCAACATCCGATAATCATTTTATTATTTTACAATAGGTTAAATAAGCATACTTTTTACAACACCACCAAAAATTTTAATAGAATTAGAGTCGAATCACAGTGTGGTTGCAGAACCTCAAGCGATATGTCAAACAAAAGAATAGTATTTCGGCAACCGGTTGTCGTGCTTCGTGTACCGTTTAGAAAAAGAGGCGGGTTGAATAGCTCAACCCGCCTCTCCACGTAATTCAAGAACTAATTTATTTGCTTCTTTAAATTTCAGGGCCGAATTCGTCTTGAAGCTTTTCCAAACGATATTGTTTATTCGCTTTTTTGCGTCGCTTTTTCAATCCGCGTGCGGCAAACGACGTATATACCGTGGGCACCACCACCAACGTAAGCAGGGTGGAAACCGTCAATCCTCCGATAATGGCAATACCCATCGGCTGCCAGATTTCGGAACCTTCACCGATGCCCAATGCCATCGGCAACATTCCCAAAATTGTGGTGGCCGTGGTCATCAATACAGGACGCAACCTCGATTTCCCGCCGGAAACCACCGAAGAAATAATCCGGTCACCGCGTTCCCGATTTAAGTTGATATAGTCGATCAACACGATACCGTTTTTCACCACAATACCCACCAGCATAATCGCACCGATCATGGAAATCATGTTCAATGTATTTCGGGAGATAAACAACGCTAAAAATACTCCGGTAAAAGCAAACAACACCGAAAGCATGATGATAAACGGTTGACTGAACGATTCGAATTGGGCCGCCATCACAATGTAAACCAACATCACGATCAGCCCCAGCAAGATAAACAAATCGCCGAAAGACTCTTGTTGATCTTCGTAGGAACCTCCGATATTAATACCCAATTCCGACGGAATTTCCATTTGCGACAATTGCTCGTTGATTCCGGCAACCACCTTATCCAAAGATGCCCCCGATACCGTACCTGATACTTTCACGATCCGGTTACGGTTTTGACGTTCGATTTTCGGAGGAGCAAATCGTTCGACGACTTTTCCGATTTCTTTTATTTTAATCCCGGTTCCCGCCGCATTGTAAACCGTGACGTTTTCAATATCTTCCAACGATTCACGATATACTTTGTCGTACCGGACAATGATATCATATTCGTCGCCGTCTTCCCTGAAGCGGGAAGCAGTAAGTCCCGCAACCCGGTTTTTCAGATATTGGGAAACCGTCGACGTATTTAACCCGGCCAAAGCCAGTTTCTCCCGGTCAAAATCAATTTGATACTCGGGACGATAATCATCACGGCTGATCCGGATATCTTTCAACCCGACGATCTTTTTCATTCGTTCCGACAATTCCCGCGACACTTTATCCGTCACCTCGAAATCATGTCCGATAATTTCAACATCCACCACGCTGCTGCCGCTCATTCCGCCGTTGTTT
Source organism: Candidatus Azobacteroides sp. (assembly GCA_009787405.1). Classification (GTDB taxonomy): domain Bacteria; phylum Bacteroidota; class Bacteroidia; order Bacteroidales; family WRGA01; genus WRGA01. The sequence continues at coordinate 8,981 of WRGA01000057.1, forward strand.
CCGCCCGGAATGACTTCATATTTGTAAATTTCGGGCATCTTATCCAGATCGCTCCGGATTGAGTCGGATATTTCATAAATATTTCTTTTCCGTGTCTTGAGATCGGTCATCCTCAACCGATAATTGATCACATTCGAACCATTCGTCTGTAATGCCGCCCAAGTATTATCCTCATCGGGAACTCCCACGGTAAAAGAAGACAATTCGGTCTCCGGATATTTTTTTTCGATGATCGATTGCAGTCGTTGAGCCAAATCCCTCGACAATTCGGTTCTCGTGCCCACCGGCAATTGAATGGTCATGGCTATTTGCCCGTTATCCGATGCCGGGAAAAATTCCGTTCCCACCAACTTTAAGACCGGGAACAAAATACTGATAAAGAACAGTCCGAAAGCAGAAACCACCACGATGGTGCGATGACGAACAGCCCGGTTCAATATTGCGGCATAAGTGTTATCCAATTTATCCAGAAAACGTTCGATCGGACCATACATCAGATCAAAATATTTGTTCCGGGTCCGTTCTTTACGCATCATTTGAGAAGCAAGCATCGGAGTGAGCGACATGGCGCAAAGCACCGAAACCGTGATGGTAATCGTTACCATCCATCCCAACTGCTTAAACATAACACCCGCCATTCCCGTAATCATGGTCAACGGGAAAAATACGGCAATAACCGTCAATGTCGAAGCCACGACTGCCACGGCCACCTCATTGGTACCGTAAATGGCCGCCTCTTTCGGACGACTTCCCCGTTCGATATGAGTCGTAATGTTTTCGAGCACCACAATCGCATCATCCACCACCATACCGATGGCAATGGAAAGCGAACTCAACGAAATAATGTTGATTGTGTTGCCGGAAATCATCAAATAAATAAACGCCGAAATCAACGACACCGGAATGGTAAGAATAATAATGATGGTGGCGCGCCATCTTCCCAAGAAAAATACCACCACAATCACCACAAAAGCAAACGCCAGCAAAACGGTTTCGGTCAAACTGCTGATACTGTCGACAATGTACGTCGATGTATTCATGACCAGACCTACTTTCACATCTTGAGGCAGATTTTTTTGCAGATCGGGGAGCCGTGCCATAACCTTGTCCGCAATATCCACGGAATTGGCGCCGGACTGCTTTTGAATCACAATCATGGCCCCTTGTGTCGTTCCGTTTTTATTGGTGATGTAGGTTTCCTGCGCTCTTTCCTCTAATGTGTCTTTGACGACAGCAATGTCTTTGACGAAAACACTTTTTCCGTTCACGGAACCGACCACCACGTCATTAATTTCATCGCTTGAGGTAAATTCTCCCTCCACCCGCAAAGAATACGAATTGCTTCCGATGTCGACGGTTCCGCCGGGAGTGTTTTTGTTTTCACCGGCAATGAGATTACCGATCTGCTCGACGGTAAGATTATACGCTTCCAACTTTTGCGGATCCACATTAATCAACACCTGACGTTTCGGTGCACCCGAAATCGACACGGCGCCCACCCCGTTGATCCGGTTCAACGGATTCGCTATTTTATCGTCCAAGATTTTATATAACGCCGGCATGCTTTCCTTTGCCGTGGCAGAAAGAATCAACACCGGAATCATGTCGGTGCTGAACTTGAAAATAATCGGTTTGTCCACATCCTCCGGCAAATATTTAACCACCATATCCAACTTATCCCGCACATCATTCGTGGCAAGATCCAGATTGGTTCCCCATTCAAATTCAATGGTGATGATCGACAAGTTATCCTGAGAAACCGAAGTCAGTTTTTTCAAGTTATTGACCGTATTTAAACCGTCTTCCAATGTCCGGGTGACATTTTCCTCGATATCGGAAGAACTTGCGCCGACATAAGAGGTAATCACCATCAATTGGTTTGTTTCGATGTCGGGATATAAGTCAATCGCCAAACGGCTGAGCGAATAAAGCCCGAATACAACGATTCCTATAAATATAAGAATCGTACTGACCGGCTTCTTGACTGAAGTTTCGTATAATTTCATCCGTTAATATTTTATTCTTTGCTTATGGTCGTATGGAACCCGCAATCCATTTTCATTCACTTTGATGAACGTCAGTTCATGCGGGTTTCATCCGTTACTGTTTTATCTTTTACCTCTTATTTTTACTTTTGAACTTCCACCTTCATGCCGTCCACCAAGCGGGTTTGGCCGGAGACGACCACTTGGGTGTTTTCATCGATGCCGGACACTACTTCGTAGGTATTATCCAACCGGCGTCCCAAGTCCAACACTTTACGCACAACCGAACTGTCGGCGCTGTTGAACATATATACAAAACGTTCTCCGGATCCTTGTTGTTTGATTACTGCCCGGTCGGGAACCACCACATGATTAAGCGTACCTAAACTGATGGTGATTCTTCCGAACATTCCCGGACGAACTTTCAAATCACTGTTCGGAATCGTTACTTCCACTATAAAAGTATGAGTTTGAGGATCAACCGTCGGATGAATCAAATAAATAGACCCGTTAAAAATCCTGCCGGGATATATATCCAATTTCAATTCCACGGGCATTCCTTTTTGCAGGCGGGGGTATAATTCTTCGGTAACATTGATCAAAACTTTCACCGGATTCAATTGTTGCACGACAACCACCGGCAGACCGGAATACATGTCTCCGCTGTCATAATTCCGTTCGGAAACAATCCCCGCAATCGGACTGCGCAAATCGGAATTTTCATCCAAATTGGCGACAGCCGTTTGCGCGACAATCATCGCCGTTTCGCTTTGATCCAAATCGTGTTTGCTGATTCCGCCTACATCGTAAAGATTTTTCATCCGTTCGTAAGTCGTTTTCAAATTATCTAATTGAGCCTTTTGTTGGGCGAATTGAGACTTATCCATTCGGGCAACCACTTGTCCGGGTTTAACGAAATCGCCCACTTCCACCAAAATTCTGCCGATTCGCAACGGCACGGACGGAGCGATTTTGTTCTCATTGAACGGTTGAATGGTTCCCGTAAAATCATACGTTTGGGCAACCGGCTGTTCGGTCACGATTTCGAGCTTCACCAACGGCTTTTTCTCTTCCTGCTTCTCTTCCTTTTGAGAACAAGCAATCCAAAAAAACCAACAAAAAATCAAAAGAAAGTATTTTGTCGTATTCATATATCCTGTTATTATCATATTTATATTTTCTATGCGGTATTTTATCAATAATCATTCCCGATCAATAATTCATAATCGGATTTAGCGATCATATAATTGTAAATGGATTGACTATAATTTAATCTCGCCTGAGTTAATGCCACTTCCGAATCATTCAATTCGAGTAATGTACCCATACCGCTGTTATAACGAGACTGTGCAATGGTAAAGGCTTTTTCGGCGGAACGAATACCGTCCTTATTCGACTCCAACTGCTCTATCGCTTTTCGCATATCCGATAAATCGCTTTTGGCTTTAACGTTTAAACTGCTTTGTAAATAATCCCGCTGCAATTGAGCTTCTTGTAAAGACATTTTCAGTTGATTGATTTTATTTTTTCTTGTAAAACCCGAAAATATAGGGACTTGCAAACTAATCCCCAAAGTAGGAGTGCCAAACCATTTATATTCCGAAAATTTAAAATCATTACTTTGGGTTATGTAATTATAATTAATAGCGAAAGATAAATTCGGCATGTATTCAGTATTTTGCAGTTCAATTTGCTTATTTAACAATTTTTCCTGAATATCTATTTGTTTCAAATCTGAATTCTGATCAATCGAATAATTCAACATAGCAGCATAACGATTATAATCATTCTCATAATCCGATATTTTACCTTCAAAAAGAATCGGCATTTCAAGAGAAAGCCCCAATAACATCTTTAATTGCAATTCAATCGTTGAAATGCTGTTTTGAGCATCGATCAAGTTTGGCCTTATATTGCTGACACGAACTTCAGCCCTGATTAAATCATATTCGGCAACCAACCCTTGTTCATATTTATTCTTTGCATCCTTATAACTCACCTGAGCGTTTTCCATACTTTTGCTCATTACATCATAAGCATCTTTCGCCAAAAGGTAAGCATAATATGTTTTTTCCACCTGATTCTTAAGATCCAGTTTTGATTGGCGGGCCTTTTCCAAAGACATCAATATATTAATTTCGGATAATTGGATAGTTCGATATAACCCCATGTTAAATAAAGGTACCGTAGCAGAAACTCCCAAGTTGTATGAATTGCTGACTCCTGCTTTTACCGGAATCACATTACCCGTTGTGTCTCCGACAAAAGCGCCGGGCAAAAACATGACAGGCGTTTTTAAATTTCTATTGTAAGAAGCCGTTCCGTCAATTTTAGGCAAAAGATAACCTAAATTTTCTTTTTTCGAATATTTTTGTTTTTGAATTTCCCGGTCGGCAATCTTAATCGTCGGGTTTTCACTCAAGGCAATCTCCAAAGCCTTTTCCAATGTCAGAGAAACAGGCTCTTGTGTTTGAGCATAAAAAAAAGTATTCATTCCCGCCAGTATCAGGAATGTCAAAAAAATACGTTTGAGAATGATATTCATAATATCTTATTTTTGATCAAATTAGAGATTGGGCTGTTTTAATGGTGATCACCATCCTTGCCGTTTTTTATAAAATCATCGATTATTTTAAGACCTTTTTCGGTAGATATTCCCCGGATAAAGCTCATAAAAGCTGTTTTTACTATTTCCTGCATGGGAAATTTGTGAAGTTCGGGTAATCCGTCATCGATCAAATCGATTTGTTCCCTCAAAAGAATGGCCATGATTTCGGTATTTAAATCGGGACGAATGTATCCGTCCATAATTCCCTTGTCGAGTTCAACGATCATATCTTCCTTAAACGTTCTTTCCCGTTGATCTTTGATCCGTTGAAAAACCTGAGGATGAAATCGTTTTAAATCAGACATGAAGTTCTTGTTGCATTTCCGCAATTTGGCTTTCCCTTCGGTATAAGACATCATCATAACTTCAATGATATTGGTTGATTTCAAACGAATTTCGTTTAAACGAATTTCATTTTGTTTCATGATGTAAGTTAAACAATCATCAACCAATTGATTTTTATCGGAAAATATTTCATAAAGCGTCCTCTTGGAAATACCCATGGTTTCCGCGATAATATCCATGGTTACTCCCTTGATTCCGGTTTCGATAAATAAATCAGTTGTGGTTGCTATAACTCTGTCTTTCAATTCCATCCGATCCGCTCTTTCGGTAAAACATAAAACGATATGTACTTGTTCACCGTCAAATTCTGACGATGGCCGCAAAAGTACGGAAAACTTTATAAACTCAAGAAGTTTTCCCGGTTTTTTACATCCAATAAATGTTAAAAGGTGCATGGTAGGTAAGTAAGCGAGCTTGGCTTTGTGACATCCGAAATTTGTTTACTTGTCAACTCGTTAAAGAGTGTATCTCCTTGTCGTCCCGGACAGAACGTATATAAGTACCCGGCAAAATTTAATTTAAATTATTTTAAACGCGAAGATGCAAAGACACAAAGCCGCAAAGATTTTAAACTTCGCGTCTTTTCGCCTTTGCGACTTGGCGTTTAAAATATAAACTATTTT
>WRGA01000058.1 GCA_009787405.1 Candidatus Azobacteroides sp.
TAATACAGAATTTGTCAATTCATTCATTCATATCTGTTTAAGTTATTTCTCGTCTCCCAACAAAATATTCGTAACACAAGTACCCGCGGGAATCATCGGATAAACCATCCCTTTTCTTTCTACGGTCACCTCCAAAAAGTAAGCGCCTTTATGATTCAGCATTTCGGCAATCGCATCTTTTAAATCTTCCCGTTTTTCCACATGCCTTCCGGCAATCCCGTAAGCAGCGGCAATGGCAACAAAGTCGGGATTTTTCATGATGGTTTCCGAATGCCGTTCTTCAAAAAACATTTCCTGCCATTGACGAACCATTCCTAAGAAGTGATTGTTCAACAAAATGATTTTTATGTCGACATTCGATTGCATGATTGTACCAAATTCCTGGATCGTCATTTGCAATCCGCCGTCTCCCACAAACAAACAGATCGTTTTGTCGGGAGCGCCGAATTTTGCCCCGATGGCTGCGGGAAGCCCGAACCCCATGGTTCCCAATCCGCCTGATGTAACAGAACTGCGGGAATGTTTAAATTTAAAGTAACGAACACCCATCATTTGGTTTTGACCGACGTCGGTAACCAATACAGCTTCGTTGTTCGTCGCTTCCGACACAAGATGAACCACTTCTCCCATTTTGACGGGACCTTCCGAAGGAAACAATTCGTTTTTGATGACTTTGTCAAATTCCAGTTTTTCGCAAGGCTTAAATTCATTGCGCCATTCGGTGTGTGTATTATTTTTTAACAGCCGGGTTACGGCAGGAAGCGTTTCTTTTACATCACCCAATACGGCAACCGTTGTTTTCACGTTTTTGTCGATTTCGGCGGAGTCGATGTCAAAGTGAATCACTTTCGCTTGCTTGGCATACGTATTCAAATCGCCGGTAACGCGATCATCGAAACGCATTCCGACGGCAATCAATACATCGCACTCATTGGTCATTTTATTGGGGCCGATATTTCCGTGCATTCCCAACATCCCGACATTCAAAGGTTCGTCGGAAGTCAATGCGGAAATACCCAGAATGGTTGAAGCTGCCGGAATATCGGCTTTCCGCAGAAATTCCAGCAATTCTTTTTCGGCATTTCCCAAAATGACTCCTTGTCCTACTAAAGCCAGCGGTTTTTGGGAGGTATTAATCAATCGGGCCGCTTCGGCAATTTTTTCCGGGTTGATATCGGGAACCGGAATATACGAGCGGATATAATTTATTTCAACCGGTTGATACCCGGTTTTACCGATTTGTGCATTTTTGGTGATATCCAGCACTACCGGACCGGGACGCCCGGTCGATGCAATATAAAAAGCACGTGCGACCGCCCATGCAATTTCATCGGCATGCCGCACCTGATACGTCCATTTCGTAATCGGTTGCGTAACGCCGATAACATCAATTTCCTGAAAAGCGTCTGTTCCCAGCAGAGAAGCCGGTACTTGTCCGGCAATGACCACAATCGGAGTACTGTCCATCATCGCGTCGGCAATGCCGGTAATTGTGTTGGCAATACCGGGACCGGAAGTTACCAGCGTCACGCCGACTTTTCCCGAAACGCGGGCATAGCCTTGGGCTGCATGGGTAGCGCCTTGCTCGTGACGGACAAGAATATGCTTCAACCGGTCTTTATAATCGTATAACGTATCGTAAATAGGAATCGCTTGCCCGCCCGGGTATCCGAAAATTGTATCCACGCCTTTGTGAATAAGCGATTCGATAAGCGCTTCGCTTCCGGAAAGATTTTTGGTTTCCGGAAAAATTAAATCATCATTGATTTTCGTTTTCATATTCATCATGCGTTCGGCTTAATTCAATTAATCAATCTCACAGCACCTTTATCAGCCGAGCTTACCATGGATGCATAAGCTTTTAACGCTGTTGATATTTTTCGATCTCTTTTCGGGACAAAAGCCTCCGGGCCTTTAGCTTCTTCTTGTTTTCGGCGTTCCGATAATTCTTCGTCGCTTAATTTTACATTGATCGAGCGGGCGGGAATGTCAATTTCAATAATATCTCCGTCTTTGATCAATCCGATATTTCCGCCGGCGGCAGCTTCGGGAGAAACGTGTCCGATAGACAATCCGGAAGTTCCGCCGGAAAAACGGCCGTCTGTGATCAGCGCACATGCTGTTCCCAAGTGCCGGGCTTTGATGTAAGAAGTGGGGTAAAGCATTTCCTGCATTCCGGGTCCGCCTTTGGGACCTTCGTAAATCACCACGACGACATCTCCCGAAACGACTTTTCCGTCAAGAATTCCCGAACAAGCCTCTTCTTGCGAATTAAAAACCTTTGCCGGGCCTTTGAAACGAAGAATACGTTCGTCCACACCCGCTGTTTTGATCACACAGCCGTCTTTGGCGATGTTTCCCTTTAAAACAGCCAATCCTCCGTCTTTGCTGTAAGCATGATTAATATTGCGAATGCAACCGGAAGCCCGGTCTTTGTCCAACGATTGATAATAGGTCTCTTGTGAACCCAATACCAGATTGAATTTTCCGCCGGGAGCCGATCTATATTTTTTAACAGCTTCTTCATCGGCATCCGGACTCGTAATGCCGAATTTGTCGATTGCCTCCGCCAATGTATATCCGTCGACACGTTTTACGGAAGTGTTCACCAATCCCGCACCGGCTAATTCCGCCATGATTCCGATGATTCCGCCGGCACGGTTGACATCTTCAACATGATATTTTTGAGTATTCGGAGCAACCTTGCATAAACAAGGAGTAATGCGGGAAAGTGCATCAATATCGTCCATCGTGAAATCGACTTCCGTTTCTTGGGCAATTGCCAGCAGGTGCAGAACGGTGTTGGTTGATCCGCCCATGGCAATATCCAACGTCATTGCATTTAAAAACGCATGGCGGGTGGCTATACTGCGGGGTAAAACATTTTCGTCCCCTTTGTCGTAATATTTGTATGCGTTTTCGACGATTAATTTTGCCGCGTCCGCAAAAAGTTGTTTGCGGTTGACATGAGTGGCAACAATTGTACCGTTTCCGGGTAAAGCCAGTCCGATGGCTTCATTCAAACAATTCATGGAATTTGCGGTAAACATTCCCGAACAAGAACCACACGTGGGGCAGGCGACATATTCCACTTTCCGCACTTGTTCATCGCTGATCGATTCATCGGCGCTTTGCACCATGGCATCGATCAGATCGAGCCCGTGACTATCCAATTTCCCGGCTTCCATCGGTCCGCCGGAAACAAAAACGGCGGGAATATTTAATCTCATGGCAGCCATCAGCATGCCCGGAGTAATTTTATCGCAATTGCTGATGCAAATCATGGCATCGGCTTTATGAGCATTTACCATATATTCGACACTGTCGGCGATTAAATCGCGGGACGGCAGAGAATATAACATGCCGTCGTGTCCCATGGCAATTCCGTCGTCGATGGCGATGGTATTAAATTCGGCGGCAAAACACCCGGTTTTCTCGATTTCCGATTTGACGAATTGTCCGATTTCGTGCAAATGAACATGTCCGGGTACGAATTGAGTAAAAGAATTGACAACAGCAATCAACGGTTTGCCCATTTGTTCGTCTTTCATTCCGTTTGCACGCCATAATGAACGTGCTCCGGCCATTCTTCGGCCTTGAGTACTTTGAGAACTGCGTAATTCTATTTTCATCTGTACCACCTATTTTATTTTACACCTCGAAAATGAAACAAGGCAATTTACCGATACCCCGGTTAAACTGCCGCATTCCGGTTTATGATCCGGCCCCTTCGACCGCCTTGCCGGAACTGCTGCTTTGCCATTAAGTAAAAAGCCCTTCTCAGAGTGATATTGAGAAAGGCTTTTTTATGCTGTCCTTATGACGTTACCCTGCAACATACCCTTTCTCTTTTTCTTTGCAGACCAAAAGAATGACGCCGAGAATGACATTGACCACGAGCATGTGCAGAGAACTGCTAATCATTAGATTTACTTTAAACATGAGTGCAAATGTAAATCATAATTTTAATCCGACAAAACAATTCGATAAAAAAATGATCGTTATATTGTAAATTGTAAGATTTATCGTTGTTTTTTAAAGATTTTACATTCCCGTTTAAAATTTCAGAGATCAATATCCGGTAATATCCCCACCACCAAAAAAATAACAGCCGAAACAATATTATCAATCGGCGGGCGCGACAGTAATACTTCTGCTTCCGTTATCATTTTCCGTAATTGAAACAAAAACACAATCAGCAGGCAGAATAGATTCTATCTTTTCCGGCCATTCGATAAAACACAAAGCACCGCTGTAAAAATAATCTTCATACCCGAAATCATACGCTTCCTCTATTTTATTAATCCGGTAAAAATCAAAATGATAAATTAATTCACCTGTTTTCGACCGATATTCATTTACAATGGCAAAAGTCGGACTGTTAATAACATCGGCGACACCTAATTCTTCACATATTGCTTTGATAAATGTCGTTTTTCCGGCACCCATATTCCCTTTGAATGCAAAAACAGTACGCTCGCCCATCATATTAATAAAATCACGGGCAACCTTTTTTATTTCCGATAAATCATTTATGACCATCAATCCTTTCATTCAACACCTGACTCCCAACTCTTAACTCTTAACTCTCAACTATTAACTATTAACTATTAACTATTTAGGCGTCATCGTTATCAATGGGACAAGCATTTCTTCCATCGATATTCCTCCATGTTGGAATGTATTCTTATAATAAGATACATAATAATTGTAATTATTGGGATATGCAAAAAAGTCTTCGTTCAAAGCGAATATGTAGGTCGAACTGACGTTGGGCGAAGGCAATCCCGCCTTTTCGGGTTGTTTGATTTCAAACACCTGTTTATTGTTGTAACTTAAATTTTTCCCCACCTTATATCGAAGGTTAGTGTTCGTATTCCGGTCTCCGATCACTTTGACGGGATCTTTAACCCGTAATGATCCGTGATCGGTGGTGAGAATTATTTTATATTTTTTTTCGGCCAATGCTTTAAACAGTTCGAATGTAAAAGAATGTTTGATCCACGATTCCGTGATCGAACGATATGCCGCTTCGGTGGAAGCCAATTCCCGTATCATTTTAGATTCGGTGCGGGCATGAGACAACATGTCAATAAAATTAATCACGATCACATTCAGCTGATAATTATCCAATTGCGAAAGATTTTGAAGCAATCGTTCACATGCGGGAGAATCGTTCAACTTGTTGTAAGAAAAAGTATATTTTTTACGGAAACGTTCGATTTGCGTTTGAATGAGCGGCGCTTCGTTCAAATTTTTCCCCTCTTCTTCTTCCTCATCGACCCAAAGTTCGGGAAACATTTTTTCAATTTGAATAGGCATCAACCCCGAAAAAATGGAATTTCGGGCGTATTGCGTCGCCGTAGGAAGAATGCTGCAATATAAATCTTCTTCGAATGAGAAATACGGGGCAAACAGTTCTTTTACCGTTTTCCACTGGTCTAACCGGAAATTATCGATCAGGATGAAAAATAATTTTTCGTCTTTGTCTAATTCGGGGAAAACTTTTTTCTTGAATAAATCGGGACTCATCAACGGGCGATTGTCGGGCGATTCGATCCATTCGAGATAATTTTTCCGGATAAATTTTCCGAATATGCTGTTTGCTTCGTTTTTCTGCATTTTGAGCAAATCGGCCATGCGGTTGTCGGATCCTTCCAATTCGATTTCCCAAAATACAAGTTTTTTGTAAACATCCAGCCAGTCTTCATAGGTGAATGAATCGTTGATTTGCATGCCGATGCGGTTGAAATCTTGTTGATACCCTGCCGTGGTTTGCTCCGTGATGATATTCTTTTTGTGAATATTTTTCTTGATGATCAGCAGAATCTGATTGGGGTTTACGGGTTTGATCAAATAATCGGCGATCTTGTTTCCGATAGCTTGATCCATGATGTTTTCTTCTTCACTTTTGGTGATCATGACTACCGGAATCGAGGGATTGATTTCCTTGATTTTCACCAAAGTTTCCAGTCCGCTCAATCCGGGCATGTTTTCATCCAAAAAAATCAGATCGAACAATTCGTTCCGCGACAAATCCAGCGCATCTTGCCCGTTTGTAGCGGTAACCACTTCGTATCCTTTATCTTCCAGAAAAAAAACATGAGGCTTAAGCAGATCGATTTCGTCATCGGCCCAAAGTATACGGTCTCGTTTCATAACGTCATTACATGTTCAGCCGACAAAGATAAGAAAAAATGTTGTGGAAGAATTTCGAATTTTCCGGTACATTTTCGGATTAAAAATCTTTCACTAATCGAATAATCGAAGATTTTTTTTTGCGCGTTCGTCTCCCTGTTCTGCCGCTTTCTCCCACCAATAGGCGGCTTTTTCGTGATTTCTTTCCACACCGGTACCTGAGTAGTACATCATGGCAATATAAAATTGAGCTTCGACCATGTCGTTTTCGGCTGCCTTTTCGAACCAATAAGCCGCCCGGGAATCATCTTTTTCGGAAAGGTATTTTTTTGCAAGGAATAATTGAGCTTTATCGAGACCCTGTTCTGCGGCTTTTGTCATCCATTTTATACCTTCACCGGAATTATAACCGACCACCTCACCGGATAAATAACATAGCGCTACGTTTCTTTGGGCATTTTTCAATCCTTTTTTTGCCGCTTTCAGAAATTGATCGAAAGCTTTTTTGTTATCATGATAATCCTTTTGGTAAAGGCCCCCTAAATTATTGATTGCTTCCAAATTTCCTTGTTTCCCGGCCCTTTTATACCATTCCTCCGCTTTTTTTAAATCTTGGTCGACACCGAGCCCGTTATTGTAAAACCAAGCCAGATTGTTTTCTCCGGGAGCAAAACCTTGTTCGGCCGATAATTGAAAATAACGAAAAGCCTCCTCATATCTTTTTTGTTCGGAATATTCCCACGCCAAGTCGTTTTGAGCGATTTTATCTCCGTCTGCCGCCGCTTTTTCGAACCATTCACCGGCTTTAACGGTACTTTTTCCGACATAATATCCTTCCCGGTACATGAGTCCGATATAACGTTGAGCTTTATGGTCTCCGCCTTCGGCTAACGGGAGTAACCGGTCATATATTTCTTTAAAATCGAAGTCTTTCGGCAAAAGCTCCAGATACATCAATTCGCCCGCAGCGAGCCATGCCGCTTGAGTACCGGCTTTTTTATACCATGAATAAGCCGTGGTGTATTCTTCTTTCTTTTCGGCTTTTTCGGCTTTCTTCAGATCATCTTTTTCGGATTGGGAATAACCGCTTAATCCTAAAATAAAAAAGAAAGTCAAAAGCAAAATCTGTTTATGTCTCATCGTTGAATAGCTTTAATAACAGTGAATTATTGTCGATCCTTATCCGATCGAAAATAATTTTTCAGACCAACTCCGATCATTCCTCCTCAAAGTCAAAGTCGAAATCGAAATCATCCATAAATTCGGGAGTGGTGAATGTATCCAAATTTCTGCGGTCTTTTTTGGTCGGGCGTCCCATACCTTTGGCTCTGTTTACAAAACCGTTGATGCGTTCAAGTTCCAGAATTTGATATTGTTCGGGAGAGGTTACGTTTTCGAGAAATTCGGAAACCAATTTGGCACCCATTCTTTTTTCGGTCAGCGCCAGAACCTTGAACGAATAGGTCACCGGAGGTTTGCGGATTTGCAAAACATCTCCGACCTTTATCATGCGGGAAGGTTTCACGGCAATGTTATTGATCATGACACGTCCTTTTTTACAGGCTTCCACGGCGATGGTCCGACTTTTAAAAATACGGGTCGCCCACATCCATTTATCGATTCGAACTTCCATCTTCACATCTTTTTCATCTGTCTTTGCTCTTTTAGAGGTTGTTTAAATTTTGTATTGACGCCGAAGGCAAATAACCGATACAGATTCCGATTGAATTTTAAACAGTTTCTTATCTGAATGGTTCATTTATTGTTAAATTGATTCATGGTGATTTGAATGCCGGCCAATCCGAAACTTTTGATGATTTCACAGGCTCGTTCGATTTTTTCGGGCAGCAGTTTTTTTTCTTCGCCGGAAAAACTGCTCAATACATAATCAATTTGAAATCCTTTGGGGAAATCATTGCCGATGCCGAAACGCAGGCGCGGATATTGGTCGCTTCCGAGCGTTTGCTGAATGTGTTTTAGTCCGTTGTGGCCGGCATCGCTTCCGCGAGCTTTTAAACGCAGCATTCCGAACGGCAACGCCAAATCATCGACAATCACCAGCATATTATCCGGGGAGATATTTTCCCGCCGCAGCCAATAATTGACGGCATTTCCGCTGAGATTCATGTATGTAGACGGTTTCAGCAGCACAAACGTTCTTCCTTTAACCTTCATCTCGGCGACATCGCCGTATCGAGCGGTGGTAAAAACAATATTGGACGCTTCGGCCAAAGCGTCCAATACCATGAATCCTATGTTGTGCCGGGTATTTGCATATTCGTTTCCGATGTTACCCAGTCCCACGATCAGATACCTCATTTAATAATATATGTAAACAAATTATTTGCCTTCGGCAGCGGCAGCGGCGGCGCCTCTGGCGGCACGAGTCAACTTAACGGCGCAAACGACGGCATTTTTGGCATCCAGCAATTCCAATTGATCAAAAGACAGTCGTCCGATTTGTATGGTTTTTCCCAGTCCTAAATTTTCGATGTTGACAACTAACTTTTCCGGAATGTTTTTATACAATCCTCTCACTTTCAGTTTGCGTTTTTCCAACGAAAGTTTACCCCCTGCTTTCACCCCTTCGGACAACCCTTCAAGCACCACGGGAATGGAAATGGTGATGGGTTTGTCGGGAAAAACTTCCAGAAAATCGGCATGCAAAATTTCATCTTTTACGGGATGAAATTGCGCCTCTTTCAGAATGGACGTTATTTTTTTGCCTTCGATATTTAAATCGACCAAATAAATATTCGGCGTATGAATCAAATTTCTCAGTTCGGAGTTGTTGATTTGGAAATGAATGACTTCCGCTCCCCCGTACAATACGCAAGGTACGGCATCTTGTTTCCGAATGTTTTTGCTTGCTTTTTTACCGACTTCTTTTCTCAAAGAACCGTTTAATGTTAATGTTTTCATTTTTAAATTTTTTAAATTGTGTTACTCAAATTAGTTTAAGCTTCCTAATTCCCATCACACGAAAGGTCTCGAAAAGCGCCCCAAAGATAGTGCTTTTTTATCGGAAAAGCAATGAAGTTTTAAAGATCCAAGGAGGAGTCATCCGTTACCGGATCCGGGTGTTCGCCCGCATGGATCGCTTTTGTCTGATCTCCTCCCTTTAACATGAACTCTGCATTCATATTCATTCTTTATCTGCTATTCTATTCATTATCTGCTGTTTCACAGCTTTTCCAGTGCCTGCGCCAAGTCCTCCTTAATATCTTCGATATGTTCGATACCCACGGATATACGCAATAAACCCGGTTCAACACCTGTTGCCTTTTGTTCTTCGGGCGAAAGTTGCTCATGCGTAGTGGCAGCCGGATGAATGATCAATGATTTGGCGTCGCCCACATTGGCCAAATGGCTGAGTAATTTTACATTATCTATCACTTTATTGGCATTTTCCGGATCGCCTTTTACTTTAAAAGTTAATACGGCTCCGGGGCCTTTCGGAAAATATTTTCCGGCCAATTTATGGTATTTGCTGCTCTTTAATCCCGGATAATTGACGTATTCGACTTTCGGATGTTTTTCGAGCCACTCGGCAAGCGCCTGAGTATTTTGCACGTGACGTTCTACGCGGAGCGATAAAGTTTCAAGTCCTTGCACCAGAAGGAACGAATTAAACGGACTGATGGTGTTTCCCCAGTCACGAAGACCTTCTACACGGGCGCGGATATTGAAAGCGATATTCCCGAAAGGCCCGTTTGCACCGAATACCTCCCAAAAAACAAGACCGTGATAACTGTCGGAAGGTTCGGTAAATGCGGGAAACTTTCCATTGCCCCAGTTGAATTTTCCGCTGTCGACAATGACTCCTCCAAGCGATGTGCCGTGTCCGCCGATCCATTTGGTTGCCGATTCGACGACTACCGCCGCTCCGTGTTCTATCGGACGAAAAAGAAAACCGCCCGCGCCGAATGTGTTATCAACAATCAGCGGAATGTCATGTTTTCCGGCCACTTCAGCAATCACATCAAAATCGGGAATGTTTAATTCGGGATTACCGATGGTTTCCAGATAAAGGGCTTTCGTGTTTTCGTCAATGCGTTTTTCAAACTCTTCCGGTTCATCATTCGGCGTAAAGCGGACTTCAATACCCAGACGTTTGAATTGGGATTTAAATTGATTGTAGGTTCCTCCGTATAAATGAGAGGTAGTCACAAAATTATCGCCGACCTGCAAAATATTGTTCAGCGCGATAAACTGCGCCGATTGCCCGGAAGAAGTTGCCAAACCGGTAACGCCGCCTTCCAATGCCGCTACACGTTTCTCAAAAACATCGGTGGTCGGATTTTGCAACCGGGTGTAGATATTCCCGAATTTCCGCAACCCGAAAAGGTCTGCTCCGTCTTCGGCATCTTCAAATACATACGAAGTGGTTTGATAAATGGGTAAAGCTCTTGCATGGGTAGTTTTGTCAACTTCTTGTCCTGCATGCACTTGCAACGATTCAAATCTTAAATTGCTCATAATTATATTTCATTAAAAGTTTATCACATCTCTTTATAACGGATATTCGTCGAAAGCATAAAGTATGGTCGACAAGTAACGTTCTCCGGTATCCGGCAATATCGTTACAATATTTTTTCCTTTATTTTCCGGCAGCTTGGCAAATTGAAGCGCCGCATATACCGCCGCTCCCGAAGAAATGCCGACCAAAAGGCCTTCTGTTTTCGCCAATTCGCGACCGGTTCGCACGGCATCGTCATTCGATACCTGAATGATTTTGTCCACTACCGAAGCATCGTAAGTTTTCGGCACAAAACCGGCGCCGATACCCTGTATCTTATGCGGCCCGGGGTTTCCGCCCGAAAGAACGGGAGAATCAGCCGGCTCTACAGCTATCACCTGTATATCGGGGTTGAGTTCTTTAAGCCGTTTTCCTGCGCCGCTTACGGTTCCTCCTGTACCCACGCCGGAGACAAAGAAGTCGATCTTTCCGTCTGTATCGCGCCAGATTTCTTCAGCTGTTGTACGGAAATGTATGGCAGGATTCGCAGGATTTTCGAACTGTTGGAGAATAATCGAATCAGGAATTTCGGTTTGCCGTTTAACTGCTGCGGCTATTGCCCCTTTCATCCCTTCGCCGCCAGGAGTTAATACGAGTTCCGCACCGAGCGCTTTGAGCAGATTACGCCGTTCGAGGCTCATCGTTTCGGGCATGGTAAGAATTAATTTATACCCTTTTGAAGCAGCTACAAAAGCCAACCCTATTCCCGTATTTCCGCTGGTCGGCTCAATAATAACCGCACCCTGTTTCAATACGCCTTTTTCCTCTGCATCTTCAACCATAGAAAATGCGATGCGGTCTTTTACGCTTCCCAACGGGTTAAAATACTCTAATTTGCCGATGATGCGGGCTTCTACCTTTTGAAACTTTTCATAACTTTCCAGCTCTAAGAGAGGCGTGTTGCCTATCAAATCTGTCAGTTTTTGTGCTATTTTTGCCATAACTTTTCTTTTTATGTTTTTATCGGACAAAATTAAGATTAAAAAGATTCCGGTGAAATACCACGTTTATGGTATCTTTGCAACATGAATAAATCATGGTCTGTATTTTCGCCGGAGGTTACTTACATATTAGCTGATAATCAGGATATTACCCATGACGGTATGACATTCCTGTTGCATCAACAAAACAAAAAGAGTCCTATTATTACGGCAACGACCTGCAACGAACTTCAGGAAAAACTGAAATTTTATCCGGAATCGGTAGTAATACTGGATTATACTTTATTTGATTACTCTTCCGTCTATCAGTTTCTGAACATGAGAGCGGGGGCAAAAGAATCTTCCTGGTTGCTTTTTTCCGATGAGTTGGGAGAAATTTTTTTACGCAGGATATTGTTGTCTGATTCATCGATCAGTGTGGTCATGAAACAAGATAAGAGAGAGGAAATAATCAAAGCCCTTCAAACAGTTTCTGCCGGAGGCGTTTTCCTGTGCGAAACGGCAAAATCGGTATTGGGAGGAGACATGCCCAAACGGGCGGAACCGGATAAACTGACCGCAACCGAAAAATTGATATTACGCGAGATTGCGTTGGGAAAGATGACTAAAGAAATTGCATGGGAAAAGAATCTCAGTTTTCATACCATTAATACTCACCGCCGGAATATATTTCGCAAATTAGGAGTGAACAATGCCCATGAAGCGACTAAATATGCCTTACAGGCAGGACTGGTGGATGTGTTGGAGTATTACATCTGAAGCATCATACAGATTAGATATAATAATCCGAAGCATCAAGTATCCCGGCCCTTAAAGCATATCCGGAGGCTTCGTGAGAGTTGTTTACGCCTAATTTCCGGTATATATTTTTTCGGTGGGTAACGACGGTATGTATGCTGATGTTGCGTGAAACGGCAATTTCTTTGGCGCTTCTTCCCCGGGCGATTTCTTTTAATATTTCTTTTTCAGTAATTGTCAACAACTCATCACATTTCATATTTCCTTTGTCTGACATGGACAAAAGTTCTTTTACCTGCGAACAGATAAAAGCCTGCCCGTCAAGTGCAAACGATACGGCAGCCTTTATTTCCGAAAGGTCGGAGTTTTTAAGCACTACGCTGAATGCACTGTTGCATACCACTTTTCGAAGAAACAGCACACTTAATTCGTCCGAAAAAAGAATCCACCGGGTTTTGGGAAAACGAGTGCTGATATTCAGCAGACCGTCTACACTATTCAGGTCGGACAATGTATAATCTATCACGACAAGACTGTCGGGATTGGACATAAGACAATGCATCAGGTTGTTTTTTGTATCTGCAAAGAATATTTTGCAAGCTTGTCCGGACAGATACAATTTACCGATCAACGTTTCCATCCCCAAGCGGGTAATATCTTGTTTATCAAAGATAATGATACTTGTCTTCATCTGAATTTATTCATGTAAGAAACTGTTTAAAATTCAATCGGAGTCCGTCTTGGTTATTTGCCTTCGGCGTTAATACAAAACTCTAATATAGTCCTAAATAACATCAAGTCCGTTGTTTATATCCTGTTTCAGGTCTTCGATGTCTTCCAAACCAACAGAAAAACGAACAAGATTGTCTTCTACGCCCATGAATTTTTTTATTTCGGGCGGAAAAGTTCCGAAAATGGTCGATTCGGGATGAATGACCAGCGTTTTATTGTCGAATAAATTGGTGGCACGCCGTATGATTTTCAGTGCATCCATAAATTTGTAGCAGTCCGGTTTCGATTTCAGACTGATGGTAAACATAGCGCCGGGATTACCCTTAAACAGCTTTTCCGAAACAGCTTTGTACGGCGAACAGTCGAGTTTCGGGTAATTTACGTTGACTACTTTCGGGTGTTCGGATAAATACAAAGCCAAACCGTAAGCCGTTCGCGACATTTGTTCGTACCGCAACTGCAACGATTCCATGCCCAAAGATTGCAAATAAGCCGTATCCGGCGACATGCAAGCTCCCAAATTTCTGACAATTTCGGAACGCAGCTTGAAGGTAAAACGGGACATCCCTTTCGGTTTAGGCAATATTCCCAACTTTTGATTGGCTTTCCAGTCATAAATCCCGTAATCGACAATTGCTCCGCCGATGCTTGTCGCACCTCCCGAAATGTATTTGGTGGTGGATATGACTTCGACATCTATCCCTGCTTTTTTTGCATCAAAACCGCACCAGGGTATTACGGTTGTATCTATAATCATCGGAATATTCTTATTCTTCAATATTTTCGATATTTCGGGTAAATCGGCAACCTCCAGATGCGGATTGGTAATAATTTCCGCAAAGAAAGCGCAGGTATTATCGTCAATGGCCGCTGCTATTTGTTGTAAATCATCCACATCGACAAAACGGACTTCTACCCCGAATGAAGATAACGTGGATTTCAAAAAAGAAAAAGTGTTGCCGAACAGATGAGGCGAAGCAATAATGTTGCTTCCCGCACAGGTGACAGCCCAGAACGTATTGGAGATCGCCGCCATGCCTGAAGCTAAAGCGATTACGTTTTCGGCGCCGGAGGCTGCTTTTATCTTTTTTTCAAAATTCGCTACCGTCGGATTGGATATGCGTGAATAAGTGTGCAAATCCGCTCTGTGCTGAAATGCCGCCGCAATCGTTTCCGAATCGGGAAACTCAAAAGAAGCGTTGCGGTACACCGGCTGATTAATCGCCCCGTAGACATCGGGTTTTTCAAAACCTGCATTAATGATCCTTGTTGAAAAAGCGGCACAATGTTCTGCTTCTTCGTTTTTTAAACATTTATTCATACGCTTTAGAAAGATTTATCCTCGAAATTTTCCTGCTGTTTTCACAAAACGGTCAAGCTCTTTTTCGCTGTGAGCCTCCGAAATAAAATCAGCTTCAAATTGCGAAGGAGATATATAAATATTATGGAATTTGGGAGAAACAATGGTGGTACCATCGGCAAAACGATTCAGAATGACCGCCTTATGGTATTCTACTTTTCTGCTACCGATTATCATAATTTTTAATGATTATCGGATGTTATACCCGGATATTCCCACAGGTTGAATGTAAAAAATGTGTCAATGTTTCAAAAAAATATTCGTTTTTTTTGTCCCGTCAG
>WRGA01000059.1 GCA_009787405.1 Candidatus Azobacteroides sp.
TGAAATCCAGGCCCGGCGTGCCGTAATCCGTCACCACCCGGAAGGTGTGATGCCCGGCAAATGTCTGTTCCAGACTCAGCGATACAAAATCGATCCGCTCGTCTTCGATATACACCTTCGCATTGACGATATGAGGTTCCTTCAATAAATCTGATGATGACATGTTTTTTAGTTTTTTACGGTAAATATTATAAATTAAATTCTGCCGGGTACTCCTAATCCGGCATTTATTCCTAAATATGCTTTACGTGTCCTGCCGCGGCGGAATTTTAAACAGTTTCCAAGTAATTTCCTAGTCGTATTTTTTCCGGATATCCCCTTTTATTGGTATGAATTTTTATAAAATATTTTATTATAAATTCTGTTCATTAAAAATTTTAGAACAAAAATAACCTGAATTCCCGGAAAACAGTTGTCCGATTGATTTTTTTATTCTTTTAATATATTATTTATGTAAATTTATCAAATTTTTAATCTTGAAAATCACTGTCAACCGATTAAAATTTGCAGAGTAAAAAAGTATGAAAAAGGTTGTTACGAGATTATTCCGTGCGACAATTTGAAGCAACGTTCAGCAGAGTTAAAAACACCTGAAATGATCAGCAAAACCGTCCGTTATTCATCTATCAAAACTTGCAATAAAGTTTTATTTGGTTATCCAAATTTTCAGGTTGCCTATTTTTGTTTTTAACAAAAAAAGCAGAATGCTTGACTCATAATGAAATCGTTATTTTTTTACACTTAAACAGCTGAATAAAAATTATGAATTAACACAATAAAATCAAAAATTTATCGGCTTCTTTGCTATCGGTTTAATTTGGTGATTAAATCAAATTCTTGCAATTTTGCCACCCGCAAGGCAGGCTTTTTTACTTCTTCCTTTCAGAGCATAGAATGAATGGTTAAGGAGCGACACAAAGGCATTTTTTTGTACATTTGCCGACAAAAATTTGCAGATCAACATGGTTCAATCGATGACAGGTTACGGAAAGTCGACCGCCGAATTTTCCGACAAAAAAGTAACAGTGGAAGTAAAATCCCTGAACAGTAAACAATTGGATTTGTCGGTACGCATTCCGGGGCTTTACCGGGAAAAAGAACCGGCGATACGCAGTGAATTATCTCAACGATTGGTTCGCGGAAAAATCGATTTTTCGGTTTATGTGGAAAATGTAGGAACCGAAGTTTCGGTACAGATCAATCAATCGGTCGCGGAAGGATATTACCTGCAAGTGAGGCAATTGTCGGAAAAACTGAATATCGCCTTGCCGCAAGACTGGATTGCCACGTTGCTGCGCTTCCCGGATGTGTTGAAAAACGAAAATGAGGAAGCGGACGAAGAAGAATGGCAAAAGGTCGGCCGGGCGGTGTCGGACGCCGTCGACAGGTTGGTCGAATTTCGCAAACAGGAAGGTAAAATGCTGGAGGATTTGCTGGAGCAGAAAATCAATCGTATCGCCGAGTTGAAAATCGAGCTGGAAAAGTACGAATCCGAACGCATCGGGAAAATAAAGGCCCGGATCATCGAAGCTTTGGAAAAAATCGGAAATTTCGATTACGACAAAAACCGTTTTGAGCAGGAAATGATTTATTACATCGAAAAATTGGATGTAAATGAAGAAAAAACACGGTTGGATAATCATTTGAAATATTTTCTCGAATCGATGCGCAACGATATACACGGTCAAGGGAAAAAACTCGGCTTCATTGCTCAGGAAATCGGACGGGAAATCAATACCCTGGGTTCAAAATCCAATCATTCCGAAATGCAGAAAATTGTCGTTCGCATGAAAGACGAACTGGAACAGATCAAAGAACAACTCCTGAACGTCTTATAATTTTCACCGGCAATAACCAACCCCTAACTCTTAATTCTTAACTCTTAATTCTTAACTCTTAACTACTAATGTGTAAACTCATCATCTTTTCCGCCCCCTCCGGATCGGGAAAAACGACGATCGTAAAATATTTGATGGAACAAAACCTGAATCTGGCGTTTTCAATTTCGGCAACGAGTCGTTTTCCGAGAGGACCGGAGAAAAACGGAGTCGATTATTACTTTTTTACGCCCGATGAATTTCGGAAAGGCATCGAAGCCGGAGATTTTCTGGAATACGAAGAAGTGTACACCGATAAATACTACGGAACATTGAAATCGGAAGTCGAACAGTTGTTAAGCAGCGGTCGAAATGTGGTTTTCGATGTGGATGTGGTCGGCGGATTGAATATCAAAAAATATTACGGAACCCGGGCGCTGGCTGTATTCATTCAACCTCCGAGCATTGAAGAATTAGAAAAAAGATTGAACAGTAGAGGAACCGATGCTCCCGAAATGATTCAGGCCCGCATCGAAAAAGCCGCACACGAACTTTCGTATGCTTCCCGATTTGATGTGGTGGTGATCAACGATGATTTGCTGAAGGTACAACAAAAAGTATTGCAAATCGTCGGAAAATTTTTGTCGGAATGATACGCACTGCTATATTTTCCGGATCATTCAATCCGATCCATATCGGACATTTGATGCTGGCAAACTACATTGTCGAATACGAAAATGTGGATGAATTTTGGTTTGTGCTCAGTCCGCAAAATCCGTTGAAAAAACAGGCGGAATTGTCGGATGATCAACTGCGCCTTGAAATGCTTCGATCGGCGGTCTCGGAATATCCCCGTTTTTATGCCTGCGATATCGAGTTGTCTTTGCCGAAACCGTCTTATACCGTTTATACCTTACAGGCTCTGAACGAAAAATATCCCGACCGGGAATTTATACTGATCATCGGTGCCGACAATTGGTTGGTATTCGACCGGTGGAAAGATTATCAGACGATTTGGAATACGTACCGGGTGTGGATTTACCCGCGTCCCGGATATGATTTATCCGATTCCCCAATGCCTTTTCCTCCCTTGACAAAAGTTATTTCATCGCCGGTATTTGATATTTCTTCCACCCGGATTCGCCGGGCGATTTCGGAAGGAAAAGACATGAAGGCCTTTTTGCCACGGCCGGCTTATGAGATGATAAAAGAAAGAAAGTTATACCGGTGAATCCATTCCGTGATTCATCATCCGATATTGCGCCATTTCTTCGTATTTCGTTCCTTTTTTTCCGTAATTACAATACGGATAAATGCTGATTCCGCCGCGAGGTGTGAAAATACCTGTTATTTCAATGTATCCGGGATCCATCAATTTGATCAAATCTTTCAGGATGATATTCACGCAATCTTCATGAAAAGCCCCGTGATTGCGAAAGCTGAATAAATACAGTTTCAGACTTTTGCTTTCCACCATTTTGACATCGGGAATGTAATTAATGCGAATCGTTGCAAAATCGGGTTGTCCCGTAATCGGACAAAGGCTTGTGAACTCGGGACAATTGAATTTTACCCAATAATCATTTTCCGGATGTTTATTCTCAAATGTTTCCAATACTTCCGGCGCATACGATTGCTTATATTCCGTTTTATTTCCTAATAGCGATAAAGAATTTTTTTCAGTCACAACGAGTATAGTTAGGAGTTATGAGTTAAGAGTTAGGAGTTTAGGGCATAAATAATGGTTAATGGGTTTTCAGGTATTTTTTCAAGCCTTCGTTTCGCAGTTTGCATGCGGGACAGTGGCCGCAACCGTCACCCGGAATGCCGTTATAACAGGTTAATGTTTCGTTTCTGATAATATCGAAAATACCCAATTCATCGGCTAATTGCCATGTTTGGGCTTTATTCAGCCACATGAGCGGCGTATGGATGACGAATTGCTCTTCCATGGACAGATTCAGGCTGACATTCACCGAGCGGATAAACGTGTCTCTGCAATCGGGATATCCGCTGAAATCGGTTTGCGAAACACCGGTGACGAGATGCTTGATTCCGTGTGCGCGGGCGATTACCGCAGCAAATGTCAGTAACAACATGTTTCTTCCGGGAACAAACGTATTCGGGCAGGATTTATCGGGTACTTCCTCGTCCATGGGAATAGCGTTGTTTGTCAATGAACTGTCGGCCAATTGACCGATAATCGATGCATCCAACACTTGAAAAGGCACCCGCGTTTTCTCCGCGATTTTTCGGGCCGTTTCCACTTCCGGCGAATGCCGTTGCCCGTATCTGAAACATAACGTCCGCACGGATGAAAAACGTTTCAATGCCCAATACAAGCACGTCGTAGAATCTTGTCCCCCCGAAAATAAAACCAAAGCCGCATTCATAATAGGTGTCGCTATTTTTATATTTCATTAATTTTCAATACATTGTAAGATATTTCACGGTCGTAAACATCTACGCCTTCCATGCGTTTGATGTAGTTTACCACACGGGTGGTGACGGGAAGAATGATCACTTCGTATCCCGATTTCATGAATGTTTGGGTAAAGATCAACCATCCGATTTCGGATGCGGGAAATATGCCGGCAAAGGCAATCGTGAAAAAAATCATGGAATCGGCCGATTCTCCGATTAATGTGGATACGATGGCACGAACGGAAAATCGTTTTCCGTTTGAAGCTGTTTTCATACGGCTCATAATGTAGGCATTCAAAAACGAACCGGTCAAAAATGCGCACAAACAGGCAATTGCAATACGCGGTGTTTGGCTCAATACCGTAGTATATGCCTCTTGGAATCCCCAAAACGGAGCAGGAGGAATGACGATGGAAATTTGGTACAAGATGACGGTCAGGAAATTGGTTGCAAATCCCGTCCAAACAATAAAACGAGCTTTTTTAAAGCCCCAAACTTCTGTAATACAGTCATTTAAAATATAAGAAACGGGAAAAATGATCAATCCGGCAGTAGCCGTGATTCCGCCGATCGAAATGATTTTAAATGCCAGAATGTTGGAAATCAAAATGGCGACATTAAATAAAATGCCGCAAAGCATGAAAAGAACAGAAACTTGTTTATTCATAAATCTTGTTTTTATACGTGGTTACCAAGCACACGGACGAATAAATTCGTCAATGACGAAAACAGGCCGCAAAGGTAGCGGTTTTAGTTGAAAGTTGAAAATGCCGGATAAAAAAATTGACGGCCTCACTTAAAGGTGAAACCGTCAATATAAAAGATACTTGCAGGAAATAGACCCTACAATATTATTTCTTGATCAGTTTGACCGTATATTCTTTTCCGTTCTTATCGTAAAGATTGATGATATAATTACCGGCCGGCAAATTTTTCAGCGATATTTCGGAGTTCACGATATTCTTCACATTTTAGCCGATCAGGAGGGCTGAAAGATCATGCTGAAAACCGTCCAATCGTTTGCAGTGTAGTACTTTAAGTTGCCTCCGTGAAGGCGCATAATATAACGCGATATGCTTAGTCCGATGCCGGTGCCGGTATCTTTGGTGGTAAAGAAAGGGATAAAGATGTTCGGAACAATGTCTTCGGGAATAGGGTTGCCATTGTTGCATACATCGACATAAACCCTGCCGTTTTTTTCTGATACCACGATTCTTATTTTTCCGTTGTCGTGATTGTTCATCGCTTCTACCGCATTTTTTATCAGATTGACCAAAACCTGAATAATCTGCGCTTCGTTGATGTTGACGGATAAAGAAATATTTTCAGGAATGATTTCGATTGTTATATTATTTTCATCCAGTTGCTGCTTTTCAAGGGATAATACATGATCTAATACACGTTTGAGCGGTATCATACTTTTTTCCGGTGTGGGGATTCCCGTAAATTTCCGGTAAGACTGCACAAATGAGATTAATTCACCGGCTGTCCGATTGATCGTTTCGAAAGCCTCTATCGTATTCTGCCTGAGTTCTTCGCCGGACATATTATCGGGAGGAAGTGTCTTGTATGAAAAAAGTAACGTATCGGTCAAAGAGGTGATAGGCGCAATGGAGTTCATTATTTCGTGTGTCATGACTTTAATGAGGCGTATCCATGATTCCATCTCCTTGGCTTCCAATTCATTGCCGATGCTGTTGAGCGTGATGACTTTGAAGTTTTTATTTTTCAGACCGATGCCCGATAACCGGAGGCTTAATTGAACCGTTTCCCGTTCGTTGATTATTTTTATTTGTACATGGTCATCGTATTTCAGTTCCCGGAATAATTGAGGATACGATTCATCCAACACTTTCAGCTGATTGATATGGGTAAAAACAGGCAATCCCAACAGTTTATTTACGGCCCTGTTTGTCATTCTCACCCGGTTGTTTTCGTCCAATATGATGATTCCTGTGGGAACGCTTTCAATGACAAGACTTGTAAATTTTTCGTTTTCGATGGTTTCTTGCCGGGCTTTTGTCAGAATGTCCTTGATGCGGTTCATCATTTGATTCAATTCCCTTTCGCGTCTCGACAGCTTGGCTTCGGTAAATTTGAAAGAGTAATCCCCGTTGTCCAAGGCATTGAGCAGAAACAGAATATTTTTATTGAATTTATTGTAATTGATATACAATTGCCGTAAAGAGACGAATAATAAAAATAGGAAGAACCCGCTGTAAATATAAATTTCGTGAACGATATAAAAAACGGCTCCCGCTACTGACAATATTAACAGGAACAGGTATAATCTAAGTCTGTATTCGATTGATTTAAACATCAGGACAATCCATATTTTTTCAGTTTACTGTATAATGTCGGGCGGGTTATCCCTAATTCCGAAGCGATGGCCGATATATTTTTATCATATTTTTTCAGCGCTTTTTCGATCAATAATTTTTCCATTTCATCGAGGGTTATCGCTTCTATAATTGACGTCCGGTTTTCGACGGGCCTCATGAAAAAATCATCGGCTTGCAACTCCGGTTTGTCGCTCAGGATAACGGCTTTTTCGATCGTATGTTCCAATTCGCGTACATTACCCGGCCACGAATAGGATTCGAGTTTAGCCGTTGCACTGTCGGAGAGGCTCATTCCCTGTTTGTTATATTTCTTTGCAAATTTCTCCAGAAAAAAATCTGCCAGCGACGAAATATCTTCTTTGCGTTCGCGCAGAGAGGGAACTTCGATTTGTATCGTATTGATGCGGTACAGTAAATCTTCCCTGAATTCGCCGTTCCGGACTGATTTAAACAAATCTTTGTTTGTGGCAGAGATCAATCGGATGTCGACAGGCATCGAAATATTGCTCCCGACCCGTACAATTTGTCGCGATTGCAGCACCACCAGCAATTTTGCCTGTAGGGTATAACTCAGGTTCCCGATTTCATCCAGAAACAATGTGCCTTTGTCGGCCGCCTCGAATTTTCCTGCCCGATCGGTTTTGGCATCGGTGAAGGAACCTTTGATATGCCCGAAAAGTTCACTTTCGAAAAGGCTTTCGGTGATGGCGCCCATATCGACACGGACTAAGGTTTCATTTTTTCGCCGGGATAACATGTGAATATTGCGTGCGATCACTTCTTTACCTGTGCCGTTTTCGCCGGTAATCAACACATTGGCATCGGTGAGCGCGACTTTCCGGATCACGGACAGCAAGTCCTGCATCACTTTTGATTTCCCCCGGCAGATCTCGTTACTTTTCCCGAGTTCGGAGTTGAGCACATCTTGTTTTTCTTTGAGCTTTTTGATTTCGTTTTTGGATAATCGGAGCATCAACGCAGATTGAAGGGTAGCCAACAACTTCGCGTTATCCCAAGGTTTCACGACAAAGTCGCAGGCTCCTGCTTTCAAGGCTTTAACAGCCAATTCAATGTCTGCATAAGCGGTGAACACCACCACCGGCAAATCGGGATTCATCTTTTTTATTTCGGAAAGCCAGAATAGTCCCTCATTACCGGTATTGATTCCCGATGAATAATTCATATCCAATAAAATGACATCGGGATTGTTCTCACGGATTGCAGTATGCAGCATACCGGGATTCGACAACAAAAATACCCGTTCGAAATACCCATTAAGAAAAATCTGTAATGCGCTGAGTACATTTTTGTTATCATCGACTACGAGAATACTGCCTTTTTTCATCATGTTCAGAAATCAAAAATTATATAGCAAACATAACAAAAAATTCCGGTACTACATCATACTTTCCACTTCGGGTACAATTTGCCCGTCAAACAGGTTGACGATGCGGTGAGCAAACGAAGCGTCGTGTTGCGAGTGAGTAACCATCACAATCGTAGCGCCATCCCGGTTCAATTCGGTCAGCAAATCCATGACATCCTTGCCGTTTTTGGAATCGAGATTACCGGTAGGTTCATCGGCCAAAATCAGTTTCGGGTGTGCGATTACGGCCCGGGCGATGGCGACACGTTGTTGTTGTCCGCCCGATAATTGATTGGGAAAGTGACTTGCCCGATGGCTTACATTCATCTTTCTTAAAGCATCTTCCACTCGTTTTTTACGTTCCGAAGATTTGATTTTCAGATAAACCAAAGGGAGTTCCACATTTTCGGCAACGGTCATTTCTTCTATCAGGTTGAAACTTTGGAATACGAATCCGATATTCCCTTTACGAGTCCGGGTGCGTTCTTTCTCCTTGAGGTTGCCGACATCTTTCCCGTCGAGCCGGTAAAGCCCCGAAGTCGGGTTATCCAAAAGTCCGAGAATATTCAGAAGGGTTGATTTGCCGCATCCCGAAGGGCCCATGACAGCGATAAATTCACCTTGGCTTACCTGCATCGATATTTCGTTCAAAGCCCTTGTTTCTACTTCTTCGGTACGGAAGATTTTTGTCAGATCATTAATTTGTATCATACTTGTATAAATTAAAAATTTTATAGATTATATTTTAAACGCCAAGTCGCAAAGACGCGAGGTTTAAATTTTTTGTGACTTTGTGTCTTTGCGTTTTCACGGTTGAAATAATTTAAATTAAATTTTGCCGGCTTATTTTTAATACTTTTATCCATATTGCGTCCCTACAGGGCTTTGATGGAAGAGACGATCTTTTCTTTCTACCAATATTTTGTCCCTGACGGGACGGTTTCATTTGAAAATTCATTGCTAAACGAATCATTTTCAATGATATTGACAAAAATATATGTAATTTTTTTATTTTTCCCATATTATTTTAAAATATGAGAAACATTAGTAATATATAATAAGAATCATTTTAAATATATCTATTTATATATAAGAGAATTAATATTTCCGTTCATTTCAAATGTCCCGTCAGGGACAAAATATTGGTAGAAAGAAATCCGGCACCTCTTTCCTTGTCCCGTCAGGGACAAAATATTATTCCGGATTCCTCAAAATATATCTCTTGTCAAATTCAATATCAAATCATTTTAATAAATATGTCGTAAAAACCGGTTTATATTTTAAACGCCAAGTCGCAAAGACGGAAAGACGCAAAATTTAAATTCTTTGTGACTTTGTGTCTTCGCGTTTAAAATAGTAGATATTAAATGCTGCCGGGTACTTAAATTCTGTCATGTGTTTACTCATTTTTAAGTGTTTTTACCGGATTTTGACCGGCTACATACATGCAATTCAGCATAACGACCGATAGGATGACGGCCAATATGATCAGGCCCGAAACGATGAATACCGGAAATGTGAGTTCGGCCTTTTCCGAGAAGTTCTCCATCCATTTGCCGGCTGCAATGGTCGCTGCGAGGCTGCCGCATATCAGAGAGGGTATGCTCACCCACAGGTTGTCTTTGACAAATAACTTTAGAATATCGGTCAATGTCGCTCCGTTCACTTTCCGTATGGCTATTTCCGATCGTCGTCTTGTAACTTCGTTGTTTGTATATCCGATCAGACCGATCAGCGTGATGACCAACGTAATAATTCCTCCTATCGTAATCGTTTTTTGAAACAGATGCGCCCCTTCATATTGTTTTATCATACTTTCTTTATAGGGAATAAGCGCAATTTCTTTGTCCGGTATACTTGTTTTTAACGTATTGAATACTTTCCGGATATTGTCGGGATTCATTTCATGCAATTTAATCAATATATGGAAGGAAGGTTTGTCGGTATAAAACATGGCCGACGGTCTGGGATCTTCATTGCTGATGGAGCCGATGCGTAAATCGGGATATACGCCTACGATTTTACACAAATCATGTTCGGAAATGTATAAATCTTTCCCGACCACCCCGTCCTGCCATCCTGCCATCAGAGATATTTTATCGGCAAATTTCTTACTGACCAGCATATCGTTTTCAACGTTTTCTTTGCTGAAGGGTTTTCCGTCGATCACAGAGACGTCGAGCAGCGGAAGATAATTTTCATCGGCCTCATAGAGATCTGCGAAATTAAAGAATTCTTTATCCTTGTTATCCGGGAGAGAGACATTATTTCCCGATTGCCTGTCGAACAATAATGTTGATGAGGTTCCCACCCGATCGACCTCGGGCATCCTATCAAGATTGTCGATAAAAGTCTGCCTGATCTGATCTTCGATTCCGGCTGTAACACAATAAAGAACTTGATCGTATTTATATCCGGGATCATCATTTACCATGATCCGGTATTGACGGGAAACGATAATCAGTAAATTGACCAGAAAAGCAGTTGCCAGTAACTGGATAAACAACAATGTCATTTTCCATCCTTTACGGGTTATCTTGAGATTGCGAAATACGGTTGTTACCGGAATGCGTGAAAACAGATAGGTGGGAACCAATCCGGCAATCAATAAGATAATCAGGCAAATAATAAACAGAAATGCACAAGTTCTGAACGTCAATAAAGCGCTTACCGAGGCCGATAAAACTTCGCTTACCGTTTCCCGGAAGCATCCTATGAGGATTGCCGCCAAAAATAAGGATAGGATCAGGTGCAGCAACGTTTCGCTCAAGATGATTTTTGCAATATCTTTTTCCCGGGCGCCATAACATTTGTAAGTACTGATGGCTTTTGCACGTTCTACCAGAGAAGATATAACGATCAGAATATAATTCATCAAAGTGGTGCATATAAGGGCAAAAGCGATGATCGACAGGAGTATGGTCATTCTTTTTGTTTCGGGAACATCCCGGTGAAGACCGGTCAACGGAGCGAATGAATAAGTCAGTTTCACTCCGTCTTTTCTTTCTAATTCTTCTATATTCTGATATTTCTTCTGCATTTCGTAAACAGCAGGAGCGAGACTTTCGGGCGTGACGCCCGGCGCCAATTTTACATAAGCGATGTATCGGTCATTCCCCAGCCAGTTTTGAGTCCCGTCCCACGTGAAATTACCGATGGAGTTCATCGACAGGATCACATCATAATGCAAGTGTGAATTTTCGGGAATGTTTTCAAAAATACCTCCGATCGTTATTTCTCTACCCGGGTAATAGCCAATTTCCAGTGTTTTGCCGATTACGTCGCCTCCGATCATTTCAGCGATTTTTTTGGATACGACAGCATACATCGGACGCGACAAAATCTCTTTTGCATTTCCGATAATCATGGGCAGGGGTAATACATCGAACAAACAAGAATCGGCAAGGATAAACGTTCCTTTGTAATTGTTCTTATCGGCGGTATAAAAAACGGCATCCTCTCCAATATAGGTAAACCGGGTCGCAAGTGCTATGCCCGGAATTTCGGCTTTCAATCCCGGAGCGACGGCTCCGCTTACCTGTGGATATGTATTAGGCTGTTCATTTTCTCTTACTACGTTGGATTGTACTTGATAGATCCGTTCCTTATCGGGGAAAAAATCATCGTACGTGTTCTCGAAAAGTACTTTTGAAATGAGGATCAGTCCTACGGCTAATCCCGATCCTAAGCAAAGGATTTTAATAAAATTGTTCCGGTTCCTTTTGGATAAAGTACGGAAAGCTAAAGCGAAACTGTTCATAACTCAAAATGTTTTTAAAGCATGTCGCAAAAATAATTTATATTTTAAACGCCAAGTCGCAAAGACGGAAAGACGCGAGATTTAAATTCTTTAGGACTTTGTGTGTTTGCATCTTCACGGTTGAAATAATTTAAATTAAATTCTGTCGGTTTATTTTTAATATTTCCATCCATATTGCGTCCCTATGGGACTTTGATGGAGGAGACGATCTTTTTTTCTACCAATATTTTGTCCCTGACGGGACGGTTTCATTTGAAAATTCATTGCTAAATGAATCATTTTCAATGATATTGACAAATAGATATGTAATTTTTTTATATCTTTTTTCATATTATTCTAAAAGGTGAAAAATATTAGTAATATATAATAAGAATCATTTTAATTGCATCTATTTGTATATAATAGAATTAACATTTCCGTTCATTTCAAATGTCCCGTCAGGGACAAAATATTGGTAGAAAAAATCCGACACCCCTTTCTTTGTCCCGTCAGGGACAAAATATTATTCCGAATTTTTTTTAAATATATCTATCATCAAATTCAATATCAAAACATTTTAATAAATATGTCGCAAAAAATAATTTATACTTTAAACGCCAAGTCGCAAAGACGAAAAGACGCGAGGGTTAAAATAATAGATATTAAATTCTGCCGGGTATTAATTATTTTTTATTTTAAATTCAAAACCTGAACATCTCCGTATGTGTCATAAGAAGAAGTTATCACTTTTTCACCGGGTTCGAGGCCGCCTGTCACTTCATAATAATTGGGATTTTGGCGTCCGATGGAAATTTTACGGCGGACGGCTTTATCTTCCTCCGTCGTAACTACAAAAATCCATTGTCCGCCGGTTGTCTGATAAAATGTACCTCGCGGAATCAATACGGCTTCGGTGGGTTGTCCCAACTGTAAATTAATATAATAGGTTTGTCCGGCACGAATATTATCAGGACGTTCGCCTTCGAATACGAAATCGGTTTTGAATTGTTTGTCCCTTACTTCGGGATATACCTTCCTTACGCGAAGCGCAAAATTCCGGTCCTGACGTTCGAATGTGGCATCCAATCCCTGCTTTACACGATCGATATAATGTTCGTCAATGGATGCTTCCACCTTGTAATCCGACAAAACGCTGATTTGTCCGATGCGCCCGCCTGTAGTCACAGTTTGTCCGATTTCGACATCGAGCAACCCTAATTGTCCGTCGACGGGAGCTTTTACATTGAGGTTCTCGACCCGTTGGCGCACCAACACCAAATTCCGGCGCATGTTGTCGAGGCTTTCTTCCATTTGTTTTACCTGCACGCTCCGGTATATGGAGTCTTGTTTTTGACGTTCCACAACCAGCAGTCTTCCGTTTACCGCATATTCATAATCTTCTTTGGCTTGCAGATATTCTTCTTTTGAAGTCAGATTTTCATTATAAAGTTGCCGGTATTGGTCATATTTCCGTTTTTTACGGTCGACGTCCAAATCCAACTGTAATTTTTCTTTTTTCAGGTTCAATCGTTCCTGTTCCATGGTCACCCGGGTGTTTCGCAGAAAGTTTTGTTTTTCGGCCAACTGAGCTTCGCTGTCCAGAATATTCAGATTGAGCATCAGATTGGTTAAACGGACGATGACTTCTCCCTGCCGAACCATCGCCCCTTCTTCCACAAGTTTTTCGGAGACCATTCCTCCTTCGACGGCGCTCAATTGGATCGTATTAATCGGCAATACCTGCCCGTTTATACGGACATAATCGTTGAATTGCCCTTTCGTCACTTCCTGAATGCTGATGCGGTTTTTATCCACATTGAGCGTTGAAGCATGGTCGCCGAAAATTAACCGGACGACGGCCGACAAAAACAGTACCCCTCCGACGATAAACGGAATATGTTTTTTCTTTATGCCTTTCTTTTTTTTCAGGATAGTATCCATAATTTATTTATTTGTTAATGAACGAAAGGTTCGCCTTTATAATAATTCACTAATTTTTGTTTCAGGTAAAATTTGAGTCGGGCGTTCAGTTCTTCCACTTTCGCCTGAAACAGCCTGTTTGAACCGGTATGTAAATCTAAAGCGCTGATCAGACCTTCTTTATACATCCGTTCGTTCACACGGTGCGCAACAGTCATTGCCTCGGTTTGTTTTTTCGCCTGATAATATTCATCTGCCTGTCCGTTCATGTCGGCTACGGCCTGCTCAATTTCACTGTATATGGCTCTTTCGGTTTCGTCCTTTTCGTATCGGGCAATCATCATTTGCGATTTATTTCTTTTTACGTCTGCTGTGCCGGAGAACCCGTTAAACAAAGGAATACTCAGCGTGAACCCGATATATTGTCCTCTTTTGTTTTTAATCTGTTCTTTGAAAGATGTGTACGCGATGCTCCCGTCCATAATGCGGTAAAAATCAGTGGAAATACCGGCATCCAATGAAATGGCGGGAAATAAATTTCCTTTCGAAATGTTGTAAGCCAATTGATAACTTTTGAGATTGGCGTCTGCCGCTAAAGCCTTCGGCAGATAAGATAAGGATCGATGAAAAATATCCGGTACCGATTCTTCGTTTTTTGCAATTAACGTTTCGGATAAATAATCCGCGATATCGAGTTCTTCATCCACCGGAAAATTCATTTTCTCTTTGAGCTGCATCACGGCCATAATGAGCAGGTTTTTCTGTTGCGTCAGGTTGTAATTGTCCTGAGCTTCTTTGGCCTGCATTTCGGCCACATCGGGGAAGCCTTTCACGCCTAATTCTTCCATGCGTTTTACCTGCCTTACATTTTCCGTACTTTGAATCAGCTGTTCTTTGGCCAGTTCGACCATCTGTTTATAGTACAGCACATTGAAGAATGCTTCCATGGTCTCGTATGCGACTTCATCTTTGATTTGCCGGAGCTGTTCTTTACCCATCAACCGGTTGACTTTTTGCATTTTGATGCGATTGATGTTTGCCAATCCGTCGAAAAGAGTGATGGAAGCCCCTAAATTATAACTGTTGTTGAAAGAATTGACATCACTGTACGTGTTATCTTCATTCAGGTTCCGTCCGAAATTGAAATAAGCGTTTGCCGATGCGCCCAATGACGGCAATACCCTTCCCACGGCTTCCAGATAATTTTGATGGTATATCCTGTTTTGTTCCTCTTGTTTGTTTTTACGCAGACTGTTTTCTATGGCGTAACGGATACACTCGTCAAGAGTCAAGGCTTTTTCTTGAGCCGTTATTCTGGAAGAAAAAACGGTCAGGATATAAAATAAAGTAATGAATGCAGGTTTCATATTGATCTTACAATCTATTCAGTTCGTCGGTTGACCGACTTCCTTTATATCTGTTTTGTATGATATTAAAATTATAACGAATTTCCAAAACGATACTTCTTCTGTACATATAATCATCTCATATACTGTTTAGGCCATTATAGTTAAAAGTACTTTATGATTATCGGATGTTATACCCGGATATTCCCACAGGTTGAATGTAAAAAATGTGTCAATGTTTCAAAAAAATATTCGTTCTTTTTGTCCCG
>WRGA01000060.1 GCA_009787405.1 Candidatus Azobacteroides sp.
GGGACGTAATGTGAAGAAGAAAACATTTAGTCCCTGACGGGACTTTGGTATCCGGCGGAATTTTCCATTCTACCAATATGTTGTCCCTGACGGGACGG
Source organism: Candidatus Azobacteroides sp. (assembly GCA_009787405.1). Taxonomy (GTDB): domain Bacteria; phylum Bacteroidota; class Bacteroidia; order Bacteroidales; family WRGA01; genus WRGA01. The sequence goes on from WRGA01000060.1 coordinate 99, forward strand.
AAAACAACATTTTTTACACCCCCGCAGGTGAGGATAGCCGGGTACAACATCCGATAATCATAATATTTATTCATGTGAATCCCGCCACCTTGAATATTGGTATAAAAACGGATTATGTCCGTCACGACGGATTTCGGGGATTAAGGCTGAAGCCTTCAATCCCATAGTGTGGGGTATCGCCTTGCGGATAAAAAACAAGCGGATATAAGAAGCCCTGAAAGGGTGTAATCAATTGATAATGTAATGATTACGCCTTTTCAGGGCTTTCGGTTTATTTTCGTCTTTTCTGCCGCAAGGCAACGACCTGCGCCGGTGATTTTGCTCTTTCAGAGCATCTTAACAAGTGTATTTGACTCCGTCGGACGTTGTTTCAAATTGTCGCAAAAAATAATCTCGTTTACTTGTCAACTTGTTTACTCGTCTACTCGTTTAATTATTCCATGTCGGCAACCAAGAGTGATCTTTCGAATAGCGTAACATTTGTTCGGCATACCCTTCGCTGTACGAAACTTTGATGTCGGTTATTTTTCCGTTCTTATCGGTAACAACTTCGTAGACGGGATTGATAAATCCTTTGTATGGGGCGATGTTTAATTTTTGGTAGCGTTGAAGCACTTCGGCATGTAATTTCGGATCCACTTTCACCCCGTAATTTTCGACGAGCGTTTTGGCGGCGTTATAGTCGCCTTCCGATTTGATGCGTTGAATTTCCGCCAATAATTTGCCGAATAATTCGCGAAGCTTGGCATAATCATTCACCACCACAAATGTTTTTCCGTCACGTTGTTTAAATTCCGCCACGTTGTCGGGAGCACCTTTTTCAAGCACCCAATTGGCGATTAACCCGCGATTGCGCATGTGAGCCTCTTCCACTTGCTTTCCGGGCTCGATGCGGCACAATTGCGTCATCAATCCGTTGGTCATGTATTTGTAGTATTCAGCCCGGTAAGCGCTGTCATTGGGCAAAAGACCCAATTCAACCATTTTGGGATCGGCGACATAATACAACCCGAACAAATCGGCGCGAGCCTCCTCAATCGTTGCTCCGTAAGCTTTCAAGGCATCGGGATCCGTTCCGGGCAATAATTTTCCCGATCCGTGGCCCAAACATTCATGCAAATCAGTGTGCATATTATCGGTTAAAAAGCCGTAATCTTTGATCAGCTTGATTTCTTTGTCGCTCCAATAAAATTCTTCGGCAAATCCGTTTCCTTGGGCAGCTTTATCATAAGCTTCGGTAATGTTTTCGATGGTCACCGACTTGGAACCGTGGTGCGCCCTGATCCAATTCGAATTGGGCAGATTGATGCCGATCGGGGTCGACGGATAACAATCTCCGGCTAACATGGTCGCTGTGATGACTTTTGCCGAAACCCCTTTCACTTTTTCTTTTTTGAATCGGACGTCAACCGGCGAATGATCTTCAAACCACTGTGCATTGGCGCTGATCGTTTCGGTTCGTTTGGTTGCTTCCAAATTTTTGAAATTGACCATAGCTTCCCAGCCGGCTTTCATGCCCAACGGGTCTCCGTAAGTTTCAATGAATCCGTTGATAAAATCGACGCGGGAATCGTCTTTCACCCAAAGGATACTGTATTCGTCAAAATCTTTTAAATCACCCGTTTGATAAAATTTGATCAGCGTTGCGATGACCTTCTTTTGTTGATCATTTTCGGCGACACTTTCCGCTTTTTGCAGCCAACCGATGATTTTATCGATGGCGGAACCGTACAAACTTCCCGATTTCCATATTTTTTCGACGATTTTTCCGTTTTCTTTCACCAAACGGGAATTCAGACCGTAAGAAACAGGCGTGGAGTCGGACGGATTTTTCATTTCAGCATAAAATTTTTCGGCTTCCGCTTGCGTCACACCCGAATAATAGTTGCTTGCCGAAGAGACGATCAAATCTTGTCCTTCCGTCTGATTTACCCTTTTGGCATCGATTTTGGGATCAAACATCACCGGAGTGATGATCGACAATAATTCGTCCGGAGTTTGTCCATCTTTTAAAGGAAGCATCGAAGCATCAATACTTTTTACGGCGTTTGTGAAAAACTCCTTCGAAAAACCGGGTTGAAATTTATCCGTCGCATAATGATGATGAATGCCGTTGGAAAACCAAACCCGTTTAAGATAAACGACAAAGTTTTTGTAATCCGTGGAAGCGGTATCTCCCTTGTAATTCAGATAAACGGCCTCAAGCGTGCGGCGAATGGCCAAATTGTATTTTCCGTTCTGATCGAAAAGAATATCCCTCCCTTCCGAAGCCGCTTGGTTCAAATAATAAATCAACTCTTTTTGTTGCAGGTTTAATTCGTCAAAACCCGGAACCTGATAACGCAGAATTTGCAAATCCGCAAACTGTTCGACAACATAATTGAAATTATCGTCGGCCGGAGAAGATTGCGACGAAGCCTCTGTGCTTTTCTTGTCTCCGCATGACATTATCCCTGTTGCAATCATAAAAATTAATACTGTTTTTTTCATCATTGAATTTTAAAATAAAAAATAATCGGATTTGTTTTACCAAAAAATAATACGTTATGAGGTAAAGTAAAAAGTAAAATAGGGCAATGTAGATTCAACAAGAGAATACAATAGTGAATTTGTTTATTGATTTGTATCCTCTATTTCAATTTCACCTGTATTTATATCTATCTTGGCGGTTTTCACTAATTTGCTGCCTTCTATAGTTGTATATTTTACAGTATAAATCCATTCGGTCGTATTTTTCACCAAAGTAGTATCATCAATCCTTGACAAATTAGGAAGAGCCATTGAAACAGAAGTATTTTCCCAAATGGTTTCTCCCGTTTGAAGATTTTTTCTAGCAATCGGAGGATTATAAGGATTAATATTTATATATTCATAATAGTTTACCGGATAAAAAGAAACATATATCGAACTTTTTACATCATATAAAGATTGTCCATTTGAGCCATAACACGTATATATTGGTTCATTATTATAGTTAGCCATTACACCCTCATACCAAGGAGTAATTCTATAAAAGAAATCAGAATCATAGTTAGTGTAGCTATTATAATTAGCGAGAAGTTTATTGTTCTTAATAAAATATAAATTACTACTTACAATATGTTGTTGTCCTGTTTCGTCAGAATCACACCCCCATATAATGAAAATCAATTCTTCTTTATTTATAAGATAAGGTCTACCTGTTATAAGAAAATTTTTAATTTCAAAATTTTTAATCTCGCCATATCCAATATTAAGAGCTACAGATGTCTCTAAATTCTTGGTATCCTGCCACTCTAATATCTGATTTTTTGTTTTTTTATCATAGCAACCTACCCATAATTTATTATCAACTCTCCCACAAAAACAAATCTCAGTTGTATCTTGGCAATTCGTATAAGATTCTAATGTCAATCCGTTTTTTTTAATATTATAATCCAATGCAACAATCTCTATATTGTCAGCAAGGGTAATAAAATTATTAGTATCTTCGTTATCATCGCCGCAACCCCAGAATAATATTCCCACCAATAAATAAAATAATAGTTTATTCTTCATTTTAATTGATCAATAGAGAGTCTTTAAAATAAAATGAAAATGTGTCAAAAATTTATTCGTTTTTGAGATTTGAATATTTTGAAATCAAACTCAGATAGGTATCCGAATAAAAACTTTTGACACACTCTCATTGATTTATTAATCCTTTTATTTTTTCAAAATATCCAAAGCTTGTTTAGCCCCTTCATTCGTCGGGTCAAGAGTCAACACCTTTTGCCAGTAATCAATGGCCGGCAGACGGTAAGTATCCACATCGGATTTTGATTGTTTAGATCTCACCGCCGAATCATATTGCAGATAATAATAATATCCCAAATAATTGTAAGCTTCCAATTTTACACTGCTCGGATCACTTTTCGAAGCTTCGATCTTTTCCAATGTCTGTTCATAATAAGGTTTGGCCAGACCGGTTTTGGTTTCAGGGTCCATCGCAGCATTGGCGCGCGCTCTCCACCAATAACCTTGATATAAATCGGGAGCTTTTTCCGTGATTTGAGTAAACAAACTGTCAGCCTTTTGGAAATAAGAATTTTTCAAATCCTTTTGATCAGCCGTCAAGTTGTTTCCCAACATGTAATAACATTTCCCGTACGACAAAATATCCGATAAAGTATAGGAAGTCGAATTTTGCATGTATTTTCCGTAAATTACGGCGGCATTGGCATAATCTTCCTTATCTTCATAAGCGGAGGCCAATTCCTTATACAATTCGGTTTGTGAAGATTCCAAAGCCAAAGCCTTTTCAAAAGCGTCGATGGCTTGGTCATCCATTTGGTTTTCCTTCAAAATAAGTCCGTAATATCTGTAATCCTGCCATGCCGCATCTTCGGGTTTGATCACCGAGAAAAACTTTTGCGCGGCATTCAGCGCTTCTCCGTAATTTTTCAATTCATATAGCGTAAACATTTGCAATCGCAGCATGTGAATATTATTCGGATTTTTTGCCAATGTTTTGTTGACTTGATTCAACGTACCGGCAAAATCTTTGCCCACAAACAATGACGAAGCATATTTGTTTTGGTATTCTTCGGGAACACCCTCCGCTTCCATGTAACGTTTGTATCCTTGCGCAGATTTGGTGTACATGCCGTTGGCATAATAAGTTTCACCCATTTCCAGATAAGCGGGCGTATAATCCGGGTCGATTTGTAACACATCATCGATCATTTTCAACGAAACATCGATATTGATGGTACGAAAAACGCGGGCCGCCTTAACATACGCCACTTTACATTGCTTATCGAAATAAATCGCATTTTCATATTTTCCGGCGGCGTCACCGGCTCTCGAAGGATCCTGCATTAAAATGATGTCTCCTTCGGCAACGTAGATGTCCGGATTATTTTTATTGATTTTGCGGGCTTTGTCTAATTGGACGTATGCTTCGGTGAACATTTTGCATTTTGCATAAGCCAAAGCCGTTTGAACCGGAATATTGCTGTCTTTTTTATCCATTTTGGCAGCGCCGGAAAATAAAACATCGGCTTCCGCTTTATTGTTTTTCAACAAAGCCAAATGTCCTTTTCCCACCAACGCATAAGGATATTCGGCGTCTGCTTCGGCACTTTTTTGAAAGCAGTAAGAAGCGGAATCCTGATTGTTCCCGTCGAGGTATATTTCTCCGAGATAATAATAAGCCTCGGCAAGAGAAGCCCCCGTTTCCGTTGAAAGTTGCGAGTTCAGGCAAATTTTGGCGGTTGCCGACATCCCTCCGTTATAATAATCGAGACATTTATCATTGCCGGCAAAAAGAGCGCTTGCGACAAAAAAACAAATAACAGGTACAAACAAATTTTTTTTACGTTTAGTCATCATCGTTCTATTATTAAATAAGTAAGTTATAATATTCGATTTAAATAAATTCCGCCCTTTTAATCAGGTTAAATCAAGTTAAAAATGATCTTTTCTTTCGACAAGTCTGGTCACTTGCGTTGCCGGTAAAAGACCTGATTTCAGAATGATGCGTTGGCCTCTTTCTCCCGCCACAAAATTAGCAAAATAAAATTCGGTATTTAAAGACGGGTCGGTATGAACAATATACACTTCACGGATAAACGGATAGCTTCTTAATTTCAAGCTGTACGGATAAGGACGGCTGACATTGCTATTGGTGGGAAAGGAAGCGGTTGTGATACCCATTACCGACACCTTTTCGGAAAAACTCAGTTGAAGCGAATCTTTCTCATTGCTGATCCACCCGACGCCGATGATGCCCAACGCATTCGGTGTTGCAATAACGTGTTCCAAAACATCCTTATTGGTTTTCAAAGCCCTTAAATCGGATGATAATGCATTTCCTTCGCAAATAGAGTCTTTGACATACTGCACCGTTCCGGAAGAAGGATGGTTGAAAACCGTTTGAATTTTACCCAATTTTGAATTGGGATTCAATTGATTCCAATCCGTAATTTGCCCCATAAAAATCTTTTTCAGGTTATCGACGGTAATCAACGAGTCGGGATTGCTTTTATTCACGATGATCGCTATTCCGTCATAAGCTATGAGCACTTCTCTGACCACTAATTTTTTCGTGTCGAGCAGCATCTTTTTTTCGGAATTTGTCAATCTGCGGGAAGTGACAATCAATCGGACACTGTCATTTAAAAGCATTTTAACGGCGGTCACCTCATCGCTGTAACATGGAATAACTCCTTTTGGAGCATTTAAAGCTTCGAAAACTTCGGCTTCGGTGGATATGATCGGTTCAAAATCTTCATCACAATAGATGGGAACAACATAATCCGGCGTCTTTTTCGGAGTTGAATCACATGACGCAAACAGCGTCCCCATCATGATAATAGAAAGAACAAAAAAATAAGTGCTATGTTTCATAATATATTTTCTATTTCATTAAAAAACACCGTATATATCGTTTTTCCGGAAAAACCACACAAAGGTATGAAAAATACATTTTCCGATTATGTTAAATTTATGAAAAAACGAATAACCGGTGTTTTCGGAATTCATCATGTTGATTATATAAATCCTGCCATTGATGACGGACAATTACAAATAATTCATTATCAACCGTTCATGGTTATTGAGGGGTGATTTTGAACCGTATCGGAATGGTATAATACACGCTGACGGGATATCCGTTTTGTCTTCCGGGAATCCAATTCGGCATGGAAGAAATCAACCGTACGGCTTCTTTGTCACAGACCGGATTCAGCGATTGTAAAACTTTGATGCCGGATATTGCACCGGTTTTGGAGACCACGAATTGAACCGTCACTTTACCTTCAATCCCCATATCAATGGCTGCTTGCGGATACTTTAAATGACTGCTCAAAAATTTCATCAATTCAGATATTCCTCCGGGAAATTCGGGTTGTTGTTCGGCAACAAGACAAATGGTGGGATCAGTCGTTCCGGTAATAACGACATCCGAAACGTTATCATCCGTATCGGCTGGTCTGCCACTATTCGGATTGCCTTTTACCGTTGCAATACCGACAACCGCATCAGATTCGATGACACTTTGCGTGATGGGAATATTTGTTTGGTTGTCGGTCACTTTATCCACTATTTTCGGAGGAACATACATAATAGATGCCCTCGGCAGAGGCTTGGGTGGTTCCACAATCGGATTCGGCGGAGTTTCTGTTTTATTATTAACCGTCGGATCGATCAGCACAACAGTATTTTTATATTCGAACGTATCCTTACCGGACGTTACGGTTCGAATGAAATAAGGCAGCGCAACAACCATACCGATAAAAGCACATACGGCGATTATACCATACACATGTCGTTTGCCGGAAGTTTGTCTTAAAACATAAGCACCATATTGCTTGTTTTTTCCTTGAAAAATAAGATCGCACCATTCTTGCGAAGTTAAATTAACATCTTGTACCATGTCTTTCATTTTTAATTGGTTATAACATAAAATCAATATTTTACAAGTTGGTGAATCATTCCCGGAATGAACTTTTATTCCGACTTGTACAATAGGGAGTACTCCGGCATTCATTTTTCCATAAAAAAAAGTATATTTTTTAAATACCATAAAAAAATCATACCTTTGCCGAATATTTTTGAGATAAAAATTCTACTTTATAAATACTGCAGAATGGTAAATGACTTAATAAAACCCGATTATATATTTGAAGTCAGCTGGGAAGTATGCAACAAAGTGGGAGGTATTTATACGGTGCTTTCGACCAAAGCAAGAACCCTGCAAAAGCTATATGAAAAGCGGATCATTTTTATTGGTCCCGATCTGACGGTAAATAATGTTTATTTTATTGAAAATGAGGATGTTTTCCATGAATGGAAAGAATATGCGACTGCTGTAAGCGGATTAAAGGTGCGTACCGGATATTGGGACATACCGGGCAAACCGTATGTTATTTTGGTTGATTTCGAACCGTTTTATCCCGTGAAAAATACCTTGTATGCCAGAATGTGGGAATGGTTCGGCGTAGATTCTCTTCATGCTTACGGAGATTACGATGAAGCCTGTATGTTTTCGTTGGCATCGGCCCTGATCATCGAGAGTTTTTATACGTTCGGGTTGACCGGCGGAGAAAAAGTCATCGCTCATTTTAATGAATGGACGACCGGAATGGGTGCATTGTATATTAAACACAAATTTCCGGAAATAGGAACGGTTTTTACGACACATGCCACCGGCATCGGACGTTCGATTGCCGGGAACAATAAACCGTTGTATGCTTATTTGAAAGGATACAACGGCGATCAAATGGCCCGTGAATTGAACATGGTTTCCAAGCATTCGTTGGAAAAGACCACCGCTCAACAAGTGGATTGTTTTACGACCGTCAGCGATATTACGGCGCGGGAATGTGAACAATTGCTCGAACGGAAACCGGATGTTGTGGTGTTAAACGGTTTTGAAGATGATTTTGTATCTAAAGGCAAAAATTACGATAAAAAACGAAGCGAGGCCCGAAAATTGTTGTTATACGTAGCCGAAAACTTGTTGGGTTACAGGCCGTCGGCCGATACTTTTTTGATTGCGACGGGCGGAAGATATGAATATAAAAACAAAGGCCTCGATGTGTTTATCGATGTCATGCATAATATCAACCAGACGGGAAATGTCGATAAAGACATCATTGCATTTATCATGGTTCCCGCTTATGTCGATTGCCCTCGTCGTGATTTGGTCGACAACATGAGCAACGACATATTGGATCCGGCCCTTCAGTTCCCGTTTATTACTCACTGGCTCCATGATCAGGGAAATGATGCTGTTTTGAAGCAAATCATTTATCGCGGATTTAAAAATACCCGGGACGAGAAAGTAAAAATCATTTTCGTTCCTTCTTATCTTACGGGATCTGACGGCATTTTCAATAAATCATACTATGATTTGTTGATCGGAATGGATGTCACGATTTTCCCTTCTTATTATGAACCATGGGGATATACACCTTTGGAAAGCATCGCTTTTTCGATTCCGACGGTGACAACGGATTTGGCCGGTTTCGGATTATGGGTCAATCGCATTCGCGACGAAATAGAAACAGGTACCGGTGTGAAAGTTGTTCATCGCTCGGATTTTAATTATTTTGATGTTATAAATGTAATCGCAAAATCGATCGAGTCATTGATCAATAAATCGGACGAAGACATAGCCGTGATCAGAAGACAGGCTTTGCATACGTCTAACAAAGCACAGTGGCAATATTTTATCAAAAATTATCAACAAGCGTATCACATCGCTTTAAGTAAAAAAGCCGGGAACACGACAGAAAATTAAAAATTATCTATGAAACCCGCATGAACTGACGTTCACTTTAAAGAGAATATATGATTGCGGATTCCATGGAAGACCATAAGTAAAAAATAAAAAATGAACGTATGAAAGTAAAAGTCAACAATTCAAATCTTCCCGTTTGGAAGGATATTTCGGTAAAATCGAGAGTTCCTGATGAATTGATCAAGTTGGAGGAACTTACCTTAAATATATGGTGGATTTGGAACTCCGAAGCGACCAGATTGTTCCGTAAAATCGACCCCGACGTGTGGAAAAAATGCGGACGGAATCCTGTTCTTTTGTTGGACAGAATCAGTTATGAGCGTTTGGAGGAAATTGTGGAAGATAAGGTTTTGATGGAGGAAATCAACCGGGTGTACGGCAATTTCCGTAAATACATTGATGAAAAGCCCAATACCGATATTCCGTCCGTAGCTTATTTCAGCATGGAATACGGATTGGCGACCATCCTCAAAATTTATTCCGGCGGGCTGGGTATTCTGGCCGGAGATTATTTAAAGGAGGCAAGTGATTGCAATGTGGACATGACGGCTGTGGGTTTTTTGTACCGGTACGGTTATTTCACCCAAAGTCTTTCTCCCGACGGGCAACAAATCGCCAATTATGAATTTCAGAATTTCGGACAGTTGCCGTTGGAACCGGTTACGGATAGCTCCGACAATCAAATGGTGTTGGAGGTTCCGTATCCCGGACGATTGGTTCATGCCAATGTATGGCGGGTGAATGTCGGACGTATTTCGTTGTATCTGTTGGATACCGATATGGATTTGAACAGCGAGTTCGACCGTTCCATTACCCATCATTTATACGGCGGCGATTGGGAGAATCGGATGAAACAGGAATATTTGCTGGGAGTGGGAGGAATTCTGCTGCTGAAAAAATTGGGAATCAAAAAAGATGTTTATCACTGCAATGAAGGGCATGCGGCTCTTATCAATGCGCAACGTCTGGTCGATTATATTCAAGACGAAAAATTAACGTTCGATCAGGCATTGGAAGTTGTCCGTTCATCCTCTTTATATACGGTGCATACCCCTGTTCCTGCCGGGCACGACAGTTTTGAAGAAGGACTTTTCATGAAATATATGTCGGAATTTCCGGGAAAAATGGGGATTTCCCCGCATGACCTGATGGACATGGGACGTGAACATCCGGGAACCGGCGAAAAATTTTCCATGAGCGTATTTGCCTGCAATACCTGTCAGGAAGTAAACGGAGTAAGCTGGTTGCACGGCAAAGTGTCACAGGAAATGTTTCAACCCATTTGGAGCGGATATTTTCCGGAAGAATTGCACGTGAGTTATGTGACAAACGGAGTGCACATGCCTACATGGACGGCTACGGAATGGAAAGAACTGTACAACAAGTATTTTGCCAAAAATTGGATGAACGATGAATCGAATAAAAATATTTGGGAAGCGATTTATAGTGTTGACGACAGTAAAATTTGGGAAACACGCCAGTTACTTAAAAAGAAACTGTTGAAATACATTATGGATCAATTCAGAGAAGGATGGTTGAAAAATCAAAGCGATCCGTCCCGTATCATTTCCATTTTGGAAAAGATAAATCCGAATGCTTTGTTGATGGGATTCGGACGTCGTTTTGCCACCTATAAACGCGCTCATTTATTGTTTATGGATTTGGACCGGTTGTCTAAGATTGTAAATAATCCGCAATGTCCCGTCCAGTTTATTTTTTCGGGAAAAGCGCATCCTGCCGACGGAGGCGGACAAGCATTGATCAAACACATCATCGAGATTTCTCGTCGTCCGGAATTTTTGGGAAAAATCATTTTCCTGGAAAATTACGACATGCAGTTAGCCAAACGATTGATTTCGGGAGTGGATGTTTGGATGAATTTGCCGACCCGCCCGTTGGAAGCTTCGGGAACTTCCGGACAAAAGGCCGAAATGAACGGCGTGTTGAATTTATCGGTGCTTGACGGTTGGTGGTATGAAGGTTATGTGGAAGGCGCCGGCTGGGCATTGACCGATAAAATCACGTACGAAAACAGCGAGCATCAAGATCAGTTGGATGCCGCCACCATTTACGCCATGTTGGAGAATCAAATCATACCGATGTATTTTGCCAAAAACAGCAAAGGATATTCGCCCGAATGGATTCAATACATCAAAAATTCCATCGCTCAAATAGCGCCTGCTTATACGACCAAACGAATGCTGGATGATTATATCGAACGTTTTTACAGCAAGCTGGCGAGCCGTTCGAAAAAACTGAAAGCCGACGGATACGCAAAAGCCAAATCCATTGCGGCTTGGAAAGAAATGGTCGCCGACAAATGGGATACCGTCAAAGTCGTATCGGTTCCGGACGTTGTTGCGTCGACATCGGGAGTACATCTTGTTTCCGGGCAGGAGTATACTATCGAGGCCGTCATCGATAAAGGAGAATTGACCGACTCTTGTTTGGGAGTGGAACTTGTTGTCACGACGATTGACTCGACAGACAATAATAAAATCAATGTGGTGGACATTGCCGAATTTGATTTGGTGAAAACGGAGGAAAATCTCATGTATTTCAAGCTGACTCATGAACTGCAACATGGGGGCATTTTTAAATATTCATTCCGGTTGTTCCCGAAAAATCCGGATTTGCCCCACAGAATGGATATGTGTTATGTGCATTGGTTTTAAATTTTTCTGATTCGCTGATAAAACTGATATCAAGCAAAAAGATGCCTCATTCGGGGCATCTTTTTTATAATAATTTATAAAAAAGTCATACAAATATGTCCGGTATGTTAAATTTATATCGTTTTCACTTTTATTAATATATTTTTTTTTGAAAACCGGATTTTTGCCTGTAATTTCGAATTTTGATAAGTAGAAGGCAAAATTTAAGGTTTAATCTTTCAAACGCGAAGAAGCAAAGACATAAAGAAAAGTCACAAAAAATTTAAATATTGTACTCTTTTGTTTTTGCGACAGAGCGTTTAAAATATGGCACGGTTTTTGTAGTATACTTATCATATTTTTTTATGCTGAACGAGAAACTGAAACACTGTAAAAACGACATTCTTCAATAATTTAGAAGCCTTATTTCGTTTTCCGGTGAATAAATGATTTATTTATCCTGATATTGTAATTTTTCTAGTATTTTTTATCTTATTTAACCTTTAAAAAAATAGTTTATGAAAACACAATTAAGGTATACGAAATGGCTTACTGAACCCATTGATGAATTATGGAAAAAAGTCAGTGAATTAATTCCTCATCACAAGGAAAACAATGTTCCGTCGGAAGACATAGGGGCAGACGAGTATGAATATTTAAGGGATTTTGTGTCTTATTACAAAGAAAGTTCTCCTCACAGTCATTATCTGGCTGTAATAGACGACTTAAACAAATACGGTTACTTCGGGAATGACAAAGCGTCGGAAAAAGAGGTGCTTTTATTGAAAAGCATTATCGCCATCGCCGAAAAAAAGCAAGGAAGGCCATTATGGGAAGTGCTTCACATGATTGTTTTTAATAACGCCAATTATAAGAACTTTTTCGTTATGTATCTGCCGATTCCTAATGCCGCTAAAAAATTTTTGGGCAGCATCATCGCCCGGTTGGAAAACCAACAAAAAGCCATCGAAAGCGACAAAAGGCTCAATAATATCTGGAAATCGCCTCAAACGATTTTACAGGCGGGATGAAAAAATGAAAGAGGAAAGGTTATTGGAAGCAGAAAGATGTTAAAAGAAAGAGGGGTCTCACACTGTGTGGTGCCCCTCTCTTCTTTTATACTTTCCGCTATTTCCGGATCACTTTTTCCGAATGCTTTATTAAACAACCCCTTGTGCCATCATGGCTTTGGCAACTTTCATGAAGCCGGCGATGTTCGCACCTTTCACATAGTTGACAAAATCGCCTTCGGTACCGTATTTTACGCAAGCGTCATGAATATCTTTCATGATCGTTTTTAATCTTTCGTCGACTTCTTCACGGCTCCAGCTTAATTTGATGGAGTTTTGTGTCATTTCCAAACCGCTTACCGATACGCCGCCGGCATTGGCAGCCTTACCCGGAGCATACAAAATTTTATTTTCGATGAAAACATGCACGGCTTCGGGAGTCGAAGGCATATTGGCGCCTTCCGACACGGCGATGCAGCCGTTGGAAATCAGTGTGCGTGCGTCGTCTCCGTTCAATTCGTTTTGAGTGGCGCTCGGCAGCGCAATGGTGCATTTTTCACCCCACGGACGACCTCCTTCAACATATTTGCATTTGTATTTGTCGGCATATTCTTTGATACGTCCGCGATAAATATTTTTCAATTCAAACACATAGTTCAGTTTTTCGGCATCGATACCGTTCGGATCATAGATGTACCCGTTGCTGTCGGAAAGAGTGATTACTTTTCCTCCCAATTCCAATACTTTTTCGGCAGTATAGGTCGCAACATTACCCGAACCGGAAATGGCGACAACTTGTCCTTTCAAATTGCTGATGCCTTTTCTTTTCAGCATATTCATCAAAAAGTAGATATTTCCGTATCCGGTAGCTTCGGGACGAATGAGGGAACCCCCGAATTCGATTCCTTTTCCGGTCAATGTTCCGGTATTTTCACGGGCCAATTTTTTGTACATGCCGTACATATACCCTATTTCGCGTCCTCCTACGCCGATATCACCCGCAGGCACGTCGGTTTCTGGACCGATATATCTCCAAAGTTCGGTCATGAATGCCTGACAAAAACGCATGATTTCATTATTGGACTTGCCTTTGGGATTGAAATCGGAACCGCCTTTTCCGCCGCCCATCGGAAGAGTCGTCAACGAGTTTTTGAAAGTTTGTTCAAATGCCAAAAACTTCAGAATAGACTGATTTACCGAAGAGTGAAAACGCAAACCGCCTTTGTACGGGCCGATGGCGTTGTTGTGTTGTATACGGTATCCCATATTCGCTTGCGTATTTCCATGATCGTCGATCCAAGTCACACGAAAAGAAAATATTCTGTCGGGAATACATAACCTTTCAATCAAATTGTATTTTTCAAATTCAGGATGCCGGTTGTACACCTCTTCGATGGTTTCCACTACTTCTTGAACGGCTTGATGATACTCCGGTTCGTTCGGGAATCGTCTTTTTAAGTTTTCTAAAACGTCTTTAGCTTTCATATTGATAATTGATTTGAATAATTTAAAACTTGACCACAAAGGTAATCGTTTTTTTTAAACGACAAATAAAATGACAGAAAAATCGAGAAAAGAATAGCAAAATGTATCATTTTACAAGCTTTTAATAACTTTTTTAAATCTAAAGACCGTTGAATGTTTGCTTTTTATTAATTTTGAACCGGAGCGTCGAATGAACGGACGGATTTGTTCCGTTAATTACATGAAATTATTGAAAGTGCAATGCTCCCGAATAATCATTCTGTATTTTGTCGGGTATTAAAAAAACCGGTATTTTTGTAACAAGATAATCATTTTGGCATGAAACAAACCCTAATCAATAAGTTACAGGCGTTTTTCCCCGCTTATCCCGTAGAAAAGGCGTGGGTATTCGGTTCGTATGCACGCGGGGAAGAAACGCCCAAAAGCGATATCGACATCATGGTACGCTTTGATAAAGATGCGCACATTACCCTTTTTGATTATGCGGGAATTATGATCGACCTTGAAAAATTATTGCATAAAAAAGTCGATTTGGTGCAGGAAGGGCGGCTCAGAAAATTCGCACAAGAATCGGCAGAGCAGGATAAAATTTTGGTATATGAGAGAGCAAATTAAGGATAAAGGAAGACTTGAGCATATATTAGAGTCTATAGATTATGTTATGGAATTTACAAAAGATGTTGATTTCGAGGAATTTTTAAGTAATAAAATGCTTCTGTTTGCTGTCGTCAAAAATCTTGAAATTATAGGAGAGGCAAGTTACAAATTGACTTATGATTTCAGAAATAATCATCCTGAAATAGAATGGGGAAAAATAATTTCAATGAGGCATATTTTAGTACATGGCTATTATGATACCGATGAAATGATAGTTTGGGTACAGCTAAAAACTTACCGGCTCTCAAAGAACAAATTCAAACATTATGCGATAACGAAATATAAAAGCTATAGTTAATACAAATTATATTTTTAAAAATAATTTTTTATTTAAATAATTAAAATGATTATCGGATGTTATGCCCGGCTCTCCCTGCAGGGAGATGCAAAAAATGTGTCAATGTTTCAAAATATTCGTCTTTTTTGTCCCGCCGGGGA
>WRGA01000061.1 GCA_009787405.1 Candidatus Azobacteroides sp.
ATATAACCCAGTTCAACGCCTCGCCTATTTTCTTCATTGCCGTTTTCATAAAGTCGGCGGGAACTATTTTACCGATGGCGGAACCTAAATTACGGTATTCGTCACCTGCTTCGTGGCGGTACCTTATCATTTCATCGTAAACAAATTTGATAACCTTTACTTTGAACGCGGGATTCAACCACATGCAGGCATCAATATACATAATCGGCGTCATCCAAGTCGCCCCTCTGTTCTCGCCCTTCCCTCCACGGGCAGTTACATAGAGCGTTTTCAAGTCCTCTTTTGTCAATTCGTAACTATCTGATAATTCGATAGTTTTGAATCCCCGCTTTTCCGGTGATTCATAATTGTCTATAAATAAAGCCTTTAAAAATTCTTTTGTAGAGGCATTTTCAAAATAATGTTCTATCCGCTTATTTTGTCCTGTTGCCTGATTCCACTGCTTAACCAAGTCTGTAAAATTGAAAAATCCATCGGATGTTCTTTGCTTAACACTGAATTTACCCATTTCCCGTATCATTATTTGATTCGTCTTCATATCAATTCAGATTTAATTTTTTTTGCAACAAATATTCCCGAAAATCTTCAATGCTTTTTTGGTCATCCGGATTTTTTTCGTTCCATTGGTCAATAAGGTACCGGGCGTCAAAATATCCGTCAGATAATCTCTGTCTGATTTCATATTCGCCCATTTTAATGGTTCAATTCATTCCATCAATATTTTGTAGTTACAAATTGATTCCGACGCAGCGGACATCTTGTCCGTCTGCTTGTCTATTCAAAAAGACTTGCAGCCCGACTTCTACTCCGATTCCAAGATAATAAGGGAACCGGAATGTCAATAAAAACATTTTTTATTTTCAATGATATGTCTTTTATCGCCGGCACAAAAGTTATGATCTGTAATGTGCTGATATGCCGATGAAAGTCAAATCTCATTTCACCGGCATATCATTACATTATCATATTAATATTTTGATTATCAGCAAATAACAATTTTGTGATAAGTTATTTTAGTATCCGAAACGTCCAAAAGCGAGTTTTTATGAAAATCAAAAGACGAAAAATGAGTGGATGAACGTCTATTTTTGGACAATATATAATAACATTGATTAAAAACTCGAAAATGAAAAACCTTAAACTTCTTTTGTCGGCATTGATTTTCACGGCCGCTTCTTGCGTTTATCATATAAGTGCGCAATCCGGCGCTTCGAAAACCACCATAAAAGGGAATGATATTATTTTAAACTTCGCGTCCGATGTTTCGTCCCTTAAATTCTCGAATGCAGCGACATATACCATTATGAGGGCCGAAGGACGTTTCGGGAATTACAAAACCATCGGAACGGTGACGGGAACAACCTTTATCGACAAAAATATTGTCGGAAGTCCGTACAATTATTATTATCAAGTGACGGACAATCAAGGGAAGGTGCTTTCATTATTGGCGCCGGACATTGATTTATTCGGTCCGGATATTTACATTTACAGTCCGACGGATAATCCGGCCGCGATTTCAAAAGAAATCAACGACATTCATGAGTTGATGTTTCATCAGGAATTCGGGACGGACAGATATGCGTTCTACTTTAAACCGGGTGATTATACCGCCACCGAATATTTGAAAATCGCTTACTATACCCATATCGGCGGTCTCGGCAAAACCCCGTATGAGGTGAAATTGAATGATGTGATCACTCCGGCTCCGCTTCCGAATAATAACGCCACGTGTACTTTTTGGCGTTCGGCGGAGAACATCGCCATCATGGGCGGAAATTGGCTCGATCCTTGGGCGTCGTTTATGTGGGCGGTTTCGCAGGCAGCTCCGATCCGGCGCATTTATTCTCAACGCAACGGGTATTACCAATGGCAGTGGGATGGTTGGTGCAGCGGCGGATTTACGGCCGATTGTTATTTCGACAATGCCCGTTCGGGTTCTTATTCCCAACAACAATGGTATACGCGAAATTCTTATTTGGGATTAGGATCGCAAGATTACAGCGCCGGCGGGTGGAATATCGCTTATCAGGGCGTGGAATTCGGGCCGACGGTGAATATGGCCAATCACAACGATAATTGGGGACGTTCGGGAGACACGCAATGGAATAATGTGAGCCGGGTGGAAACAACTCCGATCATCCGGGAAAAACCGTTCCTGTTTTTGGGTGATGACGGAAGATACAAAGTGTTTAAACCGGATCTCCGAGAACCTGATTCCAAAGGGATTTCTTGGAGCAGTACAGACATGGGCAACGGAACTGTTTATGATCTGTTGGACGATTTTTATGTCGTGAAGCCCGGAACTTCGTCGGAAACCATGAATCAACAATTGGCCGGCGGCAAATTCCTGTTTATCACGCCGGGCATTTATACCTTGTCGGAGCCTCTTTTGGTGAACCGGCCCAACACCATTATTTTAGGAACCGGTTACGCTACATTGATTCCTGCACAGGGAAATTCAACTTCGGCGATTATTGTCGATGATGTCGACGGGGTGACAATTGCAAGTTTGCTTTTCGATGCGCAATATAATTCGAGAACCTTGATGCAGGTCGGTACGGAAAATTCATCCGAAGATCACAGTCAAAATCCGACATTACTTGCCGATTTATTTTTCCGTGTGGGAGGTACACGTTCCGAGAATGTGCATGTGGATGCGGCATTGGTCATTAACAGTTCGGATGTGATCGGCGATCATTTTTGGATTTGGCGGGCGGATCATGGTACAGGTGTGGGTTGGTTTAAAAATACGGCAAAAAACGGCTTGATCGTAAACGGCGATTTTGTCACCATCTACGGATTGTTCAATGAACATTTTCAAGAATATCAAACGCTTTGGAACGGAGAAAAAGGACGGATGTATTTTTATCAGAGCGAAACGCCGTATGATCCGACCAGACAAAGCGATTACATGAGCCATGACGGAACGGTGAACGGGTATGCCTCTTATAAAGTCGCCGATCATGTTCAATGGCATGAAGCGTATATGTTGGGAATTTACGATGTGTTTATCAATACCAACGGAGCAAGTGTTGCCGTCGAAAGTTCCGTTGAAGTTCCCGAATGCACCGGCGTAAAAGTGCACAATGCCTGTAACGTCAGCATTTCCACACCCGGTTTGCGCGGCATTCAATCAGTGATCAACGGACAGGTAAGAAGTACTTTCGACACTCAAATCGGAAGGCGGTACCATATTGTCGATTTTTCGGGAACAGAACCTTCCGTCCTGTTTGAACGCCCGGTTACAGGCTTTGACCGGATTTCTTCCGGAAGCGGAATTTTTGTGTATCTTAATCCGGTGACAAAATATCTTTCTATAAATACCGGAGATAAAAAAGATGTCCGGGTGGTTATTTCAGATATCAACGGTCGGAATGTGTACAAACAAAAGGGAAACATCCCCGTTTACATGGAGCCTTTCGAAAAAGGTCTTTATCTGGTGACCATCACGGCTCCGGATGGTTTTTGCATAACGGAAAAAGTAATTAAAAAGTAAAATCCGACGAATTGCATGATATAAGAATATTCGCTTTCCGTAAAACCGGATCCTCCACCGTTGCTGTTTTAGATGCTGACCGGCAAATCTATTCCTTATTTTCCGACTCTTGATTCTGCTTCTTGTCTTTCATTTCCCGGATCATTTTCAAACAAATAAACACAAGAAACAATCCGATGACGATGATAACACTCCGGAGAAATACAGGATTTTCGATCCAAAGAGGCGTTCTTTCGAAAGACTTGTTTTCCGGACAAATCAAGCAGTGCAACCCTGACGTTTTGATAATCGGAAGATCGGCGGGTATATCGTGTTGAAAATGTTCGATATCGTACCGGGGAGGAATGCTGTCTTTTTGTCCCGTCAATAAAGAATAAGTTTGACCTCTTTCGAGATAGGCGCACAAATAACGGTTCAATCCGTAAACTTTTACGGAATCGATGATTAACGGAGGGTTGCCGTAATTTTCGACGACGATTCGGCTGTCCGGCTGCAAGATCAAATCAGCGATAAAGAAAATATTATCACTTTTCGACGACAAATCGAAATCAAACTGTTTTTGTCCTTTCGAATTCCTGATTTCCGCATGCCGGAAATAATCGGCATTGCTTCTGACGACAAATTCCAACTTGTTGATCCGGTAAGGATAACTTAAATCCGGAAAATACAGATACGTTCTTTTGTCGGCGCTGTCTTTCCGGATGAATTTACCCGGATCGATTTCGGTGAATTGCCCGTAAACGCTCGAGTTTTCGAATTTTCCGACTTTCAAGACTTTCAACGGACTGTTTTGATTGTTGGACAATATGATTTCATAATATCTGTAGTCGCCGCACGGAAAATCGATGATCAGCATTTCGTGGTTATATTCGCCGTTATAGCCGAAATTCGAAATGCTTGTTTTTTGTTTGACGATGTACCACTGTTTCAAATCATTGCTTCCTCTGATGCTTGCATATTTGGTGACTTCGGCGCCGGAAATAAGAATATAAAACCGGTTGATGTTTTCGTTTTTTTCATTATCGACAACAATGCAATTCAAACTGTCTTTCGTATCATTCTCTTTCAAACGGTAAGATTCGAAACGGCTGACGACATCGCGAATCGGATTGACAGGGCGGATAAAATAAGGAACTTCAAGACTCCGGCCGTCGAATATTTTCAGATCGGTCAATTCGTTTTTTCCCGAAATCGCAATGGTTTGCGGATCGAGTTCGATATGGTAATAACCGTTTTTTTCCACCGGCTGTATGTCGGCTTTCCAAACAGATTGAGCCAACCCGTTTGTCGTCAGGAAAAAGCAAATGATCGAGATTGACAAATTGTTCATGGGTTAATAATTTTAGACAAAGGTAAGACAAAGTTCAGTTACCACCTCATTACCTCACTGTAAAAATGTAATTTTTATAATGGTTTGATTATAAGCCTGATACTGTTTATTAGTATCAGATTTATAATCATATCTCAAAAAGAATGAATAATATTTGATCCAAAAATTTACTATTTACCATTTTTCGGCAATAAACAGGTTTTATTGCCGAAAATTTGTATATTTTTGCATTTGATATTATTTTAAATATGGCAAAAAGATTAGACGTACAGAATTTTGAACAATATTTTGGAAATAAGGAGATTATTGACTTTCAAGATATTGAGAATTATTATCGCACAAGCGAGCCGGCAATCCCGTACCCTACAATTAATTGGCGGATTTACAAACTTATACAGTCGGGTAAGTTGCAGCGTGTCGGTAAAGGTTTGTACCAACTCGGCAAAGCGAATATTTTTGTTCCGCCAATAAACAATAAAATGCAAAAAATAGAAGTTTTTCTCCAAAAAAGGTTCCCGTTTATACAATATTGCCAATGGGATTTATCACGAATAAATGACTTTGCTCACCACTTGATTAATTTTAATGTGTCGTTTGTTGATGTGGAAAAAGATGCCGTTGAATCCGCGTATTATACTTTGAAAGAACGGTTTTCAAAAGTTATGGCTGTTCAAAATTTGTACGACGGGCTTTCGGAATTTAACAATTATATCATTGTCCGTCCGCTGATAACTGAAGCCCCCATTCAAAAAACAGGAAAAATCCATACGGCAACACTCGAAAAAATGCTTGTGGATTTAGCTGTGGATAAAGAATTTATGCCGTTTCAGGGAAGCGAAATTTATGCCATTTTCGAGTCGGCAATGGAACAATATACCATTAACCAAAATACTCTTTTGCGATATGCTGCCCGCAAAAATAAAAAAGAAGAGATAAAAAAAATAATCACTATAAACAGGCAATAACCTGAATTTATTGCCGTAAATTTGAATTGTGATGATAAAAAATGAATGTACAACCAAACAATGGATTGAACGGATTTCAAAAACTCAAAAAGCCGATAAAATCCTCGTGGAAAAAGTTATCCGGGCATTAATTCTTTTGGAAGGATTGGCAGAATCGGGATTGGATTTTGTATTCAAAGGCGGTACGGCATTGATGTTAATGTTAAATAAAAGCAGACGACTTTCCATTGATATTGACATAATGATAGAAGATAATATACCGGATTTAAGCAATATAATACATTCAATCGTTCAATATAAAGACTTTATCCGTTTCGAGAAACAGGAACGCAAAACAGGTACAAATATTGATAAAGAACATTACAAACTGTTTTTTCAATCAGCAGTAGAAAACAAAGAATCATATATGCTGTTAGATGTTTTAAAAGAAAAAATTCATTACCAAAATATCATTGAAACGCCAATAAACAGCGTATTTATCGAATGTTCCGGAGAAATGGTTAAAGTCAAAACGCCGGATTTCAACAATTTACTCGGAGATAAACTAACGGCATTTGCACCCGATACCACCGGAATACCCTATCACAAGGGAGGCAAACTGTGTTCAATGGAAATTATCAAACAACTTTACGATATTGCTTCTTTGTTTGATGTTGCCAATGATTTGACTGTTGTCGGCAATACTTTCCGCAAATTTGCCGATGTGGAATTAAGCTATCGCAACCTTAATCCTAACGGCATAATACAGGTATTGGATGATGTTTTTCAAACCTCGCTTTGTATTTGTTTGCAAGGACAAATTGATAAAGAACATTTTAGATTACTGCAAGACGGCATAAAACGCATACAAAGTTTTATTTATGGAGAAAAGTATTATCTTGACATTGCGATTATTAACGCTTCAAAAGTCGCATATCTTTCAGTTTTAATAAAAAAACAATCGGACAAAAAATAGAGCATTTTGACAAAAACAATATTCAGAAACTTCAAAATGCAACAATAGAAACACCCTTACCAACAAAATTGAATAAATTGAAAAAGAGTAATATAGAGGCGTTTTTCTATTGGTATAAAATACATGAAATACAGATAAATTATTCAGGATAGAAAACCGCTGATCATGGTTTTACATAAAAAATAGTCAACTCCTGTTTATCCGATAAATTTTTTATAATCCTCTTCTTTTTTCACTTTTTGACCAACGTTTTTATTTTTTGCTGCAGGAACGATACCGACAGCAAAATAATACCGAGCAGAACGAAAGAAACGATGCGTCCGGTTTGCGACATGTGCCAAACATCATAAGCATAAAACTTGAGTAGGATGACGCCGAAAAACACCAGCGATATTTTCCGCAACAAAACCTCTTTTTGTTTCAAACCCCAAATCATCAGGATCATGGCGATGATTCCCCACAAAATGGGGTAGCCGAATGTATGGGTATCATACAGCAACGAATGATAATTCTCTTTGTTTCCGAGTAATGACAGGACGATGTGATCCGTTTCAATGCTTAAAATGATGACCGATAAGATGGTCATCGACCGGCAAAACATCGAGAATTGTCGTTCCGACAAAAATTTGACATTCTTAATCAATAGAAATATAACGGAAACAACAGCCGGCAATCCGAGCAAATGAATCAAGAAATAGCCCGGAGCATAGTGTTGCAAAAAGAACACATCATATCTCAACTCGATGACAAGAATATTGTAAATCAATGCATAAAGTGCGACAAAAGTGAATAAAAGACCGAAGACATACGGTGACGATTTGATTTTTTTCCGGTAAATGACGCCGAGTCCCGCAATGAATAAGGCGGTATAAGCTGCCGTCACCACATACCTGAAACTTGAAACAGAACCTGCGTTATCGGTAAATACGGCAAGTTGATAATTTAATTCGAGGAAGGGAACGATAAATACAAAAACAATCGCAACGAATTTGAATACGTTTCGGATTGTTTCGACAGGCCAAAGCGAATCTTTACTGATTTTGCCGGTGTCGTCGGAACTTTCTTTTTTCAACAGAAAAGAATGGATCAAAAAACTGATCGTAACGACCACTCCGGTAATGAAAATCCGATTGGAAACAACCGGCAGGCCGGTGCCTGAATAATTCCGCACGGCATCCATGAGGTAAGAGATGATCACCAATATGCTGACGATCAAAAAGCCGGTGCGAAATACCTTTATCCGGGATTTTTGCCATAACCACAGCAACAAAACGGCTTCGGCCGCCCAAAACATCGTGATGACATGTCCGTTCAATTGTATCGGGACGGCCAGACTGACGAAACTCATCACAATGGCGATGATTAAATAGATCAGCATGCGGTCGACTTTGCTTTTCCGGAATAGGGTGATCATGACAACGGCATTTACCACGGCAATCGAAATCGTGACGATTCCTTTGACGTCGTAAACATAATCGTCGAAAATATAGATACACGAAGCAAACAGCGACAGGTTGTCGGTTAAAATCAAAAATGCCTGATAAGCGGTGATTTTCTTTCCCGATTTGAAATGATCGATCAGCGCCAACAGATAAAACTGTACAAAAAACAAGACACTGAACAGTGTCGCTCCGATAAATTGCGATTCGAAGGAAGTGAGCAGCCACGACCAGAAAAAGAAAAGCGTAAGCACATAACCGATGATTCCGACGACTTTCCAATTTTTACGAAATGAAACAATCAACATTCCCGCATTCAAGATCAGCAGGTAAGAAAACAGCACGATATAATTCCCCGTTCCCGTACTGGCCATCAACGGAGAGGCAAACCCGCCGAGCAGGGAAAATATCGCCAATTCCTTCCTGTCGTAAAGCAGCGACAAAATAACCGAAAATACGGTAACGGCAATCAGCAAGGCAAAAGCAACCGGTTGAGAAAACAATTCGTATTGCCGGAATGCCAATGTAATGGTAATGTAAAATACCGAAATGCCGCCTCCGACCAGAATGGATGAAAAAACATGATATTTCGATTTCAATTGATGAGCGACGGCAATAATGATGCCTCCCGTCAACAACCCGACGGCGACGCGCCCCACTTCATTGATCCAATTTTGGTCGATGGCATATTTCACGAAAAATCCGATCCCCAAAACTAAAGTGACGATCCCGATTTTGCTCAACAGGTTGTTTTCCGATACCCTTTCGATAAATGTTTTTTCCGGAACATTTTCATGTTCGGGTTTCCGGTATGATTGCACCGGTTCGGGAACGGTTCTTCCCTCTTTTTTCGTTTCGGACGGAGGAACGGGAGAGCCGATCACTTTTGATTCATATACATCGACCGTTTTTCGGACGGCCGGTTCTTTTTCCGAAATTTCCGGTACCTTTGTTTGAATTTCTTCGACCGGTTGTTCTTTGATGTTACGGTTGCTTCCCGTTTGGGTAAATTCTTCCGTCAATCGTTTGTGCAAATGAGCAACCATTTTTCCCACACGATCAATTTTTTCGTTGACGGAACCGATTCTGATCAATGTGACAAGCGACAATACAATCGCTCCGATCGAAAGAACGGCAATGAAAAGCAGTGTAATCAGTATCTCTTCGTCCATAAAATATTTGCCTTATCAATAAACCGTAAAAATACATGATTATTTGAATATTTGTATATTTTCGGTGATATAAATAACCGGATCATTGAATGACCGGATAAGCGATAGAACTTGATCGCTCAATTATTTTCTCTTAACGTGCTGCCGGATGGAGATTTTTGATTTTCTTTACACGTCGAATCTGTTTAAATGTTAAAAATTTGGATCATCCTCGAATCACAATAATCGGTGCGGGTAATCTGGCGACTCGTTTGGCCGTGGCGTTGTACGAACACGGGTTTTGCATTTCCCGGATATACAGCCGTACCGCCGATTCCGCGAAAACACTGGCGGCCATGGTCGATACGGATTATACGACGGAAATACCGCATATCGGAACCGATTCCGACATCTATATTTTTTCGGTGAAAGACGATGCGCTGCCCGGAATATTGAAACAACTTCCGCCGCTGAAAGGATTATTGGTGCATACGGGCGGAAGCATTCCGATGGATATTTTTGCACCGTATTCCGACAGTTACGGCGTGTTTTATCCGCTTCAAACGTTCAGTAAAACACGGAAAATCGATTTTGCCGAAACCCCGGTCTGTATCGAAGCATCCGGCGAAAAAGAATTAAAACAATTAGCCGCTTTGGCGGAAAGCATTTCCCGTCATGTTTTACCGGTAAATTCCGACCGGCGGAAATACATTCATCTGGCAGCTGTTTTTACCTGCAATTTTGTGAACAGAATGTATGACATCGGAGCGGAAATCCTCCAACAACAGCAATTGCCGTTTGACCTGTTGCAGCCGCTGATTGATGAAACGGCGGCAAAAATACACTCCTTATCGCCGTTTGAAGCCCAAACCGGCCCGGCAGTACGGTACGACCGAAGCGTGACGGAAAAACAGTCGGCGTTGCTGAACGACGAAAGTCTGAAAACCATTTATGAACTGATGAGCAAAAATATTCATCAACGACATCTTAGTAACAGGTAAAAAATAAGCCGGTAATTTATACCGATAGGATTAAGTGAATATTAAAAAATTGTAAATAGTAAATTGTCCGATTGTAAATAGATATGATTCATTATGATTTAAAAAAAATAAAAGCCTTGTTGTTTGATGTCGACGGAGTGCTGTCCGAAAGCGTCATTGTTTTGGATGCAAACGGCGAACCGATGCGCACGATCAACATCAAAGACGGTTATGCCATTCAGTTGGCCGTGAAAAAAGGTTATCATGTGGGGATTATTACCGGAGGAAGAACCAAATCCGTCCGGATACGGTTCGAAGGGTTGGGTGTCACTCATATTTATATGGGCGCCGGCATCAAAACCGATTCGTTGAAAGATTTCATGGAAAAAACAGGGGTGAAGCCCGATGAAATCCTTTACATGGGCGATGATATTCCCGATTATGAAATCATGAAAATCGTCGGATTGCCCGTTTGCCCGGCAGACGCGGCACCGGAAATCAAGGAAATCTCAACTTACATCTCGCCCATTCCGGGAGGAAAAGGCTGCGGACGGGATGTCATCGAACAAATCATGAAAGTGCAGGGACTGTGGATGAGCGATAAACAAGCATTCGGATGGTGAGCTAAATAAAGACCGGATGCCAAACAATTTAAAGCAAAAAACCGCTTCGGCGATTGCGTGGAATTTTATCGATAAATTCGGACAACAGGCGATTACGTTTGTGATCGGAATCATTTTGGCCCGGAATTTCCTGACGCCGTCGGATTACGGATTAATGGGTATGATTGCGGTATTCAATGTGCTGGCGATGGTATTGTTGGACAGTGGTTTCAGCAATGCCTTGATTCGGCAATCGACGGTTTCCCCGAAAGAATATTCGACGGTATTTTTGCTTAACATCGGAATAAGCATTGCCGCATACCTGACGCTGTTTTTTTGCGCTCCGGCGATTGCGGCGTTTTACCGGCAGCCGATCCTTGTTTCCGTTTGCCGGTTGAATGGTCTGGCTTTAATTCTGAATGCACTTGCTTTCGTCCAAATTGTCGTATTTACGCGGGCGACTGATTTTAAATCGATTACGACGGCCAACCTTTCCGGATTGTTGATTTCGGGCACGGCGGCCGTCATTATGGCCTATAAAGGATTCGGCGTGTATACGCTGGTGCTTCAAAATCTGATCTTTATCGCGATAAGAAATCTCCGGCTTTGGATGGTTTCCTCATGGAAACCGTCGTTTGTTTTTGACCCGAAAGTGATCCGGGGATTATGGGGCTACAGTTCCAAACTGATGATAACGGGAATTTTGAATGCCGTGTTCAATTATATTTGTCCGATTTTGATCGGACGGTACTATCCGCCCCGCGAAGTTGGTTTTTACTCGCAAGCCGGCAAATTTTCCGACCTTTCGTCCGGCACTATCAGCAGTTCCCTGCAAACGGCCACCTATCCTGTCATGTCGCAGATCAATGACGATAACCGCCGATTGAAGCGCAGTTACCGTAAAATCATCCGGGTGACGTCTTTCGTTTCGTTCCCCGTCATGTTCGGATTGGCTGCCGTTGCCGTTCCGTTGATTCATGTTCTGCTGAAAGACCAATGGCATACCGCGGCGGTTTATTTGCAGATTCTGGCGACAGGAGGCGCTTTTACGGCATTGATCGCGTTGAATATGAATGTGTTGTATGTAAAAGGACTGTCGTCTCTTTCGCTGATTTTTGAAATCATCCGGAAATTACTGATTTTATCGGCTGTTTTATTGACTTTCCGTTACGGAATCACCTGTTTGATTTGGGGTGTGACAAGCGTAAGCGTCATCGGATTTTTCATCAGTTGTGTTTTTTCCGAAAAGCAAATCGATTACCGGATTCATGAACAGTTGAAAGATATTTCACCGTATTTCGTCATTGCCGCAATAATGGCCGTCGGCATTTACCTGTTGAAGTATGTCATTCAAAACGAAGCGGTTCTGCTGCTTACACAAATTACCGCAGGGATTGTGTTTTATGCCGGAACGACCTATATTTTGGGATCCGCAATATTTAAAGAAATGATTGAATTGGTGAAAAGCAGACATTTTGGATAAAAAATCGTATCTTTGTGCAAACATCCGGCATAAGACGAAATACCTGTATGGAACTATACTCAATAATCAATTAATAACTAATCAAAAAAACAATTATGGAAGTTAAAAACAAATTTTTTCTTTTAATGCTGGCATCGGCATTATTCATTGGTTTTACGTCATGTGGAGATGATGATGATGATAATCCCGATTATGCAAAAGAAATTGCGGGAACATACAAAGGTATTTTGAGCATGGACATGGGGGATAATGGTTGGGGTCCCATTAGCGACGAGAATTTTATTATTACCGTAACCCGAAATTCAAACACGATGGTAACGTTAAGGATTGAGAACCAAAATCTTCCTATTTTGGGAGATATATCACTTGATGTAGAATGTACTTCGAATGTTACCTTCAATAATGGAGTGTACGGCATTACCGGAAATACGACGTGGGATGTAATTCCGACACAAGTAACCATTCCGATACAAGTAAACGGTACCATTACTTCGGCAGGCATAGCTAAGATTAATATTGCGGCGATTGACGTACCGGGGGGGTTGCCGTTTCCGGGCGGTACGTTTAATGTCGTTTTTGACGGAAACAAAGAATAATATTTTTCAAATAAATATGTCAAAAAAATAGTTTATATTTTAAACGCAAAGGCGTGAAGGGCGCAAAGACACTACGAGAAATTAAAGGTAAAACTTCGCGACTTTGTGTCTTTTGTATCTTTATATTCATAATAATATAGACTATTCCGACATATACTTTACATTTTTAAAAGCTTGACTGAAAATCAACTCTTTTTAGTCAAGCTTTTATTTTTATATGCCGAAAAAACGTACTTTTGTCAAAAATTGTATCTATGAGAAATCTTATCTTTTTTCTTTCCGTTTTACCGCTATTGTTCACAAGTTGCATCCAAAGTACGCCTCCGGATCCCGAAGCGGATATCCTCACGTTTTATTTTCCGGAAGGCAGTCAACGAATCAAGAATGTTGAGATTTATAATAAGTATATTGTAGCCTATCCGAAAAAAGATGTCTCGTTGCAAGACTCCGCTTTCAGCTTGACCGTGACGCCCAATGCCACTTGGGAACGAATCGATAAATATCCCGTGAACGATACGCTCTTTTACATAAAAGTAACTTCGGAAGACAAAGTTCACTCCAAATTGTATGCTGTTATTCAAGTAGAAGATTTTCCCGAAATTTTCGATTTTGAAAATTGGGTAAAATTCAGTTCAGGTTATTTGTACGAAAATCCCAAACAATCGACCCTTCAATGGTATTCAAGCAACAACGGAACGGCAATTGTCTGGCTCAGCCCCGGTAAACCGGCCGATGAATATCTCGTAAGAAAAACAAACGTTTGTGTTTCGGGAGATTGGGCCGCCGAATTGAGGAGCATGGTCGGACCGGGAAAAATCGTCAGCGGAATAAATATTCCTTGTTTAGCCGGTTCGCTTTATCTGGGAGGATTCGACGTCTTGACGGGATTGACGGATCCGCTGAAATCGACCAAATTCGGCATTCCGTTTAACAGCGGAAAACCGGTTAAATTAACCGGATATTACCTCTATCAAGAAGGAACAGAAGATTACATCAACGCCGACGGAACGCGCACTCCGGGAAAAAGAGATACGTGTGCCATTTATTCCGTTATATATAAAACAGACGATAACGTGCAATATTTATACGGCGATAACATCGGTTCTTCGCCAAATGTTATTGCCCGGGCCGAAGTAAACCCGACGGAAATAATACAGGGTAATACATTTGTACCTTTTGAAGTCTATTTTGATTATGATTCCTACACAACACCCTTTGTTCCGGAAGAGCTGGAAAATAACGAATACAAAATCACCATTGTATTTTCTACCGGGAATCGCGGATACTATTACGAAGGACGTCCCGGAAGCCGATTGGTTATCGACAATGTAAAATTATACTATGATGTATTAAATTATTAATCGCAAAATATGAGATATACCATTTTAATATTAATTTCCGCAACATCAATTCTTTCGAATATAAACGCTCAGGAAGTCATTCATCCGTGGGAATTTAAAATAAATGCGGGCTACAATATCGGAGGAACCTCTCCTTTGCCGATGCCGGTTGAAGTGAGAAAGATCGAAAAATATTCTCCGCCCTTATTTGCCCCGCATGTCGCATTCGAAGCAACCCGCCGGTTCAACAATAAATGGGGATTAACGGCCGGGCTCTCGTTCGACTATAAAGGATTTTCCGTGAAAGACAGCGTTTTGAATCTGCATACGGAAATAAAAATGAACGATAAAACCTACATCGGAACCTTTACGGGACATAATGAAACCAAAATCAAAAATTCGTATATGACCATTCCTGTCATGGCTTCTTATCACATATCAGATAAATGGCTGGTGCAAGCGGGTGTTTATGCGGCATATCTTTACAGTTCGGGTTTTTCCGGAACGGCTTCGAACGGATACATCCGGGAAGGCGATCCGACCGGTGATAAGACCGAAGTGAACGAAGCAAGCTTTGATTTTTCCGACGAACTGAACAAATTCGATTTCGGACTGCAAGCAGCCGGAGAACGGGGTTTTTCAAAACGGTTTGCGATACGGGGGCAACTGGCCTGGGGATTAACGCCTGTTTTTCATTCCGATTTTACGGGCGTTCCTTTCAAGATGTATAATGTTTACGGAACGGTCGGCGTAAGTTACAAATTGTAATATAAGCATGTCTCAAAAAATAATTTATATTGTAAACGCCAAGCCGCAAAGACGGAAAGACGCGAATTTTAAAATCTTTGTGGCTTTGCATCTTCGCGTTTAAAATAGCATAAAATAAATTCCGTCGGATACTTAGGCATGCGAAAAGAATAACTTATAACAGTTCATCTTCCGCAAAGGAGTTGTAAAGCTATAAATTTAAGGATTGACAAACCTTATTTCTACCTCATTTTTTTAACAAAACAACCTCAGTAGCAGTAAATTACAATCAAAAACACCAATCTTGTTACCTTATTTATCTTTTTGATAATGTTCTTTTTGATTTTCAATACAAATGAGGGAATGAGGTTGTTTAATTGTCTGAAAATCAAGGCTACTGAGGTTGTTTTGTTAAAAAAATAAGGTAAAAACGGAGTTTTAAAAGAACAACGTGATTGGTTATTCAATCTGTTATAAGTTGTTTATTCAGCATGCCTTAATAATAATTCTTAATGATTTATCGGATGTTATACCCGGCTATCCCCGCAGGTGGAATGTAAAAAAATGTGTCAAAAATACTCGTTCTTTTTTGTCCCGCCGGGGACGTTATATTGGTAGAAAAACGCCATTCCTTCACTCCTTGTCCCGCCGGGGACAACATGTTTTCCTTTCCGCATTACGTCCCTGACGGGACTTT
>WRGA01000062.1 GCA_009787405.1 Candidatus Azobacteroides sp.
GGGACAACATATTGGTAGAAGGGAGAATTCCTCCGTCGGCCGAAGTCCCGTCAGGGACGCAATGTGAAGAGGAAAACATTTTGTCCCTGACGGGACAAAAAGAACGAATATTTTTTTTGAAACATTGACACATTTTTTACATTCAACCTGTGGAAATATCCGGGTATAACATCCGATAATCATAAAAAATATTTAAATAC
Source organism: Candidatus Azobacteroides sp. (assembly GCA_009787405.1). GTDB lineage: Bacteria > Bacteroidota > Bacteroidia > Bacteroidales > WRGA01 > WRGA01. The sequence goes on from WRGA01000062.1 coordinate 201, forward strand.
AGTATTTTATCGTTGACGCGACACAAGCATATTATCCGGGGAATAAAAAACAGTTATATAAAAAACGGGACATCCAAATTTTTTGAATGTCCCGTTTTTACATTTAAGTTCGGTATAGAACACGCAGCCTTAACTCGTCACCTCGCGTTTACTCGCCAACCGGAATTACATCATGCCGCCCATGCCGCCCATTCCAGGGTTGCCCATCGGTGCGGGATGTTCTTCTTTCACTTCGGTGATCACTGCTTCGGTGGTCAATAACATACCGGCGATGGATGCAGCATTTTCAAGCGCAACGCGGGCTACTTTAGCAGGATCGATCACACCGGCGGCAAAGAAATTTTCGTATACGTCTGTCTGAGCATTGTACCCGAAATCGTTTTTGCCTTCTTTCACTTTTTGAACAATCACGGCACCTTCTTTTCCGGCATTATCCACGATTTGACGAAGCGGTTCTTCGATGGCGCGTTTTACGATTTCGATACCGGTCGTTTCGTCTTCGTTTTCGCCTGTCAAATTATTCAACGATTCAATGGCTCTGATGTAAGCAACGCCTCCGCCCGGTACGATTCCTTCTTCAATGGCGGCGCGCGTAGCGCTTAAGGCATCGTCGACACGGTCTTTTTTCTCTTTCATTTCCACTTCCGAAGGAGCGCCCACGTAAAGAACGGCGACACCGCCTGCCAATTTGGCCAAACGTTCTTGCAATTTTTCACGATCGTAGTCGGAAGTCGTGGTCTCAATTTGAGCTTTGATTTGTCCGACACGGGAAGAAATTGCTTTTTTATCGCCCGAACCGTTTACGATGATGGTGTTGTCTTTGTTGATGGTGATTTTTTCGGCAGATCCCAACATGTCGAGTGTTGCGGCATCCAATTTCAAGCCTTTTTCTTCGGTGATGACCACGCCGCCTGTCAGAACGGCAATGTCTTCCAACATTTCCTTACGACGGTCGCCGAATCCCGGAGCTTTCACGGCACAAACCTTCAACGAACCGCGGAGACGGTTTACCACTAACGTGGCCAATGCTTCGCTGTCGACATCTTCGGCAATGATCAGTAACGGACGGCCTGTTTGTACCGCACTTTCGAGAATAGGAAGCATTTCTTTCAACGAAGATATTTTTTTGTCGTGGATCAGGATGTACGGATTTTCCATTTCCACTTCCATTTTTTCGGTATTGGTCACGAAATAAGCAGAGATATATCCGCGATCGAATTGCATCCCTTCCACCACTTCCACCGTCGTTTCGATTCCTTTGGCTTCTTCCACGGTGATCACACCTTCTTTTTTCACCTTTTTCATTGCTTCGGCGATCAGTTTACCGATTTCGGCGTCGTTGTTGGCGGAAATTCGGGCCACTTGTTCGATTTTTTCGAAATCGTCGCCTACTTCTTGCGATTGTTTTTTAAGATTTTCCACTACTTTGGTAACCGCTTTGTCGATACCGCGTTTCAGATCCATCGGATTGGCGCCCGCGGTAACATTTTTCAATCCGACGTTGATGATGGATTGAGCCAAGACTGTGGCGGTAGTCGTACCGTCGCCCGCATCGTCACCGGTTTTGGAAGCCACTTCTTTCAACATTTGCGCCCCCATGTTTTGATACGGATCGGCTAATTCAATTTCTTTAGCGACTGTCACTCCGTCTTTGGTGATTTGAGGAGCGCCGAATTTTTTCTCGAGAATTACATTGCGACCTTTCGGGCCGAGTGTTACTTTTACGGTATCTGCCAACTCGTCAACACCTTTTTTTAACAGGTCGCGAGCTTCAATATTAAATTTGATTTCTTTTGCCATTTTTTTAAGATTTTTTTATTACCTAATTACTAAAACGATTGACTTTTCAAATGATTGCCAACACATCGGATTGACGCATGATCAGATAAGTTACGCCTTCCAATTCCAATTCGGTACCGGCATATTTTCCATACAAAACATTTTGTCCGACCTGCAATGTCATCGGCTCATCTTTGGTACCGTCTCCGACGGCAATGACTTCACCTTTTAACGGTTTTTCTTTTGCCGAATCGGGAATGATAATTCCGCTTGCTGTTTTTTCTTCTGCAGCGGCAGGCTTAATTAAAACTCTGTCTGCTAATGGTTTAATTTTCATAATTACTGAATTTTGAAATTATTTGATAAGTATATTTGATTTTCTGTCTTTACTCTCTGCGAATAATGTGCCAAAAGAAAAAATCATTCCGATAAAATCAATCCGACAAAAAGATATTTTATTGAAAATCATCGATTTATTGGTTTTCTTACCAATTATCAATTCCGTCGGACGAGGGAAAAAATTTTTTCCGGCATGAAAATACTGACAATTTTGATTTTCAGAGAACATACCGACTGAAAAAATGACAGGTTAATATAATAAGGTAAAAGTAGCATTTCATTTGTTTAAAGGACATGATCCCGGATTCGATTTTTTATCGTTTTCCTTTTTCAACGTATCATTTCCAGAAACTCGTCTTCATTGATCATTTTGATGCCGAATGCACGTGCTTTTTCCAGTTTGGCGGGGCCCATGTTTTCACCGGCAATCAACAGGCCGGTTTTCTTGGATACCGCTCCGGAACTTTTTCCGCCGTGCTGTTCGATCAATGCTTTGTATTCATCGCGGGAATGTTTGGTGAATGTTCCGCTGATGACGATGGTAAGTCCTTGCAGCTTATTCGTTTGTTCCGCGAGAATACTTTCGTCCAATGAGAATTGCAATCCTGCGGTTTTTAACTTCTCGATCAAAATCGTGTTATAATCTTTCGAAAAATAGTTTTTTAAGCTCTGTGCGATACGGGAACCGACCTCGTCGATGCCGGTCAATTCTTCTTCGGAAGTGTTCCGGACAGCATCGATGTTTTTCAGATTTTTGGCGATCCTTTTTGCCACGGTTTCGCCGACATAACGGATTCCTAATGCAAACAAAACCCGCTCGAAAGGAACCTGCTTCGATTTTTCGACTTCAGCGACAATGTTTTTGGCCGATTTTTCCCCCAGCCTTTCCAGTCGGGCCAGCTCCTGCCATTGGAGTTGATAAAGATCGCTTGCATCTTTCAGTATGTTCAAGCGGAATAACAGATCCACGGTTTCCGGCCCCATTCCGTCGATGTCCATGGCCCGACGACTGACAAAATGTTCGATTTTCCCTTTGATTTGGGGTGCACAACCGGTTTCGTTGGGGCAGTAATGAGCTGCTTCGCCTTCGCTCCGGATCAACGGAGTGCCGCATTCGGGACAATTTTTGATAAATTCGACTTTTTCGCCCCGGTCAGCAATCCCGGCATCCACTTTCACGATTTTGGGAATGATTTCGCCTCCTTTTTCTACGAATACCCGATCTCCGATATGCAAATCGAGGCCTTCCATGATGTCGGCATTATGCAATGTCGCCCTTTTCACCATGCTTCCCGATAATTGTACGGGATCGAGGTTGGCAACCGGAGTGATCGTGCCGGTCCTTCCGACCTGATAACTTACCGAACGAAGCGTGGTAACAGCCTGTTCCGCCTGAAATTTGTACGAAATGGCCCAACGGGGACATTTTGCCGTAAATCCGAGATTTTTTTGTTGGAGCAGGGAGTTTACTTTCAGTACGATTCCGTCTGTGGCGATCGGAAGATTTTTCCGTTCGACATTCCAATAATTGATGTATTCGTAGATTTCTTCGAGAGAAGAACATTTCTTGGTGGTATACGGAATTTTAAATCCCCATTCGCGGGCTTTCAGAAGGTTTTCATAATGCTTGTCGGTCGGCAGATTCCCGCCCGGCAGATAATAAAAATAAGCATCCAATTTACGGGTTGCCACTGTCGACGGATTCAATAATTTGAGCGTTCCCGCCGCGGCATTTCTCGGATTGGCAAACAATGGTTCTTCTTGTTCCTCCCGCTCTTTGTTCAGCGCGTCGAATACCGTCCACGGCATCAAAATTTCCCCGCGGATTTCAAATTCATCGGGGTATCCTTTGCCGTGAAGTTTCAACGGAATGCTTCTGATGGTTCTTACATTGTCGGTGACATCATCGCCTTGTATTCCGTCACCTCGTGTGACGGCTTGAACCAATTCTCCGTTCTTGTAGGTTAAAGAAATGGATGTTCCGTCATATTTCAATTCACAAACAATTTCGAATTTTTCGTTCAATCCTTTTTTCACCCGTTCGTAAAAATCGTTGATTTCACCTTCGGAATATGTATTGGCCAAGGATAACATCGGATAACGGTGTACGACCTGAGCAAAGCGTTTGTTCAAGTCGCTTCCCACACGTTGTGTCGGGGAATTGGGGTCGTAAAATTCGGGATAAGTATTTTCAAGTTCTTGCAATTCCTTCATTTTCATGTCGAAATCGAAGTCTGAAATAACAGGGGCCGACAAAACATAATAATTATAATTGTGTTGATGCAATTCTTCCCGAAGCCGCTTTATTTTGTCTTTGACATCTTCCATCCCCTTGTATTTTAAAATTGTACGCAAAGATAACAAAAAAGCATACGAGTCGACTGCCGGTTATTCATGCGAATCAAATAACCTGAATATTTTTGAGTTAGACAAATAAAATATACTTTTGTCGAATCAAAAATATAGACATATGAAACAGATTCGTTTTTTGTTTATGGGAGTTTGCCTTGCTTTAACAACGGCAAATGCACAGCAGGCATTTCGATACGATACCATTCGCACAGGATCACCGACCAATTCCGGTTATGGAACCGCCCCTTTTCGTTATGATACGATAAGGAGTACAAAATCATCCGGGTCGTCGGGCCGGCAAACTGCCGGAACAACCCGGACGGCAGGGTATGGAACGACTCAAAGATCGTCATCACCGGAACAGACGAAGTCTTCGTTCGACAAACGAAATCTGTTTTTCGGCGGGAGCCTCGGATTACAATTCGGGGATTATACGCTGGTTGATATTTCCCCGCAGGTAGGATATGCTTTTAATCAATATTGCGCTGCGGGGGTTGGAATTTCTTACACTTATCAAAGCGCTGATTTTTATGAATATAAATACACGAGAAGTTATGCGGGATTCAATATCTTCGGACGGTTTTATCCGATCCGGAACATTGTGCTTTCCGTTCAACCCGAAGCCGATTATTTATGGGGTAAAGATAAATATTACAGCGGATATGAAGTCTCCGCCGACAAATTCGTCCCGGTGCTTTTGCTCGGAGCGGGTATACGCATCCCCGCCGGAAATGCCGGGGGAGTGATGATGATGATTCAATATGATGTCGTTCAAAATGATTATTCCCCCTATGGCAATAATATCTTTTATACGGTCGGATATACGTTCGGGTTTTAAAATATTAAACGAAGTTACCTTACCACAACGTATCGTTTTTCATCCGGATAAGCGCATTTTTCATTTCGCGACGAGCATGGCTGCTGTTGACTTGATCGGCCCGGTCGACCGCTTCCTGTTGTTTGTTCAGTGCCTCCTGCCTTTTTCCCGAACGATACAAAAGTCGTGCGCAGGTGTCTAATAAGTACGGATTTCCGGGGTCAAGCGAAAGGCTTGCTTCCGACCATGAGAGGGCCTGCGTAAGGAGGTCTTGGCGATCCGATGTTACATATTGGTAACTATACCAAGCCATATTGTTTAATTGAAAGGCAATCAAATTCTTATAAGACGCTTTCAGCGAGTCCTTTTGTTCCGGATTTCCTTCTTCGTCATCATCATCCGAATACCTCATGGAGGAGGATAAGACATTGATCAGTTCTTCTTTTTGATTCGCGTAAATCTTTTCGAAAGAAACATTGATTTTTTGTGTAAGATTATTTCCCGACAGCCATTCATTCAAATATCCGGTAATCAGACTGTCTGCATCGGCATTCGGATTTTCCGCATCCGGATTCGCTTGAGGGAACGTATAAATGATCAGGGGCATTTCCAACGGGATGATTGACGGTGCGCTTTTAACTGCCGATAAATAAAACGCCTGTTTTGAATCAAGGTCATCATTCGAATAATAAATATTTTGGATTTGATCATTCATAAATTTGAGTATCCCGGCTCGATCGGGCAAATTCGGATATTTTTCATACGTTTCGGCCAAATACCGGTATCCGGGAGTAAGTTCATTTTCACTCAGCGCCGGATACAGATAGTTATAGCCGCCGGATGACGGGTTAAATGACAAAATTCTTTTCACCAATGCGATTTTTGAGGAATCCGGAGTTTCTTTCCTGTAATAATTGTTGACGAGCAGGTCGAGATATTTCACCGTTTGAGCCGAATCGACGGAAATATCCCGGTTCGGAAAGTTATCATCTTCCCAAAAAGAGGTGAAATAGGAATAGTCGGTATTTTCACCCGGAACAACATCGGAAAGATATTGCTCCAACTGTTTTTTGGCCGGTATTTTTGCATTCGCCATGGCCGGAGCAAGAACTGCCTCCGAATAAATCCGGTTCAATAATCCGTTGAACGTTTCGGGAGTATAATAAAGATAATAAAGGCGGTCGTACAATATACTTTGAAAGCAATCGCTCTCGGAAATATACATTAATGTTCCGTCGGGAGCCAAAATAACCGTCGACGGATATTCGGTCGCCCGGTATTTTTCGAAAACGGATTTATCGTTTGCAGATGCTTCATAGAGAATAAAATAACGATTAAATTCCGATGCTTTTTGAAGACGATTCAACAGATCGGTCAAATATTCCGATGCCGGTTGTTCGTCGCATTCATGCGCATTCCGGTCTTCGTAATACAGGATCAGATATTTATTTTCTTTGACGGAAGCATTTCGGGCGTCATTGAAAGACCGGTATTCGGGAAGCGACTCCATCGTTTCCGGCGCATAAGGAGGAATGGTATCTGCACCTGCCAGGGCATTATCATCTTCGTTTTTTTTGATGCTGTAATACTTGTAATCAGTCGTAAAATAATATCCCGGTAACGGCGTGAATTGATCAATTCCGGTGATGCGACTGTCGGGTACGTCACCCACATAAAACAGACTGATGATATCGGGCCGAAGCTTTTTATTATCGGTGTTTTTATCGGCTAAAACGATCTCGTTGGCATTTTCGCCTTTGAATCCTTTTATAAAGTCGGGAAACTTTTCAGTTCCGGTTGACAATTTTTCGACGATCAATTCGTCGGCATCTTTCGGCAGGGCATAAGCAAATACCTCGTCGTTGTAATATCCCGGATGGATCAGGAAAAGAGAATCTGCTTTATCGACCGTAAATGTCAAATCCTTTTTCTTGCCGGTTTTACGCTTTGCCGACTCGTTGAACAAACTGTCTGTCGGCATGGCGGTTTCGATGTTCAGGGTATTATTTACGGATATTTTGGTGCCGTCATAATCTGAAAACCCTTTGATGGTCAGGCGGATTTTATCCTTTTTAACCTCGGCGGAATTTTTGTACTGAACACGGTATTTGGTATAACATGAATCCGGTTGAAGAAAAATCGTGTCTCCGATTTGGGTGTACAGACCTTTAATCAAAAAATCGTTGAAAAACAGGGGGGCATCATCGAAAGAACCGCCTGTTTTTGCCTGAAAAGCAAAACGGTTGTCATCGGTTACATATAAATAAATGGAAAAGCCATTTGCCGCCATTTTATATCTTCCCGAAGGAAATCGGGCATTCATGGGCTGTCCGAATGCCGATATGCTGCCATAAAAAGCAATCAGGTAAAAAATAAGCTTTTTCATTTTAAGTTAAAAGTTAAAAGTTAAGAGTTAAGAATTGAGAGTTAAGAGTTAAGGAGTGGTAAAATTAAAGGTTTTGTCATTCGAATGAGGAAATACTCAAACTTTTAACGTTTAATTTTCAACTTTTAACTCTTAATTCTTAACTCTCAACTCTTAACTCTTAGCGCCCAAACGGGGAGTGTTTTCTTTGCATTTCAAAATTTTCACTACCTTTACATATTGAAAATATAAACATGATGAATCTTATCGACCTGTATATCAATCAAATAATAGATTTATGCAGCAAATATAATGTGCGGCGGCTGTTTGCTTTTGGCTCTGTTCTTACTGATAAATTTAATGAACAAAGTGATGTGGATTTGATTGTTGATTTTGATAAAGCGGCAGTAAAAGACCACTTTCTTAATTATTTTGACTTCAAATATGCGTTGGAAAATCTTTTGGGCAGACAAGTCGATTTATTGGAAGAACAACCTATCCGAAATTCCTACCTCAGAAAAAATATCGAAAACACAAAAACCTTAATATATGGACGATAGAATAAAGAAACATCTTGAGGATATTCTGATTGCCATTGATGAAATAGATGTTTGTTTTAAAACTTTACCGAAAAAATATGACGAATTTCTTAATAATATGCTTTTGAGGCGTGCTATTGAACGAAATATCGAGATTATCGGTGAGGCAATGAACCGCATACTCAAAGATGATGGTACTATTTCTATTACGAATGCACGTAAAATCGTAGATACTCGAAATTATATTATTCACGGATATGACTCTTTGACGGTGGATATTTTATGGAGCATTGTTGTCAATCATTTGCCTTTACTGAAGACTGAAGTTCAGGAATTATTGAAATCCTGATCTCATTTTATACATCGGATATAACGCTCGACAACTTGTCATTTATATTTCCCTCCGAAACAAATTTCACTATTATTAAACTCTTAACTCTTAATTCTTAACTCTTAATTCATAGCGTCAACGGGGTTAAAAATTACTATTTAAAAGTTTTTTAATACATCATACAATTTTTCCGGATCATAAAGATCATTTCCGAAAACGGAGTGCATGGAACTTTCGATATCCTTGTTTTGCAAAGAGTAAATCACACGTTCCCGTGAAGACAAAATGATCATGGTCGGTGATTTCCGGATGCCGAATTTTGTCAAGATTCTTTTATTGTCGGGGTTGACGGGTAAAATAACGAACCGTTTGTTCAATTCGATTTCGTAATCATCGACCGTGGCGGAAATTTGAAACGGATTGGAATCGTAGCAGCACCAATCATGCTCCGGATCGTAAATCAGAATCAAAAAACGATCGCCGAGTTGAACGGCATCCAATGCTTTTTCATAAACGGAATGAGATTGATCCTCGGCAACGACAGCCGGTGCAGGATCGGAGTCGGAGATTTCAGCCGGCGTTATTTCAACGACGGGAGGAGGCGTCATGATTGAATCCGGCGCAAAAGCAGCCGTTTTACCGGGATCATCGACGGTCTGCGAAAAACACCGAAATGAAGCGGTTCCGATGATAAAAAGCATGAATATTTTTTTCATGATCAGTATATCTCAAAAACAGGTTTATATGTTAAACGCCAAATCGCAAAGAGAAAGACGCAAAGTTTAAATTCTTTGCGACTTTGTGTCTTTGCAGTTGAAATAATAGATATTAAATTCAGCCATATACTTATAATCAGTAATTTTAACTCTTAACTCTTAACTCTTAACTTTCAACTGCCTGACTGCTTGATAATCAATCTCAGCGGTTGATCATAAGTCACATAACTCCAGATCCAGTCCAAAAAGATGAATGCCCTGTTTTTAACCCCCATGATGAAAAGTAAATGGACAAACATCCAAATATACCAGGCAAAAAAACCTTGGATCTTGAAATTTTTTAAGTCGACCACTGCTTTGTTACGGCCGATGGTGGCCATGCTTCCTTTATCTTTGTATGAAAACGGCGTCGGTTTTTCGCCTTTGACGATTTTCGGAAAGTTTTCGGCCAGCAGCTTTGCCTGTTGGATGGCGACTTGTGCCACCTGCGGATGTCCGTCGGGATAATTTTCTTCCGTTTGGAAACAGACATCTCCGACGGCAAAAATATTATCATAAATTTCAACCCGGTTGAACGAATTGACCTTAATTCTTTTTCCGCGTGCAAGTGTTTCAGGGTTGATTCCTTCCGGCGCATTGGCTATGACTCCGCCGCTCCAAATCAATGTTTTGGTTCTGATTTCTTTTCCGTCCGCGAGAATAACTTTGTCGTCTACATAATCTTTCACCAATGAATTTAAATATATTTTTACCCCTAATTGCCGTAAAAAATCCGATGATTTGTCGGACGATTCTTGCGACATGCTCCCCAACAATTTATCGGCGCCTTCAAAAAGATAAATCTGCATCAACTCAAAATCGATTTCAGGGTAGTCTTTAGGAAGAATATATCGTTTCATCTCGGCCAATGCTCCCGAAATTTCCACGCCGGTCGGACCGCCGCCCACAACAACAATGTTGAGCAAAGTCTGTCTGTCTTCATCTGTTTCGGCCAGCAAAGCTTTTTCGAAATGAGTCAAAATCGTATTGCGCAGCCCCAATGCTTCACTTACCGTCTTCATGGGCATGGCATTTTTTTTGATGTTTTCGATGCCGAAATAATTGGTGTCGGTTCCGCCGGCAATCACCAGGTAATCATAATCGATTGAACCGATGTTGCAGATTAACCGGTTTTCTTCGGGGATGATCCGGATAACTTCCGCCATTCGGAAATGGAAATCTTTTTTCTTGCGGAAAGCTCTTCTGAACGGAAAAGAGATGGCGCTCGGTTCCAATCCCGATGATGCGACTTGATATATTAAGGGTTGAAATTGCCGGTAATTGTTTTTATCCAGCAGAACAAGTTGAAATAAATTGCTGTCCAATCGTTGGGCCAGCTTCGTGCCGGCAAATCCGCCGCCGATGATGACAATCCGTTTTTTTTTCGCTGCCGGTTCAGGTAAACTCATGTTAATTTACAATTTTACAATTTACAATTTGATAATTTGATCGGTAAGTATGTCGCAAAAAATAATTTATATTTTAAACGCCAAACTGCAAAAGCGGAAAGACGCAAAGTTTAAATTCTTTGTGACTTTGTGTCTTTGCCTCTTTGCGTTTAAAATAGTAGATATTAAATGCTGCCATGCACTTACAGGTTAAAGATTTTCCAGTATTCGCTTCAAGACCACTTGGGCGGAAATTTCGCGATTGGCTGCTTCGGGAATCACGATCGATTGCGGACTTTCGAGAACATCATCGGTAGTGATCATGTTGCGCCGGATGGGCAGACAGTGCATAAAATAAGCGTTGTCGGTATGCGCCATTTTTTCCGAATCGATCGTCCATGCCGGATCGACACTCAATATTTTTCCGTAATTATCGCCGGAATAAGCCGACCAATTTTTGGCATAAATAAAATCAGCGCCTTCGAATGCCTTCCATTGATCGTATTCGACGTCGGCTTTTCCGACAAATTGGGGGGCAAGTTCATATCCTTCGGGATGAGTGATGACAAATTCGTAATCGGTTTCATTCATCCATTCGGCAAATGAATTTGGGACGGCCTGCGGCAAAACCTTCGGATGCGGCGCCCAGGAAAGCACTACTTTCGGTTTGTCTTTTTTCTTATATTCTTCGATCGTGATTAAATCGGCGAAACTTTGCAACGGATGTCTTGTCGCTGCTTCCATGCTGAATACCGGGCGGCCCGACAGGTCGATGAATTGATTGATGATCTTTTCTCCGTAATCATCGTCCCGGCTTTCGAACCGGGCAAAAGCCCTTACGCCGATCACATCGCAATAACAACCCATCACGGGAATGGCTTCCAAAATATGTTCCGGCTTGTCGCCGTCCATCACGACGCCGCGCTCCGTTTCGAGCTTCCATGCGCCTTGGTTGATGTCGAGCACCATCACGTTCATGCCCAAATTCATCGCCGCCTTTTGGGTGCTTAAACGGGTACGTAAACTCGAATTGAAAAAAATCATCATCAGGGTTTTGTTTTTACCCGATTGATCGTATTTGAATTTGTCGGCTTTAATCTCGGCGGCTTCCCGCAATGCCGATTTCAAATTGCCCAAGTCGTGTACGTTTGTGAAGTGACGCATGATCAGTGAAAATTAAGAATTACAGCTTGTTTTTAATCTAAAAATGAATGTTTGCAAAGATACGCTTTTTTGTGACATCCGGAACTTGTCACCCCGCCGACTATCCCTCAAAATCCCGTCTTATATCCTTTCAATTCGTTTCTCAGGATTTTCGACCGGCTTCCCGTGACGGCATCCATCTGTTTCCAAAAATGAAGACCGTGATTCATTTCCACGGTATGACAAAGTTCGTGAAGCAATACATAATCAATCAGATGATCGGGCAGCAGCATCAGGTAAAACGATAAATTAATGCCTTTCTTTCCCGAACAACTTCCCCAACGGCTTTTACTGCTGTTGATTTTCAGTCCGGCAAACGAAAAACGATATTTTCTGGCCAGAAGATCCAATCTGCCGGGTAAAACACGTTTGGCTTCGGCACGCAACATGCGTTCGATGCCCGAACGTAAAATGGTTTGTGTTTCGGTGTGAGAAAAATCGGTATCTTTGGGGCAGGCAATATATAAAAATTCGTCTTTGCGGGAAAAGTAAAAATTGGCCCTTTCCGTGCGGAAAATGCGGACGGAGAACGTATTGGTCTTTAAATCGGTATTTTCATCCAATAACCGGTGGACGACATGTTTCTTTTTTTGGACTAATTTTCCCCGCAATTTTTCGAGAGCGAGCAATGCCTCCGAAACGCTTGCATGTTTCGGTAACGTGATTAAAATCCCGTCGGGTTGCGTTCGGAAAATAAATCGTTTGGCCTTTTCATTGCGGCGGAATTGTATTCGTCCGAGTTCGTTGTCGAAATGTTCCATGTTGCCGGTGCAAAAGTAATAAATCGTCCGGTTTTGTATCGTTTTTATATTCATTCTTAACTTTTAATTCTTAACTCTTAACTCTTAACTTTGACTTAATGGATCCTTTTCTTCGTCAAGTGGCCGGATTATTCTACCGGAAACACGCCTCCGATTTATTAAACATCGGGTTTGTGTTTCCCAATCGGCGTGCGGGAATTTTTTTTCAGAAATATTTGGCGAAAATAGCGCAAAAGCCTCTTTTTTCACCGGAGATCATGACAATCGGCGATTTATTCCTTAAATTGTCGGATTGGCAAATTGCCGATAACATCGGATTGCTGTTTGAAATTTACGACGTTTACAAAGAAATCAGCTGTTCTCCGGAAACATTCGACGAGTTTGTTTTTTGGGGCGAGATGCTGTTGAAAGATTTTGATGATGTGGACAAATACATGGTCGATGCACGGCAATTGTTTGTCAATGTCACCGATTTGAAGGAAATCGACAGTCGGTTTTTCGGTTTGACGGAGGATCAGATTGCCGCCGTCCGTCGCTTTTGGGCCGGTTTTATCCCGATCGGAGACAATCCGCAAAAAAAAGATTTTCTCCGGTTATGGGAAATTTTGTATCCGGTTTATTTTACACTGAAAAAAAGGCTGGAGCAAAAAGGCACGGTTTATGAAGGAATGCTTTTCCGCTCGGTTGCCGAAAAGTCGAAAGCAAAGGAAGACCTTGATCTGCCGTTTTCCCGCCTTGTTTTTATCGGATTTAACGCTTTGTCGACCGCTGAAATCGTTTTATTGACCGATTTGAAGAATTCGGGAATCGCCGATTTTTATTGGGATTATGATGCCCCGTGGGTGAAAGATTCCGACAATAAATCTTCTTTTTTCATAGCGGAAAATAAAATCCGTTTTCCTTCGAAATACGAATTAATCCGGCACACGGAATTGTTCGATCACCGGCCCGAAATAGAGTTGATCGGAATACCTTCGTCGGTGGGACAAGCGAAGGAAATGTGCCGGATTTTGGAACGATTATCGGCCGAAAAAGCGATTCCCGAAACTTCCGAAGCCATCAACACGGCTGTGATATTACCGGACGAACGGTTGTTGCTGCCGGTGTTGCATTCCGTTCCCGAAGCGATTGATCCGATTAATGTCACGATGGGATATCCGCTTGCTGTAACGCCGATTGCCGGATTGATGGATCATATCATGGAAATGCAGCGTAATGTGCGCGTTTCGTCCGGTGAACCGGTATATTATTATAAATATGTGGTTCCGATATTGAATCATCGCTATGTTTCGTTTTTTGCGCCGGAAGAAACCGCCCGTCTGGTCGCCGACATCCGGAGATTCAACCGGTTCTTTTTGAAGAGAGAAGACATTCCGCGACATCCGGTTTTCGACTTGATTTTTCGAACGCCGGAAAGTCCGGATTTGACCGGTTATCTGCAGGATTTATTGGAATATTTTCAACAGGCCGTTGTCGATGTTGATTCGGACGACGAACGGGCGACTCCGGTTCACTTGGAAAAAGAATTTATTTATCATTATTATTTGACGGTCGGCAGGTTGAAAAGTCTTTTTTCGGGTCTGACATTTGAAATGAGCCCGGACACCCGATTCCGGTTGTTGAAAAAAATTGTTTCGGGAGTTAACATTCCTTTTGTGGGAGAACCTTTATCCGGATTGCAAATCATGGGCGCTTTGGAAACCCGGGCGCTGAATTTCGAGAACATCATCATTCTTTCGATGAATGAAGGGGTTTATCCCAAACGGGATCCGCTTCATTCGTTCATTCCGTATAATTTGCGGAAAGGATTTTATATGCCTGATAATGAGCATCATGACAGTATACTTGCATATAATTTTTATCGGTTGGCGTCCGGTGCCAAGCGGATATTTTTGCTTTACGACACTCGTTCGGAAGGATTACAAACGGGCGAAGTCAGTCGCTTTGTTTATCAGTTGAAATACCACTATCGTGTTCCCATAGTCGAAAAACTGTTGACATTTGACGTCGAATGGTCAAAACCCGAAACAATCACGGTGAATAAAAATCCCCATGTCACGGAACAATTGCGCCGTTTCCTGAAAGGAGGCGATAAAGCATTGTCTGCGAGCGCCGTCAATACCTATATCAATTGTCCCTTGAAATTTTACTGGTTGTATGTCGAAGGATTGTCGGAAGAAGACGAAGTGTCGGAAACCGTGGAAGCCGGTATTTTCGGAAGCATTTTTCATCAAGTCATGCAAGACATTTACGAGCCGCTTATCGGCCGGTCGGTGCCCGATGATGTTTTGACAACCATAAAAAAAGATGACGATTTTCTCACGCATAGGATAGAATCGGCCTTTGCAAAGCATTTTCATAAAACGTCGACGGTGAAGAAATTAACCGGGAGAGATTTTCTGGTCGGAGAGATCATCCGTAAATATGTGAAGCAGATGATTGATGTCGACCGGAAAAACACGCCGTTTGTTTATTTGGCCTCGGAGTTGAAAATACAAGCGAGAATGATGTTGAAATCGGGAAAAGAAGTGAATCTGAAAGGATTTATCGACCGGATCGACAACGTGAACGGCGTCATCCGTATTTTGGACTATAAAACAGGAACCGGAACGCAAACCTTCAGAGATATTCCCCAATTATTCGATCAAAAATCGGAAAAACGCCCCAAAGATTTGATGCAGGTATTGATGTATGCATTGTTATACGATGAAAATCTGAATGATGCCGGATACCCGGTCGAACCCGGCATTTATTATTTGCGGAATCTTTTTTCGCAATCGTTCACCACCCGGATTTCCCGAAAAGAAAATGCTTCTGCTCCGACAGTGATCGTCGAGAACTTGTCCGGTTGTAAAGAAGAATTTAAAGAAGCATTCATCAACTGTTCAGACGATATTTTTTCGCCGGATATCCCGTTTATGCAAACAGAAATTGCGAAACATTGCGACTATTGCCCCTTTGCCGGAATTTGCGGAAGGTGAACCGTGTACCGCGAATTCCGCCGTGACGGACAACATCTCCGCTGAGACGGGTGAGCCGGAAAACAAGACCGTAGGTCTTGAATATTGATAACCCCTTGCAAGCCGGCAGGCGCAGCTTGGGGTAAAGAAGCCCTTCTCTCTCCTGAACCCCTGCCGTGGCGGACATGTTGTCCGTCACTGTTCTATTATTGTTTGTGGTTTGTAATCAATGCCGCAGGTATTGGATATTGGTAGAAAAAACACCCCGCCTCTTCGCTTTGTGTCCCCGCAGGGACAACATATACCAATATATCGTCCCTGACGGGACAATAAGGTTTGAAGGCTTTATTTTTTTCTACCAATATCCAAGCCCTAACGGGCTCAAAAATAACATTGTTCACTTGTTTTATTCCGCCGTGACGGACAATATATCCGCTGCGGCGGGTGAGCCGGAAAACAAGACCGTAGGTCTTGAATATTGATAACCCCTTGCAAGCCGGCAGGCGCAGCTCGGGGTAAAGAAGCCCT
>WRGA01000063.1 GCA_009787405.1 Candidatus Azobacteroides sp.
ATGCATAGTCACTCTTTAACTCTATGGCCTTGTCATAACATTGTATTGCCTCTTCTTTCCTGCCTAAATCAGATAACGCAATTCCTTTGTTGTTATATGCATCTGCATAGTCAGGATTTAACGCTATGGCTTTATCATAATATTTAATCGCTTCATCATAATTGCCTTTTTTATAAGACGACCAGCCAATACCATTATAAGGCTCTGCATAATCAGAGTCTAATTCAATAGCTTTTTCATAACATTTAATAGCTTTATCATAATTGGCTGTTTTATTGCCTATATCACTATACACATTTCCCATATTGTTATAAGCCAATGCATAATCAGGATTTAATTCAATAGTTTTATTATAATCCGTTATTGCTTCGTCATACTTGCCTAAATCATATAACGCATTTCCTTTGTTGCGATATGCTTCTGCATAGTCATTCTTTAACTCTATCGCTTTATCATAACATTTTATTGCCTCTTCTTTCCTGCCTAAATCATATAACGCATTTCCTTTGTTGTAATACGCTATTGCATCGTCAGGATTTAACGCTATGGCTTTATCATAACATTGTATTGCCTCTTCTTTCCTGCCTAAATCATATAACGCATTTCCTTTGTTGTTATATGCGTCTGCAAAGTCAGGATTTAATGCTATGGCTTTGTCATAGCATTGTATTGCCTCTTCTTTCCTGCCTAAATCAGATAACGTATTTCCTTTGTGGTAATATGCTTCTGCATCATCAGGGTTTAACTCTATGACTTTTTCGTAACACTTAATTGCTTCGTCATAATTGCCTAATTCATATAATGCATTTCCTTTGTTGCGATACGCTTCTGCATAGTCACTCTTTAACTCTATTGCTTTATCATAATATTTAATCGCTTCATCATATTTGCCTAATTCATCTAACGCATCTCCTTTGTGGTAATATGCTTCTGCATCATCAGGGTTTAACTCTATGACTTTTTCGTAACACTTAATTGCTTCATCATAATTGCCTTTACATAAATATGCCACTCCCATATTATTATACGCATATGCATGATCAGGGTCTAATTTAATGGCTTCTTTGTAGCATTCAATCGCTTTATCATAATTGCCTTTATATGAATATGCAAGTGCCATATTATAACACGCATACGCAGATTCAGGGTCTAATTCAATCGCTCTATTATAATATTCAATCGCTTTATCATAATCTTCTTTAAGACGATAAGCATCTCCAATCGAATAATAATCAGGTGAAACATAAACTGTTATTATGGCATCCTTATGAAAAATATAAGTATATTGCGTGTGAGCATTAAAGAGTTTGACAACCTCATTATAATACTTTATTGCCGACTCATAATCTTTCTCATTATAATATAAATTTCCGATACAATTATATATATCAGGATAATCACGATTTTGTTCTTTTGCTTTGTTATACCAAAACATTGCTCTTGCCGTATCTTTTTCTTGCTTGTAAAGATAACAATTACCAATCTCAGTATAAATAAGTTCTGAATAATTTTCAGAATAAGGGTTTTCAAGTGCTTTATTATAATATAATATTGCAGAATCCAATCTTATATAGTTATATATAGAATCCAAATTTGTTATTGGTATCTTCTTCGTTTTTGTCTCTTTTGTCGATTTTGGTGATAATGTTGGTTTATAATTTGGTGATAATGTTGGTTTATAATATTGCCAACAGTTTCCAATTTGATAATAAGCATAATCACAAGTATTGCATATTGGGTCTTTGTCAATTGATTTTTTGAAATATACAATTGCTGAATCCGGTTCTGATTTTTGCTTCCACTCATAAGCAAGTCCAATGTAAAAATTGGCATCTGATACTTCGGGATATACGTCATATCGTTCTGTAAACCATTTTAAATACTTAATTGCTTTATCATATTTTTTATCAAAAAAGTGTGTAATTCCTGTATTGTAGCAAATAGTATCATAGGATTTTTGATTATTTGATTTTTCTATCTCTCTTAAAGAATTAACTATATCGTCTAAATGTTGATTCTGGATATTAATTACTTTTTCTAACGGGTTATAAGTTTTTTTCATGAGACTTGGATCATAATAATAATTGTATTGCTTATTATTATAACCATTCTGTTGATTTTCCATTTTTTTGGCAAAGAGATTAGTAAATCCACTACAAAACAGAAACAATAATAAAATTATATATTTATTATCTTGCATAATATTTATTTGTTTGCTTATTATTATTACCACTCTGTTGATTAAACATATCAATATCGTTGTTTATCTTTTGAATATCTTTTCTGAGTATTGTTACACTATCTCCTAAATTTTGTAATATTTCTGTTTTATTACCCTGTATCAGTGTATTTTGCACTTTATTTTTAAGTTTATTTATCTGTATAAACGAAAGTATAATTGCTACAATTATAGGAGCAATTATAGGGGCATACACATATTTAAACATTAAATTAATGTATTTTCTATTTGCCTTTGCACTCATATTGTTATATATTTATATTGATTTTAGTAGTATTCTTTAATATGTTAGATCATACATAACTTTCAACTTTATTTCGTCTTGTCCGTCGGCTTGGTGTGGGTGGCGGCTCACTACCGCTCGATATGCGATGCTCGTTTCATTTTTCAATTATTTTTCCAATAACCATTCAAATACATTTTTATAAATAATCCTACTTTACTCTATGGAAACGATTCAATTATAAATAAAAATTTCTGATATTTGTCTTTTACCGTTTCTTAATAGCGTAAATTCTCGTTCTTCTGTTTCTACACTCGAAATTTCCCCTGAAACTTGATAATACTCAACTTCTCCATTACTCTATTTAAATTTCTGTTCCATTGCATAACTGTTAATCTTAAGTAATTAATAATGAATTGGTTATAAAATTATCTATCAGATATACAACCACATGAATAAGTATAAACCTCCACACTCTTATTCTCGAGGAAATTTACCGGATTTCGTCAATTAAAGAACAAGAACGTTAAGCTCAAATTTTAAATCAATGTCTTATTTTTCCGAACAATCGGAACAAATAGTGCTTCCAGACACCGTTTTTTGTCTTTATATCATACGCAAAATTTTTCGTGAATCATTCAACGACAAAAATACTGATTTTCTGTATAAAAATAATCGAAATACGCAAATTTCTGGGGCGAAAAAGTAAATTTTAGTCGGGTTATGCCTTATAACCCTTGATAACCATTGATTTCCACAAAATACATAAAAGCGGGGAAATAACAAGTTCCGGGTACGCAAAAAATACAGCAATTATTAATTTTATATAAATTTAAAATAAAAGCCTTATTCCCTAAAAGATTCCCTTAGCAGCCGATACAATGTTAAACGGTCTCACTCTTATTTTCCTTATTTAAATACAATAAATGTCAATAAAATCCCCTGAAATAAGCGAATAAGGGCAAAGATTAGATATATATTTCCCGGGCTACTAAGGGAACAAAAATAAGGGTTGTCTATGCCTGTTTAACGATGCCAAAATACAATGTTTCCCGCAGAACGACAAGACAAGATTTGTCCGAATTAATCGAAAAGAAACCAATTAAAAATGAAGGAGATACCTCGTCGCAGCGGACAACATGTCCTTCCGAATAAACAAGAGGACGGACAACATGTCCGCTACGGCGAGACAGGATAAACGATATTTGTTTGACCGGATAGATTAACGGCACCGCTACGCGGCGCACGAACCGGAAACATTTCCCGAACCGTGCGCTTGCACACACAGGCTGTAAAAACACATAAGCGCTACGCGCTTTTTCAACCCTGCAACTTTTGCGGGTAACTCGAATTAACAGAAAAGAAATTAATTTCCAAAAAATTTTATTCGTTTGAACGCCAAAGAAGGTCGGTTATCATCAGCTTTTTGAAGCGATGATTTTTTTCAGCGCCGTAACGACCCGGTGCAGGTCTTCCCGGGAAAGGTTGCTTCCGGAAGGCAGACAGAGTCCGCTCGTAAATAATCGTTCACTGACTCCGGTGCCGTAATACGGAACGTCTTTGAATACCGGCTGTAAATGCATCGGATTCCACAAAAGACGACACTCGATATTATACAACGAAGACATGGTTTCACAAATTTGAAGCGGTGTTTTTTTTATTTTTGTGTGGTCCAACAGCATCGCCGAAAGCCAATAATTCGAGAAATAACGGCTGTCGGGTTCGGTGTGAAAAGAAATTCCATCGATCGCGGACAATTCGCTCCGGTAAAAAGCATTGATTTCACGCTTTGCGGCAATATGCTCATTCAACACGCTCATCTGTCCGCGACCGATACCAGCCAGAATATTGCTCAACTGATAATTATATCCGACTTTCGAATGCTTGTAAAACGGAGCCGGATCCTTCGCTTGTCCAGCGTAAAATCCGGTCTGTTCGATATATTCCCGATTATGCGAAACTATGGCTCCTCCCGAAGAACACGTGATGATTTTATTTCCGTTGAACGATAAAATCGCCACCTCTCCGAATGTTCCGCAATGTTTTCCGTTAAATTCCGACCCCAGCGATTCGGCGGCATCTTCAATCACCGGAATGTTGTATCTGGCCGCAACAGCCAGCAATTCATCCATTTTACAGGGCATTCCGTATAAATCCACCAAAATGACGGCTTTGGGTAATTTCCCTTTGCCGATCCGGTCTTTGATTGCCCGCTCCAGTTCAACGGGGCACATATTCCATGTCTCCGGTTCACTGCCGATCAAAACGGGAAATGCCTGTAAATAGAGAATCGGATTGACCGAAGCCGAAAACGTAAAACTTTGGCAAAGCACTTCATCTCCGGCTTTAATGCCCAGCACAACCAAGGCCAAATGCAACGCGGCCGTTCCGGAACTCAACGCGGCAACTCGAACGCCGTCGCCGAGAAAAGCCTCCAAATCAGCTTGAAAACGATCGACATTTTCACCGACCGGAGCAATCCAATTCGAATCCAACGCCTCTTGAATATAAATCGATTCTTTTCCGCCTAAATGAGGAGGAGACAAATATATTCGTTTGTTCACAATCTTATCCATTAACGGTTTATAAAGTCTATCCCGGAAAGAGAAATTTTTCCTTCATAAAGAGCTTTTCCGAATATGACGGCAGGCACTCCCGCCCGATCCAATTCTTCGATATCGTTTACGGAACTCACGCCGCCGCTTGCAATCAAATACATTTCGGGAAATTCAGCCAAAATCTCTTTATACAAATCAACGGAAGTCCCTTGCAACATCCCGTCTTTTCCGATATCGGTGCAGATCACTTTGGAAATCCCTTTATCGACATAATTCCGCAAAAACGGCATCAACGACTGATCTGTATTTTCCAACCAACCGCCGACAGCGATCTTTCCGTCTTTTACATCGGCCCCCAAAATAATTTTATCGCCGCCGTATTTCTTTATCCAATTTTCAAAAGAGCCGGGATCTTTCACGGCGATACTGCCGCCGGTCACCATGGCGGCACCCGATTCAAAAGCAATATCCAGATCCTTATCGGTTTTCAGTCCGCCGCCGAAATCAATGATCAAAGAGGTTTGCCCGGCAATTTTCTCCAACGTTTTATAATTGACGATATGTTGCGCTTTCGCACCGTCCAAATCGACAAGATGCACCCTTTTGATCCCATGATCTTCAAATTGCTTCGCCACTTCGACCGGATTTTCATTATAAACCGTTTTCCGTGCATAATCGCCCTGCACAAGCCGCACACATTTTCCGTCGATGATATCGATGGCGGGAATAAGTTCTATCTTCATAACAGTTGACCGGTTTACCGGTTGAATAATCCGGCATTTTATAAATCATAATTTCAGAAAGTTTTTCAAAATCTTTTCTCCGACGTGTCCGCTTTTTTCGGGATGAAATTGTGTCGCATAAAAATTGTTCTTATGCAAGGCTGCGCTGAACGGTTGAATGTAATCGGCAACGGCAACGGTTTGTCTGTTTACGGGGACATAATAGCTATGCACAAAATACACATATTCATTCTCAAGATCAACGGAAAATAATTCGCCCTTCACGTTCATTAAAGAATTCCATCCCATGTGCGGTATTTTATCTTCATGCTTTTCCGAAACAAAACGCTTCACTTCGACATCAAAAATTCCCAAACAAGGCGTATTTCCTTCTTCCGAGAATTTACACATCAATTGCATGCCGATGCAAATACCCAAAACCGGTTGCTTTAAATTTACGATCAATTCATCCAACCGCCGCGATTTTAAATATTCCATCGTGGATTCAGCTTCTCCCTGTCCCGGAAAAATAACTTTATCCGCCGACTGCAAAATTTCTTTATCATCGGTAATGACGGGTGTTATACCCAATCTTTTCAAAGCGTAATCGACCGAATAAATATTCCCTGCGTTATACTTTATGATTGCAATCATCATCTTATTTATATATTATCGTATACGAAGCAAACTGTCGATACATTGAATCATTTTACCGAACTCATCCTTATCGTACAAACGGGTCAACATGGCTATTTTACCTTCTTTATCGATAATTACGTTTCGGGTGACGCCGGCATCTTCGAGAGCAAATAATTTGAATATTTTTCCGTCGGGATCCAATAATACCGGATAGGTGATTTTTGTATCGGCAATAAACGGCCGGATTTTTTCGACAGGCTCTTTCAAATCGACCGCAAATAAAGAAAAATTCGGATTAGATTTATATTTCTGCCAAATTTCGGATTCGATGACCGGCATTTCGGCACGACACACACTGCACCAACTTGCCGTAAACTGCAACATGATAACACCACCTTTCAAAGCGGCCAATTGCATTTGCATGCTGTCTGTCGTATAAGCTATGAAAAGAGGCGCCGAATCACCCCGTTTGACGATATATCCCGTACTCTCGGGAGATGCCGATTTCCGGTTATCGGCCGGGAAAGGTTTCCGACACGAAGAAAAAAACGACAGGAAGCCTGCAACAAACACGAATACAAGAATCAATCTTTTTGCCATAACTCAAATTCCTTTATTTGTCAAACGTTAAAATTACCGATAAACAGTTTTTCAACTGAAAATAACCGTTTTATTTTTATAGGTCAATATCTTACGTTCTATATGCTTTTCAATCGAACGGGAAAGCACGATTTTTTCCAAATCCTGTCCTTTATGCACCAGATTTTCAATAGTATCTTTATGAGAAATACGAACAATATCCTGCTCGATGATCGGACCGGCATCCAAATCGGTAGTGACATAATGACCGGTCGCCCCGATTAATTTCACCCCGCGTTCATACGCCGCATGATATGGCTTTGCTCCGATAAATGCAGGCAGAAACGAATGATGAATGTTGATGACTTTATTCGGATAATGTTTCAAAAAATTTTCGGAAATCACCTGCATGTAACGAGCCAAAACAATAAAATCGATTTCACGTTCCCGCAACAAATTCAATTCTTTCGCTTCCTGTTCGTCTTTGGTATCTTTAGTGACCGGAAAAATATGATAATCGATACCGAATCGTTCCGCAACCGATTCCAAATCAGAATGATTGCTGATGATCAACGGTATTTCCACATTCCACTCTCCAGCGGTGTAACGCGCCAAAATGTCGAACAGACAATGAGACATTTTCGAAACAAACAACGCCATTTTCGGTTTGTAATCGTTAAAATACAACCGGAAGTACATCTTGTATTTTTGTGCATAAAGAGTATGGAAATATTCTTCGATTTTATCGTCGGGAACGATAAATTCGCACAACTCCCATTCGATACGCATGAAAAATACTCCTTCGACATGATCGACATGTTGATCAAGGTAAATAATATTCCCTTTATTTACGGTGATGAAATCCGTGACAGCCGCCACAATACCCGATTGATCGGGGCAGTGCATCAACAGAATCGCCGTTTTCCGTACTCCGTTTCCTGACATGGTGTGCGTTTTATGCAAGATTAATAAATAAAGCAGGCAAGACAAGCTGTTCAATCAAACAGTTCGGCTTGATCCAACGTCGATGCCTGAGCGTCTTTCGGCGACATGATGATTTCATGTTGACCGATTTTCCAATCGATTCCGATTGCCGGATCATTGTACAAGATGCTTCTTTCGCATTGAGGGGCGTACACATTATCCACCTTGTAGCAAAAAACCGTATGGTCTTCCATCACCAAAAAACCGTGGGCAAATCCGCGGGGAACAAAAAGCTGCCGTTTGTTCTCTCCGCTTAATTCCACGGCGACATATTTTCCGAATGTCGAGGACGATTTACGAATATCGACGGCCACATCGATAACTATTCCCCGGATTACCCGAACGAGTTTTGCCTGCGCAGCGTCTCCGATCTGATAATGCAATCCCCTCAACACTCCGCGGGAAGAACAAGATTCATTATCCTGAATAAAATCGACTTTGCCGATATGGGCCTCAAAATGATCTTGCCGATAAGTCTCCAGAAAATATCCGCGTTCGTCGCCGAAAACTTTCGGTTCGATAATCCAAACGCCTTGCAAATCGGTTTTAATGAAATTCATATTTTAATTTAAAAAGTAAAAAACAAGCGTTAAACATTGTCGCAAAAATAATTTATATTTTAAACGCCGAGTCACAAAGACGGAAAGGCGCGAAGTTTAAAATCTTTGTCTCTTTGCATCTTCACGTTTAAAATAGTAATAAATTAAATTCTGCCGGGTACTTAAAATAAAAAATGATTATCGGATGTTGCACCTACCTATCTATCCCCGTGTAGGAGGGTGTGAAAAATATCTCAATATTCAAAAAATATTCGTTTTTTTTGTCCCGCCGGGGAGGTTATATCGGTAGAAAAACACCATCCCTTCACCCCTTGTCCCGCCGGGGACAAAATGTTTTCTTTCCCGCATTGCGTCCCTGACGGGACTTTGGCCACCGGAGAAATTCTCCTTTCTACCGATATGTTGTCCCCGGCGAGACGAAAAACAACATTTTTTAGAGCATAATTTTTAAAAAACGAATATTACATTTTTATACCCCACCTGTGGGGAGAGCCGGGCATAACATCCGATAATCATTAAATAAAATTATTCTTTGCGACTCCCTTATTTGTAAAATGTTTGATCGAATGCCGAAACGTCGGGATGATTCAAGACGCATCTCCGCCAAAAAGCGGATAAAAACCCGAATCCGTAACCAAACAATTGGATAAAGGATGCAACAACCGATAATCCGCCGATTATCAAACTTCTGTTCCGGATGCTTGCATCCGCAAAAACGAGAACGACAAACAATCCGATCGGAACAAATGCGTAAAGACATATAAAACTCAAAATCAACAAAAAAATCGTCCCCGAAGCAAATGCCGCAGGCATCAGGTGTACCGGCTTCAACGATTCGGGATATTTTTTATAAAGATTGATGCGGGCTATTCCCGAATTATACACCTGCCTGTAAAATTTCTTGAAATCGGTTCTCCGTTTATGATAAACAAACGCTTCGGGAAAAAGACGAACGGAATATCCGGCTTTAAAAATCCGGATGCTGAAATCAATGTCTTCGCCGAAACGCATGTCGGAAAAACCGCCCAAGCGTTCATAAACGGTCTTGCGGATTCCCATGTTAAAGCTTCTCGGATAAAATTGATCCATTTTTTTCTCCCCGCCGCGAATCCCCCCGGTCGTAAAAAAAGAAGTCATGGCATAATTAATCGCTTTCTGCGTCGGAGTAAACGAATCATGGGCCTTATCAGGGCCGCCGAATGCATCACAAACGGACACATTCAATTCCTTTTCTATTGCGGCAAAATAATTTTCGGGAACAATGCAATCGGAATCCAAAATGATCAGATAATCCCCCTTACTTTTTTCCGCACCGAAATTTCGCGTATCTCCGGGCCCGGAATTTTCTTTGTAAAAATACTGAATGTTCAACCGCCCGGCATATTTTTGCACCACAGTGTCGCAACGTTTCGAAGAACCGTCTTCAACCACGATAACCTCAAAATCCGTATAACTTTGAGAACAAAGGCTCTTCAACAGTTCATCCACTTCTTCGGGACGATTAAAAACAGGGATTATACCGGAATAAAACATTTTTGCCTTCGGCACTATGGTCCGCCTGACCCGACCGATTTTCTTAATGTTTGATTTTTAATCTCACGATCTCACTCTTTCGACATAAGAACCGTCTCTCGTATCGATTTTTATTTTTTCCCCGGTTTCGATAAACAAAGGAACCCGAACTTCAGCTCCGGTTTCAAGCGTAGCGGGTTTCAACGTATTGGTCGCGGTATCGCCTCTGATTCCGGGTTCGGTATACGTCACCTCCAAAATCACATGAGGCGGAAGATCGACATACAAAACCGTTTCCGAATCGGCATGTACAACCACCTCCACAATATCTCCCTCTTTCAGGAAAGCAACACCGTTGATGTTTTCTTCCGGTATGGAAATCTGTTCATACGTTTCACTGTGCATGAAATTGTACCCCATTTCATCTTTATACAGGAATTGATAAGGACGTCTCTCAATCCTGACCTCATTTATTTTCACTCCTGAATTAAAGGTATTTTCAAGAACTCTTCCGGTTTGAACATTTCTCAGTTTGGTACGGACGAAAGCCGAACCTTTTCCGGGTTTCACATGCAGGAATTCGACAATGGTATAATATCCGTTGTTAAATTCAATACACATCCCGTTTCTAAAATCTGCCGTAGTAGCCATTAATATAGATGTATTTAGATTATAAGTTTCGCGTTTTATCACTTTATCACTCCCCGTCCGTAACCCGGAACTCGCACGCACAAAGTCGGTCGACAAAAATACGACAAATCGCGTAAAAGTAAAAACTTTGCGTGAAAATCTTGAAAGACCGTTTGAATATTCAAAAAAAACCGCTACTTTTGCCACCCGGTTACAGAAGAAATAATAACAGACAAAAATATACGGCAATGAAAAGGACATTTCAACCATCGAACAGAAAGAGAAAGAACAAACACGGATTCCGTGAAAGAATGTCAACCAAAAACGGACGCAGAGTATTGGCCGCCCGCCGTGCAAAAGGCAGAGCGAAACTGACGGTATCCGACGAATATCCCAAATGATAAATTAATCCCGACCATACAGGCAAAAAGTGATGATCTTACCGGATTTTCACTTTTTTTGTTTCCGGGCATTTTAAATACCGGAAACGAGTCGTCAAAACAAATCCGTTCATGGCACACGACCTGAAAATAAAAGTATGCGGCATGAAATATCCCGATAATATTTCAGAAGTGCTGAATTTGCATCCGGATTATATCGGATTCATTTTCTACGAAAAATCACCGCGCTTTGTATCGGATTTTCCCCCGGCAATCGTATCTTTGCCCGGTCGTATCAAAAAAACGGGTGTTTTTGTCAATGAATCGACCGACACCATCCTGAAAATCGTCCGAACCTTTAATTTACAGGCGGTTCAACTTCACGGAGATGAATCGTTCGACGATTGCGCGATTTTGAAAAAATCAGTACCGGAAGTGATTAAGGCGGTCGGCGTTCACAACACGAATGATTTACTGCAAGCCGCCGAATATGAAGATTGTTGCGATTTTATGTTATTCGACACCAAAACTACCCGATACGGAGGTTCAGGCAATCAATACGACTGGGAAATATTAAAAGAGTACCGGGGCCGCATTCCGTTTTTTTTAAGCGGAGGATTAAGCATCAACGACATCGACCGGATCATCCGGTTCCGGCATCCGCTTTTCTACGGCATCGACGTAAACAGTTGTTTTGAAACGGAACCGGCGTTCAAAAACATCAATCTGTTGCAAAAATTCATTGATAACGTAAAAAATAAAAAGTA
Organism: Candidatus Azobacteroides sp.; assembly: GCA_009787405.1. Classification (GTDB taxonomy): domain Bacteria; phylum Bacteroidota; class Bacteroidia; order Bacteroidales; family WRGA01; genus WRGA01. Next base: position 11,794 of record WRGA01000063.1, read on the forward strand.
AAGCTCTTTTATTTCCTTTTTTAAGTACACGGCAAAATTTAATTGATACTATTTTAAACGCAAAGACACAAAGTCACAAAGAATTTAAACTTCACATCTTTCCGACTTTGCGCCTTGGCGTTTAAAATATAAACCGGTTTTTACGACATATTCACTTTTTCCCTTTTACTTTAATTTTATGAACAGAATCAATCAGCTTTTCAAACAAAAGAAGAAAAATATATTATCGGTATTTTTCACTGCCGGTCATCCGCATTCGGAAGATACGGACATCATCATCAAAGAGTTGCAAAACAACGGCATCGATATGCTTGAAATCGGGATTCCGTTTTCCGATCCGATGGCCGACGGAGTCGTTATTCAGGAAAGCAGTTCGATTGCATTGAAAAACGGCATGAATCTGAAAAAATTATTCGGGCAATTGCAAAATATCCGGGAAAGCGTTCACATTCCGCTGATTATGATGGGATATTTGAATCCGGTCATGCAATTCGGATTCGAAAAATTTTGCCGATCCTGCCGGGAAACAGGAATAGACGGCATGATCATTCCCGATTTGCCGTTCAAAGACTACATTGAATCATACAAAGCAATTGCCGATGAATACGGATTGAAGATCATTATGCTGATTACACCAGAAACGTCGGAAGAACGCATCCGGCTGATTGATGAAAACACCACGGGATTTATTTACATGGTTTCGTCGGCTTCGACCACAGGAGCACAAAAGACATTCGATGCCGACAAACAAAATTATTTCCGCCGCATCAAATCGATGAATTTGAAAAATCCGTTGATGATCGGGTTCGGAATTTCGAATCGGGAGACCCTGCAAGCAGCATGGAATAATGCCTCGGGAGCAATTATCGGAAGCAAATTCGTCAAACTGCTGGAAACGGAAAAAGATATTCCTTCGGCAGTAACAGAATTAAAAACTTGTTTGAATATTACATAAAAATTGCTCTGCGGTCCTGACTTTGACACTTTAAAAAGTGCTATTTTATAATTGTCTAATAATCAATGATTTATAAATTTTGCTACATCAATTTGGGTGACCCGGCATGAAATAACGCCGCAGGCGTGAAACATGGATAACCTCGTACAAGCGTAGCGCAATGCGAGGCAAGGAAGTCCCCGCGAGTACGGAACTCCGAACGGAGTTCTATATAATACGTTGATATACAGTACTATATATTGAACTACTATGTAGTTCTAAGGAGTGAGAGGTGCATTAACAACCCCAAGCTGCACTACGTTTGCATGGGGTTATCAATGTTAAAGTCCATACGGACTTTTTTAGGGTGACGCATTGTCAAAGTCAGGAAAATTGCGATGCGGTTGTTCCGATGATTAATTTTAATGATTATCGGACATTATACCCGGCCCCCCTGCGGGGATAGGCAGGTACAACATCCGATAATCATATTAACTTTTTACTACAATTGAAGCCGACACGATAAAGATAACAGACTACCTCCAACCGCCTCCTAACGCACGATAGAGGATAATTTTCTGTTGAATAATCGTATTATAGGTTGAGTAAAGAGAAAGCTCGCTGGATAAAACGCTGTTTTGTGCGGACAAAACATCCAAATAAGTCGCATATCCACTCACCAATAATTCTTGCGAATATTCGTATGCACTTTTCAACGCATCGACTTGTTCTTTCTGATAGGCAGCCTGTTGAGTTACAAACCGGATGGACGCCAAAGCGTTTGATACTTCATTTCCCGCATTCAGCAAAGTTTGTTTGAAAGATATAAACGCTGCATCTTCCTGTAACCGGGCCACTTCTTTTTGAGTCTTCAAAGTCCGCCCGTTGAAGATGGGCTGTGTCAATCCGGCAACCGCATTCCAAAGCAAAGAACCCGGCATATTAAACCAGTTGGCTAATCCTTTAGCGTCCGGGCCGACCGAACCGGTCAGGGTCAATCGGGGATACATGGCGGCACGCGCCGCATTAAATTCTTCATGAGCGGCACGCAAGGTAAATTCCGCTGCCTGCACATCGGGACGATTACTCAACAATTGAACAGGCACGCCTATTTCCGGCGTTTCGGAATGAAAGATTGTTAAATCAAAGTTGCCCGATCGCGGAACAGATGCCGGAGTTTTACCCAAAAGCAGGCAAATATAGTTTTCCTCTATGGCAATAGAGGCCGTAATCTGAGGAAGATAAGCCTTGGCGGAAGCCAATTGCGATTTGGCTTGTAATACGGCCACTTCGGTAACTTGAGCCGATTTTTCCAAATCTTCGACCGTCTGCAAATAATTGGTATAACTCTCTATGCTTTGTTCCGTAATCGCCCGTTGATGATCGAGCGTGATCAGTTGATAATAAGCCCCGGCAATATCTGCCGCTATTTGAGTCTGGGTCGCGCGAACCGTAGCCTCTTGTTGGAAATATTGGGCTTGCTGTGCTCTTTTCGCGCTGCTCAATTTTCCCCATATATCGATTTCCCATCCTGCTGTTGCAGCTAATTGCAATTCCGTCAATGGATTTTTAGGCCGTACAGAGTTCCCGTATTTCGATACGTCGTAAACCGATCCGCTCAAACCCACATCCAAGGTAGGGAAAAGTGCGGCTTTACTTTGTTTCACGTATTGGGATACTTGTGCTAACCGATTGATCGCCAACCGGATGTTAATGTTTGAATCAAGCGCTTCGGTGATCAATTGTTGCAATAAAGGATCATCATAGAAATCATATACCGAAACCGTGGCTAAAGTATTAGTGGTGTCGGTACCGGCAAAGGTACGGAACAATCCGCTGACAGGCAGTTGGTCGGATCGTTGATAGGGTATGGCGCAACTCCCGAAAAATAATATACCGGCTATAACCGGAAGGATTATATGTAAAACACGATGTTTCATATGCACATAATTTGTTTTTTAAAGATCGCATGGAACCCGCATCATGTTCGTACTCTCGGACGTAATTTTGCATGCGGGTTCCCTGCTGTTATTTTTTTATAAGTTTACTTCTCTTCCGCATGGCGGCATCCAACGATCCGAAAATAATATACATCGTCGGGATCACAAACACGCCGAACAATGTTCCGATCAACATCCCTCCGGCAGCGGATACCCCAATCGAGTGATTGCCGGCGCTTCCGGCGCCGCCTTTGATAACCAAGGGCATCATACCGAAGATGAACGCAAACGAGGTCATCAAAATCGGTCGCAGACGAGCGGTTGCTCCGCCAATAGCCGCCTGCACAATGGTCATTCCCTGCGCATGCCGCTGTCGCGCAAATTCCACAATCAATATCCCGTTTTTACCCAACAAGCCGATAAGCATAATCAAAGATATCTGTACATAAATATTGTTGGTAATCCCCCAGAATTTTACAAAGAAATAAACTCCGAACACTCCGATGATCAATGATAACATGACCGACCACGGCAAAATATAACTTTCGTACTGGGCACATAGAATCAAATAAACAAAGAGGAAGCAAAGCAAGAAAATGTATAGGGACTGACTGCCCGATTTTATCTCTTCGCGTGTCATACCCGAAAATTCTATTTCATAACCGGGTTGCAGTTTTGCCGCTTCTTCGCGTGCTGCCACAATAGCATCGCCCGTACTGTATCCGCTCTTTTGCGATGCGGCAATAGTCGCCGCCGTAAACATGTTGTAACGGCTCATGGATTCGGGTTGCAATACTTTTTTGAAGTCGAGCAATGTAGATATCGGCACCATATTTCCCTCATTATTTCTCACCATTACTTTGGATAACGAATTGAGGTCTGTACGCTCGGAAGGCGGCGCCTGTACCATTACCATGCTGTATTTGGTAAATATATTGAAATCGGAAATCTGCATTCCTCCATAATAAGCCTGCAACGCAGTGAATACGTCATCCACTCTTACGCCTTCCATTTTACACTTGTCCACTTGAACGTCAAATTGATAACATGGAAAATTGACATTGAAAGACGTTGAAAGGAAACTCATTTCCGGACGGGCAGAGAGATTTTTCATATACTCGGTCACCACGTCATAAAACTTATTGATATCTCCTCCCGTTTTATCTTGCAGCTGTATCTGAATGCCTTCCGCTGTTCCAAATCCTCGAATAGGAGGCGGAGCAAAGAAAATAATCTTTCCGTCTTTAATCGTTGATACTTTTTTGTTCAATGTTGCAATTACCTCAGCAACCGAAACATCCCGCTGATCCCAAGGTATAAGAGCCGATTGCATCATTCCATGCGCACTTCCGTTGGTGAGGGACAACAGACTTTGCCCGCTAATGGACAGCCGCGAAGCAAAAACCGGCATTTCGTTCATGATACTGTCAATTTGCAACATCACCTTTCTGGTTTGCTCCAATGAAGTCCCCGGAGGCATGGTCACGTCAGCGTCAATTATTCCCTGGTCTTCATTCGGAACAAAAGCGGTAGGAGTAGTTTTGATTATCAAATAAGCCGCTACGCCGAAACAAAGAATAATGAGAGGCGGTATCCACCGGTGTTTGGTAAAATAAGTCAATATTTTCTGATATTTGTTTATCGTAGCATCAAATGCGATATTAAAATTACGATGAAACCGGGCAATAAATGAACGTTTTCCTTCCCCTTCCTCATCCTCTTTCGGTCGAATAAAAATAGTACACAATACCGGACTGAGCGTTAGTGCATTCGTGGCCGATAAAGCAATAGCTATGGCCATGGTCAACCCGAATTGACGATAAAATACGCCTGCCGGTCCGCTCAGGAAACTTACCGGAATGAATACTGCCGCCATCACCAGCGTAATGGAAATAATAGCGCCGGTAATTTCATCCATCGCTTTGATCGTAGCATCCTTCACCGAAAGGGAAGGCTCTGACTCCAACTTGGCATGTACGGCTTCCGTCACCACGATGGCATCGTCCACCACAATACCGATAGCCAGCACCAAGGCAAACATGGACAATACGTTGAGTGAAAATCCTATCGCATTCAAAACGAACATTGTACCCACAATGGCTACTGTTGCCGAAATAATGGGAATCAAGGTGGATCGCCAATTTTGCAAAAATATGAAAACGACGAGAAACACTAAGATAAACGCTTCAAGAAAAGTACGTT
>WRGA01000064.1 GCA_009787405.1 Candidatus Azobacteroides sp.
CGCTTGTACGAGGTTATCCGGGTTTCACGCCTGCGGCGTTATTTCATGTCGGGTCACCCAAATTGATGTCGCAAAATTTATAAACCATTGATTATTAAATAATTAGAAAATCGTACTTTTTAAAGTGTCAAAATCAGGAATAGACTCGTCAAACTTATTTACTCGAAACATTCCGATACAAGATACAAAAAAAGGGAAGAACTTTTTCGGTTCTCCCTTTTCTCATCTTACTAAATCATCAAACAACTAATCTTGCAAATCTAAAATTGCTCTTCTTCCCGCAGAGATTTTATCAAAATCGTCTTTCGCACCGACAATCAACTTATCGAAATCCCGTTGACCGGTACCGGCAGGAATCAAATGGCCGCAGATCACATTTTCTTTCAAGCCTTCCAAACGATCCACTTTACCGTTGATTGCCGCCTCATTCAATACCTTGGTTGTTTCCTGGAAAGAAGCCGCCGACATAAAGCTGCTTGTTTGAAGGGCTGCCCGGGTAATCCCCTGCAAAATCTGATTGGAGGTTGCAGGAACCGCATCACGTACTTCAACCAACTTCAAGTCTTTACGTTTCAATATACTGTTTTCGTCTCTGAGTTTGCGGGCGGTGACAATTTGTCCCGGTTTCAACGATTGCGAACTGCCGGCGTCCACCACCACTTTTTTACCCCAGATCCGATCGTTTTCTTCCATAAATTCGATCTTGTCCACCAATTGTTGTTCCAAGAAACGGGTATCGCCCGGATCGACGATGCCGACTTTACGCATCATCTGACGAACGATCACTTCAAAATGTTTGTCGTTGATCTTCACTCCCTGCAAACGGTAAACGTCTTGAATTTCATCCACGATATATTCCTGAACCGCCGTCGGCCCTTTAATCGCCAAAATATCGGAAGGAGAAACCGCTCCGTCGGAAAGTGAAATACCGGCACGCACAAAGTCGTTTTCTTGAACAAGAATCTGTTTAGACAGCGGCACCAAATATTTTTTCACTTCTCCTGTCTTGGACGTAATCGTAATTTCCCGGTTTCCGCGTTTTACTTTGCCGAACGTTACTTCTCCGTCGATTTCGGCTACAACAGCCGGATTCGAGGGGTTACGCGCTTCGAACAATTCCGTCACACGAGGCAACCCACCCGTAATATCGCCGGCTTTACCCACTGCGCGAGGTATCTTCACCAACACATCACCCACTTTCACGTCGGCGCCGTCTTCTTTCATCAAGTGGGCGCCTACCGGCAGGTTGTATGATTTCAATAAACCTTCGTCTGATGCAACGATCTGAATCGACGGAATCTTCGCCCGGTCTTTCGACTCGATGATGATTTTTTCGCGAAGTCCCGTTTGTTCATCGGATTCCACTTTATACGTTACATTCTCGACCACGCTTTCCAGTTCCACTTTTCCGGCAACTTCCGAAATAATCACGGCATTGAAAGGATCCCATTCACAAATCAAATCGCCTTTTTTCACGGTGCTTCCCGATTCGAAATAAAGTTTGGAACCGTACGGGATATTGTGAGAGGTCAGGATTATTTTCGTATTCGGATCGATCACACGCATTTCCGCCAAACGACCGACCACCACTTGCACTTTTTTCCCGGTTTCGTCGATTGTTTCAACGGTACGCAACTCATCGATTTCGAGAATCCCGTCATAGCGCGAAGTGACATTAAATTCGGCTGCAATGTTGGACGCAATACCTCCCACGTGGAAAGTACGCAACGTCAGCTGTGTACCGGGTTCTCCGATGGACTGAGCGGCAATTACGCCGACGGCTTCACCACGTTGAACCATTTTTCCGGTGGCCAGGTTACGCCCGTAACATTTGGCGCAAACTCCTTTTTTCGATTCACACGTCAACACTGAACGAATTTCGACCCGTTCGATCGGAGAATCCTGTATTTTTTTGGCTATTTCTTCGGTGATTTCTTCACCCGACTCGACCAATAATTCTCCGGTCAAAGGATGAGGAATATCATGAACGGATACACGGCCCAAAATACGTTCGTAAAGGCTGACCACCACCTCTTCGTTGTTCTTCAACTCGGTGGCCACCAGTCCGCGCAATGTACCGCAATCTTCTTCCGTAATGATCACATCTTGAGAAACGTCGACCAAACGACGGGTCAGGTATCCTGCATCCGCGGTTTTCAACGCGGTATCCGCCAACCCTTTACGGGCACCGTGAGTGGAGATGAAATATTCCAACACCGACAATCCTTCTTTAAAATTCGCCAAAATCGGGTTTTCGATCGTTTGACCTCCTTCCGCGCCTGATTTTTGAGGTTTTGCCATTAATCCGCGCATCCCCGACAACTGACGAATCTGTTCTTTTGATCCCCGCGCTCCCGAATCCAACATCATGTATACCGAGTTGAATCCCTGATCATCGGAAGAAAGCTGTTTCATCAAAATGTTGGACAATTTCGAATTGACGTGCGTCCACGTATCGATAATCTGGTTATAACGTTCATTCCAGGTAATGAACCCCATGTTATAATTGGCCAGAATTTGTTCGACTTCGTCGTATCCTTCTTGAACCAATTGTTCTTTTTCTTCGGGAATAATTACATCTTCCAAATTGAACGACAAACCTCCCTTGAAAGCCATCGTGTAACCCAAATCTTTGATTTCGTCCAGAAATTGAGCCGTTCTCGCCACCCCGCAAACTTTAATCACATTTCCGATAATGTCGCGCAAAGACTTTTTAGAAAGAACTTCATTGATATAACCCACTTCGTAAGGCACGATTTCATTTACGATTATACGTCCCACAGAAGTTTCACGCATTACATCCACGATTTTCCCGTTTTCGTCAAGGTCTTTTACTTTCACTTTAACCAATGCATGAATACTTACTTTGTTTTCATTGTAAGCAATCATGGCTTCTTCTGCCCCATAGAAAGTAAGTCCTTCACCTTGTGCTCCCGGACGGATTTTGGTAATGTAATATAATCCGAGAACCATGTCCTGAGAAGGTAGGGTAATCGGAGCACCATTTGCCGGATTCAAAATATTGTGAGAGGCCAACATCAACATTTGAGCTTCCAAAATCGCTTCATTGCCGAGCGGCAAATGCACAGCCATCTGGTCTCCGTCGAAGTCGGCGTTGAAAGCCGTACAGGAAAGCGGGTGCAATTGAATGGCTTTACCTTCGATCATTTTCGGTTGAAAAGCCTGAATCCCCAAACGGTGCAACGTCGGAGCACGATTTAACAGCACCGGATGTCCTTTCATCACATGTTCGAGAATATCCCAAACCACGGGATCTTTCCGGTCGATGATTTTTTTAGCCGATTTCACCGTTTTCACGATTCCGCGTTCGATTAATTTACGGATCACAAACGGTTTATATAATTCGGCTGCCATATCTTTCGGCAGGCCGCATTCGTGCATTTTCAATTCCGGGCCGACAACAATCACCGAACGGGCCGAATAATCGACACGTTTTCCGAGCAGATTTTGACGGAAACGACCTTGTTTCCCTTTCAAACTGTCGGACAATGACTTTAACGGACGATTCGCATCGGTTTTAACCGCGCTTGATTTACGCGAATTGTCGAACAATGAATCGACAGACTCTTGAAGCATCCGTTTTTCGTTCCGTAAAATAACTTCCGGCGCTTTAATTTCGATCAGTCGTTTCAAACGATTATTGCGAATGATCACCCGGCGATACAAATCATTCAAATCGGAAGTGGCAAAACGCCCTCCGTCCAAAGGCACCAACGGCCGGAGTTCGGGCGGAATGACCGGAACGATTTTCACAATCATCCATTCCGGACGGTTCCGATTTTTTGATGCACGGAATGATTCCACCACCTGCAAACGTTTCAAGGCCTCATTTTTACGTTGTTGAGACGAATCGGTGCTTGCGCGGTGACGCAAATCATACGAAAGGGAATCCAAATCGAGACGGGCCAATAAATCATAAATGGCTTCCGCTCCCATTTTGGCGATAAATTTGTTGGGATCGGAATCTTCCAACGACTGATTGTCTTTCGGAAGAGAATCCAATATATCCAAGTATTCTTCTTCGGTCAGCAAATCATATTCGTTGATTCCGTCTTCAGCCTTAACACCGGATTGAATCACGACAAAACGTTCGTAATAAACAATGGAATCCAGTTTTTTTGAAGGAATCCCCAACAAATAACCGATTTTATTGGGCAGCGAACGGAAATACCAGATATGTGCGACAGGCACAACCAGCTGGATATGTCCCATACGCTCGCGGCGGACTTTTTTCTCCGTGACTTCAACTCCGCATCGGTCACAAACAATCCCCTTATAGCGAATCCGTTTGTATTTTCCGCAATGACATTCATAATCCTTTACCGGGCCGAAAATTCGCTCACAGAACAAACCGTCCCTTTCGGGTTTGTAGGTTCTGTAATTGATGGTTTCAGGTTTCAGCACTTCGCCGCTTGAGTTTTCGAGAACTTCTTCCGGTGAAGCCAACCCGATCGTAATTTTCGAGAAATTACTTTTTATTTTGTTATCTTTTCTAAAAGCCATATAATTAGAATGTAGATATTTTATAATTAATTCCGACGTTTTCGGAATATTAATTTGCTTCGCGTTGTCAGATCGCGTTGCCGTTGCTTAATTATTCCATGTTGAGACTCAATCCGAGACCGCGCAACTCGTGCAGGATCACATTCAATGCTTCGGGAATACCCGGATGTGGCATCTGTTCACCTTTCACAATCGCCTCGTATGCTTTGGAACGACCGACCACATCATCCGACTTGATCGTCAAAATTTCCTGCAAAATAAACGCGGCACCGAATGCTTCGAGCGCCCAAACTTCCATTTCTCCGAAACGTTGTCCTCCGAATTGGGCTTTCCCACCGAGAGGCTGTTGGGTGATCAGAGAATACGGGCCGATTGAACGAGCATGCATTTTATCTTCCACCATATGTCCCAATTTCAACATATAGATCATCCCTACCGTTGCCGGCTGGTCAAAACGTTCACCGGTTCCGCCGTCATACAAATAGGTTTTTCCGTAACGGGGAATTCCAGCTTTGTCTGTCCACAAATTCAAATCATCCAACGAAGCGCCGTCAAAAATAGGCGTGGAAAATTTCACCTTCAATTTTTGTCCCGCCCAACCGAGAACAGTTTCAAAAATCTGTCCGAGGTTCATCCGGGAAGGTACACCCAACGGATTCAACACAATATCCACCGGTGTTCCGTCTTCCAAAAACGGCATGTCTTCTTCACGAACAATCCGCGAAACAATCCCTTTATTTCCGTGACGTCCCGCCATTTTGTCTCCTACGCAGATTTTACGCTTTTTGGCGATATACACTTTGGCCATTTGCATGATACCCGCGGGAAGATCGTCTCCGATGGTAATGTCGAATTTCTTTCTTTTTAATTCGGCATCGTATTCTTTATATTTTTTCAGGTAATTGATAATCACGTCCCTGATCATATCATTTTTATGCACGTCACCGGTCCATTTACTGACCTGAATCGAAGAATAATCGATATCGCTCAACAATTTTTGAGTGAATTTAGCTCCTTTCGGAATCAATTCCGTACCCAAATAATCTTTCACGCCTTGCGAAGTTTTTCCGCCGGTAAGGATCATCAATTTCTCGATCAGCCGGTTTTTCAATTCGGCCATCTTGCCTTCATATTCTTCGTCGATTTTAGGCAGCAACGCTTTTTCGCTCAAACGGGATTTTTTCTTTTTGGCCGCTTTCGAAAACAGATTCGTTCCGATAACAACACCCGACAACGACGGAGTCGCCTTCAGGGAGGCATCTTTCACATCGCCGGCTTTATCTCCGAAAATGGCGCGAAGCAATTTTTCTTCCGGAGAAGGATCCGATTCCCCTTTCGGGGTAATTTTTCCGATAAGAATATCTCCCGGTTTAATGTGCGCTCCGATTCTTACGATGCCTCTTTCATCCAAATCTTTGGTGGCTTCTTCACTCACATTCGGAATATCCGGTGTAAGTTCTTCCATCCCGCGTTTGGTTTCGCGAACTTCCAGAATATATTCGTCTACATGAACAGACGTGAATATATCTTCCCGCACCACTTTTTCACTTAAAACAATCGCATCCTCGAAGTTATACCCTTTCCAAGGCATGAACGCCACTTTCAGGTTTTTGCCGATAGCCAGTTCACCGTTTTGAGTAGAATATCCTTCCGTCAGAATCTGACCTTTCACAATCCGTTGTCCCACATTGCAAACAGGTCTCAGATCGATCGTTGTATTTTGGTTTGTTTTTCTGAATTTGGGAATATTGTATTCCTCTACAGCATCCTCAAAGCTCACAAATTCCTCATCTTCTGTTCTGTCATATCGAATGCGTATCATTCCGGCATCCACATATTCGACCACTCCGTCGGCGGAAGCTGTGATTTGAGTCCGGGAATCGCTAATGATCTGACCTTCCAATCCCGTCCCCACAATCGGGGCTTCGCAACGAAGCAACGGCACCGCCTGACGCATCATGTTCGATCCCATCAATGCACGGTTGGCATCGTCGTGTTCAAGGAACGGAATCAGGGAAGCGGCAATAGAAGCGATCTGAGTCGGAGAAACGTCCATTAAATCCACCTCCGTCGGAGCCACTTGAGGATAATCAGCATCTTGGCGGGACTTAACTCTCGAACGAATGAACGTGCCGTCATCATTCAAAGGGGCATTTCCTTGTGCAATAATCATTCCTTCTTCCTCTTCAGCCGTCAGATACACGATTCCTTCTTCACTGAGGTCTACCTTTTTCAACCGTTTGTTAACCTTCCGGTACGGAGTTTCAATAAATCCGAGATCATTAATCTTTGCATATACACACAACGAAGAAATCAAACCGATGTTCGGACCTTCAGGCGTTTCAATCGGGCAAAGGCGTCCGTAATGCGTATAGTGAACGTCGCGCACCTCAAATCCGGCACGTTCGCGAGACAATCCTCCCGGTCCCAAAGCCGACATCCGACGTTTGTGCGTTATCTCGGCCAGCGGATTGGTTTGATCCATGAACTGCGATAAAGCATTGGTTCCGAAGAAAGAATTGATCACCGAGGAAATGGTTTTGGCATTGATCAAATCGATCGGCGTAAATACCTCATTGTCACGAACGTTCATCCGCTCGCGAATGGTTCTCGCCATCCGGGCCAATCCGATTCCGAACTGATTATATAATTGTTCGCCCACCGTACGGACACGGCGGTTACTCAAATGGTCGATATCATCGACATCCGCTTTCGAGTTCAACAGCTCGATCAGATATTTGATGATCTCAATGATGTCTTCCTTCGTCAGTACCTTAACATTCATGTCCGTCGACAAATTCAATTTTTTATTGATTCTGTAACGGCCCACTTCACCAAGGTCATATCGTTTTTCGGAAAAGAACAAGTTATTGATTACCTCCCGGGCGCTTGCCTCATCAGCAGGTTCCGCACTCCGGAGCTGACGATAGATATAATAAACCGCCTCTTTTTCCGAATTACTGGTATCTTTTTGTAAGGTATTGTAAATGATGGCATAATCCGATGCGTTTTGTTCCTCTTTATGCAAAAGGATCGTATCCACGCCCGAATCCAAAATTTCATCGATGTGATCATTTTCCAAAACCGTTTCACGTTCGATGATCACTTCATTCCGTTCAATGGAAGAAACCTCGCCGGTATCTTCATCAACAAAATCTTCCGTCCATGTTTTCAGCACACGAGCCGCCAATTTACGGTCCAATGCCTTTTTCAGGTTCGACTTGTTGACTTTTATTTCTTCGGCAAGATCAAAAATTTCCAGAATATCTTTATCACTTTCAAAACCGATGGCACGCAAAAGTGTGGTCACCGGCAATTTTTTCTTACGGTCGATATAAGCGTACATCACATTATTGATGTCGGTCGCAAATTCGATCCAAGAACCTTTAAACGGAATAATACGGGCTGAATATAATTTCGTACCGTTGGCGTGCATGCTTTGTCCGAAAAATACCCCGGGTGAACGATGCAACTGAGAAACCACCACACGTTCCGCTCCATTGATGATAAATGTCCCTTTTTCGGTCATGTAAGGAATGGGGCCCAAATAAACATCTTGAACAACCGTATCAAAGTCCTCGTGATCCGGATCGGTACAATACAGTTTTAACTTGGCCTTTAAAGGCACACTATAGGTCAACCCTCTTTCTATACATTCCTCTATGGTGTAACGAGGGGGTTCGATGTAATAGTCCAAAAATTCAAGTACAAAGTTATTACGTGTATCAGCTATCGGGAAATTTTCAGCAAATACTTTGTATAACCCTTCGTTTTTCCGTTTTTCGGGGGGAGTATCAAGTTGAAGGAAGTCTTGGAACGACTTTAATTGCACCTCCAAAAAGTCCGGATAAGGAAGCGGATTTTTAATTGATGCAAAATTAATCCTTTGGTTTTCAGTACTTAAAGACATTTATTACGAATGTTAATTGAAGCTTTATTGAAAATACATACACAAAAAGGTTAAGAACCCTCTTAGCGGAGGGATCTTAACCATAAGAGCTGAAAATCAGCAAGTTCTATTTAAGCTCAACTTCTGCTCCTGCTTCTTCCAAAGCTTTTTTCAAAGCTTCAGCTTCCTCTTTGTTTATACCTTCCTTAACAGGAGAAGGTGCTGCATCAACGATATCTTTAGCTTCTTTCAAGCTGAGACCGGTTAATTCTTTCACTAATTTAACCACTGCTAATTTAGCCGTACCGGCTGCTTTCAAAACCACATCGAAAGATGTTTTTTCTTCCACTGCGGGAGCTGCGCTTCCGCCGGCAGGACCGGCAATCGCTACGGCAGCTGCTGCGGGTTCGATTCCATACTCGGATTTTAATATTTCAGCAAGTTCGTTTACTTCTTTTACTGTTAAGCTTACTAATTGTTCTGCAAAAGCTTTCAAATCTGCCATTTTGTATAATTTTAAATGTTTGTTACTAATTTTTTTTGATCGATTCAAGACTTAAAGATGGAAGAAGAAAGAAAAGATTTCAAGACTTTTAAATCTTGTTTCAAGTCTATTGTCTTCTGTTTTCTGTCTCACGTCTTTTGTTTTGATTTCATCGTTCAGCCAGAGTTTTGAGAACTCCGTGAATGGTGTGTCCTCCCGATTGAAGCGCCGAAATCACGTTCTTCGCAGGCGATTGCAACAAGGCAATGACGTCACCGATAAGTTCATTTTTATTCTTAATATTGACAAGAGTTTCCAAGTTGCCGGCACCGACATAAAAACTTTCTTCCACGTAAGCTGCTTTTAATGCAGGAATTCCTGTATCCTTACCAAACGATTCGATCAATTTGGCGGGAGCATTTCCTGTATTGGAAAACATAACGGAAGTGGCTCCTTTAAGAGCCGGAAACAAGGGAGAATAATCACCGTCCAAGCTTTCCAACGCTTTTCTGAGCAATGTATTCTTGACCACCATCAACCGGATGTCTTGTTTAAAACAAGTTCTTCTCAGTTCACTTGTTTTTTCGGCATTCAATGTCGCAGTGTCTGCAAGATAAAAATGAGCATATTCTTTCAATACGGAAGCAATCTGTTCAATAATTGCGCTTTTATCTTCCTTTTTCATAATCTTAATTCTCCTCTACTGATTTAGGATCAATTTTTATACCCGGACTCATCGTACTTGAAAGATAAACGCTTTTGATATAAGTCCCTTTGGCTGCACTCGGTTTCAGCTTATTTAAAGTAGCCACAAATTCCTTCGCATTATCTTTGATTTGCTCGGGAGAAAAAGAGACTTTTCCGATAGACGTATGCACAATGCCTGTTTTGTCTACTTTAAAGTCGATTTTTCCTTGTTTCACTTCACTTACGGCTTTTCCGACTTCATTGGTAACGGTTCCGCTTTTCGGATTCGGCATTAAACCGCGAGGGCCTAAAATACGACCTAAAGCACCGATTTTACCCATGATGGACGGCATAGTGATAATCACATCGATATCCGTCCAACCGCCTTTTATCTTTTCAATATATTCATCCAGTCCGACATAATCAGCCCCCGCTTCTTTCGCTTGAGCTTCCACATCAGGAGTACACAACACAAGAACCTTCACTTGTTTTCCCGTTCCGTGAGGCAGGGATACTACGCCCCGAACCATTTGGTTTGCCTTACGCGGGTCAACACTCAAGCGAACATCCACATCAACGGAAGCATCAAATTTAGTAAAACTCACTTCTTTTACTAATTCCACAGCTTCTTTCAGAGAATACATTTTCCCTTCTTCAATCTTAGCTGAAGCTAACTTTTGATTTTTTGTCAGTTTACCCATCTTAGTTGAAGTTTTTAATTATTTACGGGGAATTCCCCTTTTACATTGATGCCCATACTTCTTGCCGTACCTGCCACCATCGTCATTGCCGATTCGATGGTAAAACAATTCAAATCCACCATTTTATCTTCGGCGATAGTTTTTACCTGATCCCAAGTGATTTCGGCAACCTTCTTCCGATTAGGTTCGGCCGAACCGCTTTTTTGTTTCGACGCTTCCAACAATTGAATGGCAACGGGAGGCGTTTTAACAACGAAATCAAATGATTTGTCAGAGTAGTAGGTAATGACAACCGGCAACACTTTACCGGCCTTGTCTTGGGTTCTGGCGTTAAATTGCTTGCAAAACTCCATAATATTAATCCCTTTCGAACCTAATGCAGGTCCTACGGGCGGAGATGGATTTGCTGCACCTCCTTTGATTTGTAATTTAATCTGTCCGGCAATTTCTTTGGCCATTTTCAACAAAATTTATTTTGATTGGAACATTTAAATGAGAAGATAATCCACTGCGTAACACCCGGGATTATTCTTTCTCCACTTGCATAAAGCTCAATTCGAGCGGGGTTTTCCGTCCGAATATTTTGACCATTACTTTGAGTTTCTTTTTTTCATTATTTACTTCTTCTATGATGCCGCTGAATCCGGTAAAAGGCCCGAAAGCCACTTTCACTGTTTCTCCGACATAGTAAGGGATATTGATATCCTCACCGGCCTCTTGCAGTTCATCTACCGTACCAAGAATCCGGCTGACTTCCAAAGGCCGCAAAGGCGCGGGCTTATCGTTGCCGCCCAAAAAACCGATGACATTGGGAGTGTTGCGAAGGTGATGAGACACTTCGCCGACCAATGCAGCTTCAATCAACACATAACCCGGAAGGTAACTTCTTTCTTTCATCACCTTCTTGCCGTTACGCACTTGATACACCTTTTCAGTAGGAATCAATACCTGAGATACATACTCGCCCAGTCCGGTATTTTTTATCTCGGTTTCGAGATATTCCTTGACTTTGCTTTCTTTTCCGCTGATAGCACGTAAAACGTACCATTTTTTTTCGATCTCAGACATTCAAAAATTCCTTTTGTTAAGATTAGAAGACGTTAGTGTAAATAAAATTCATCACATTCTCAAAGACAATGTCGATGCAAAATACTGCCACAGCCATTATAAGGGAAGCAAACAAAACGACTACGGCACTGTTACTCAGCTCCGAACCGGTAGGCCAAGATACTTTATGCACAAGCTCTTCATAAGACGCTTTAATATCAGCAAAAAATTTTTTCATTGTTTCAGAATTTTGCACGGGTCGAGAGACTCGAACTCCCGACACCCGGTTTTGGAGACCGGTGCTCTACCAACTGAGCTAGACCCGTGTGTTTTAATTACGAATTGTCAATTACGAATTACGAATAAACATAATTCGTAATTTTTAATTCGTAATTTTTAATTTACTCGAGAATTTCAGTAATCTGACCGGCGCCTACTGTACGTCCACCTTCGCGGATAGCGAAACGAAGACCTACGCTACAAGCAACCGGATAGATCAAATCCACCGTGATGGTCAGGTTATCGCCCGGCATCACCATTTCAGTTCCTTCCGGAAGAGTGATTTCTCCCGTTACGTCAAGCGTACGAATGTAGAACTGAGGACGATACTTGTTATGAAACGGAGTGTGGCGGCCACCTTCTTCTTTTTTCAAGATATACACCTCTGCTTTGAATTTAGTGTGAGGAGTAACTTTTCCGGGGTGCGTAATCACCATACCGCGTTTGATTTCGTCTTTGTCGATACCGCGAAGCAAAAGACCTACGTTGTCGCCGGCTTGACCTTCGTCCAATATTTTACGGAACATTTCCACTCCGGTAACCACCGATTTTTTGCCTTCAGAACCCAAACCGATGATTTGGACTTCTTCACCTGTTTTGATGATTCCTGTTTCAATACGACCGGTGGCAACTGTACCACGACCTGTGATTGAGAACACATCTTCAACCGGCATCAGGAACGGCTTGTCGATGTCGCGCGGAGGAATCGGAATCCATGTATCAACGGCATCCATCAATTCCATTATTTTTTCTTCCCATTCGGGTACACCGTTCAATGCACCAAGGGCGGAACCGCGGATAACCGGCGTATTGTCTCCGTCAAATTCATAGAAAGAAAGTAATTCTCTCATTTCCATTTCAACAAGATCCAACATTTCGGGATCGTCAACCAAATCGCATTTATTCATGAAAACAACCAATTTCGGCACATTTACCTGACGAGCCAAAAGGATGTGTTCGCGAGTTTGAGGCATCGGACCGTCTGTTGCGGCTACTACGATGATGGCACCGTCCATTTGCGCAGCTCCCGTAACCATGTTCTTCACATAGTCGGCGTGTCCCGGACAGTCAACGTGTGCATAGTGGCGGTTCACGGTCTGATATTCCACGTGAGCCGTGTTAATGGTAATACCTCTTTCTTTTTCTTCAGGGGCATTGTCAATTTGGTCGAAAGACTTAATTTCCGAAAGTCCTTTCTTTGCCAATACCATTGTAATAGCAGCAGTCAAAGTTGTTTTACCGTGGTCAACGTGCCCGATGGTACCGATGTTGACGTGCGGTTTCGAGCGTTCAAATTTCTCTTTAGCCATAGCTTAACTTGTTATTTATTATTTAAATGATTAGCCTTTTGATTGATGATATGAGCCGTTGACGGGACTTGAACCCGTGACCTCTTCCTTACCAAGGAAGTGCTCTACCGCTGAGCTACAACGGCGACCGGAGCGGGAAACGGGACTCAAACCCGCGACCCTCAGCTTGGAAGGCTAATGCTCTATCAACTGAGCTATTCCCGCAAATAATAACTGAATAACCGGATGTATCCCCTCATTCATCTATTATTATTCAAATCGCGTGGGCGAAGATGGATTCGAACCACCGAAGGTATAAACCAGCAGATTTACAGTCTGCCCCATTTGGCCACTCTGGTATTCGCCCGTATTATCGAGCCTCTTGTCGGATTCGAACCAACGACCCCGAGATTACAAATCACGTGCTCTGGCCGGCTGAGCTAAAGAGGCGCATCTACCTGCATGAAAAAAACCGTTTCGCCGCGAAAAAAGCGAAACGGGTGCAAAATTACAAAATATTTCCTAAATACAAAACATTCCCCTGTTTTTTCACTTTCCTTTTATTTTTTCCTTGAATTTAGTCAATTGCTTTTCCAAAGCTTGCACTGCTTCATCAATAGACTTCTCGAACGAATCGGTTGTTTTATCTGCAAACAGATCACTGCCGCGAACCGCCAACTTTATTTGTGCCTCTTTATTATTGGCAGCTTCAGGTTTTACCACCTTCAATGATACATCTGCGGTTAAAATGCCATCATAAAATTGATCCAATTTCGATACTTTTTTTTGGACAAATGCTTCCAATTGTTTGGATGCCGAAAAATGAACGGATTGAATGTTGATTTCCATAAAACCTCCTTTTTTTGTCTAATGCCCACCCGTCGCTTTTTCTCTGGGATGAGCGCTATGATACACTTTTTTTAATTCCTCGAATGTTATATGCGTATAGATCTCAGTTGCTGCCAAACTTTCGTGTCCGAGAAGCTCTTTCACTTCGTTCAGTCCGGCTCCGTGATTCAACATGCTTGTCGCAAAGGTGTGTCTTAAAACATGCGGACTTCTTTTAGACAAAGAACTTACCGACGTCAAATATTTATTCACCAATAAATAAACAAGCTTAGGGTACATTTTTTTGCCGTTCTTCCGTACAAAAAAATAATTGTCACTGCCGGGTACTTCCTGATCTTTCAATTTTTCATATTCGCAAATATGCCGGTTCAACTCATCGCCGAACGGAATATACCGCTGTTTATTCCGTTTCCCCGTAACTTTCAGTTGATTGGCCGACAAATCGACATCCGTCGTTTTCAGCTCGATCAACTCCGCCCGCCGCATGCCGGTCAGGTAAAACAATTCTATGATCAGATGATCTCTGCAAGATTCAAAATCATTGACAATGAATACGTCATCCAACAACATATCCATTTCTTTTTCTTTAACAAAAGAAGGCAGCGGTTTATTTGTTTTCGGGCCCCTTATATTTTTCACGGGATTTGTTTTTACCTCTCCTTCTTTCTTCAAAAACTTAAAAAAAGACTTCAGCGCACTTAATTTTCGATTGACCGTTCTCGGAGCATCACCGTCGTTCATCAACGACACGATCCAAGACCTGATCATATCTGCTTGTACCTCCTTCCAATCAGAAACATAGAATTTATCCTGTACGAATAAATCAAACTGACTCAAATCTTTATGATAAGAAGACACCGTATGGGAAGAGTAATTCTTCTCATAACGGAGGTACTGCAAAAAAGGCTCTATATACATAATTGATCCGAAGCCGAAATGATGCTACGAATGTAATGAATAGAATTGATAAATCCTAATAAAAAACGAATTTTATTCTTCGGCTTGTTGAAGCTTTTGTACGTAAATAGCGTGTAGTTTTTGTTTTCTTTTGGAAATAGACGGTTTGATAAATGCTTGTCTTGCTCTCACTTCTTTAACCACACCTGTTTTTTCAAATTTTCTTTTGAATTTTTTCAACGCTTTTTCAATGTTTTCACCTTCTTTTACGGGTACTACTATCATACGTCATTTATTTTATTTTATTGTTTTTTTATAAAATTCGGTCGGCAAAAATAGATATTGTTTTGCGAATCCCCAAATTTTAAATCAAAGATTTTCGCTCCGACCCGCAAGTATTTGAAAAAACAGAGGATGCGGCTCGCGGCTGCATATCTTTGTGTCTATTTCCCGGAACCGGTCATTTTCCGGCATCCGGCTTTTCGGTACCGGTATCGATTGTTTCGGTCTTCTTTTTCCATGGATTATCCCTTGTAAAGTTTATCCCGATTTATCGGGGCGAAGCGTAGCTCGCGGTAAGGAAAACTACCTGTACCTCGCCCTCCGGATTGCGCTTCGCTTACTCGAGGTTATCCATGTTTCACGCCTACGGTGTGCTGCAGTCTTTAAAATTTTTATACCTTTTTACCTTGCAAATTTTTGTCAGTCAATAATAAAAAAAATGATTATCGGATGTTGCACCTACCTATCCTCGTATAGGAGGGTGTGAAAAATATTTCAATATTCGAAAAATATTCGTTCTTTTTGTCCCGTCAGGGACGTTATATCGGTAGAAAAACACCATCCCTTCACCCTTTATCCCGTCAGGGACAAAATGTTTTCCTTTCCATATTACGTCCCTGCCGGGACTTTGGCCATCGGAGAAATTTCCTTTCTACCAATATGTTGTCCCTGACGGGACGGAAAACAACATTTTTTAGAACATAATTTTTAAAAAACGAACATTACATTTTTATACCCCACCTGTCGGAAGAGCCGGGCATAACATCCGATAATCATTAAAAAAATAATTATAAGTTATTTACTGATCATGCTTTAGCTGAATACGCTGTTTCTTACATAGATAATCAACTGTTCGTTTCCGGGTTTTTAGTAAATTTGCCGGAAACGAAGGTATTGGAAGAGTTTATCAGGAAGGAATTAGAAAAATAATCGTGGAGCTGCTCTCACATATCACAAACAAGGCTGAAAATTAATTCATTACAAAATCAACACTCAATTTTACATCCGAAAATGCAAAATTTAGCGTTGTTGTTTTAGTGGTAAATTCTTGCATCTAAGGCCTTTATCTTCATGACATAAACCTTTTTAATCTATAATGCGAGGACTAATAAGTTGAGCGGTATATACCGACTCTGCTTGGGGATATTCGACTTGCACTTTTGGGGTAACATCTTCCATTAATGCTACACGATACGATGAAGTTGATTGCCCCTGATATATTCCTAAAATAAAGATTCTTTTTTCATTATTTATAACGACCTCATATCCATGTGAAACAACATCAGGTGCATATATACTTTCAAATTCTTTATATTCAAATGTTGTTTCAATTCCGTCAGAACCGAAAGTGTCCGTATAAATGACAGCCTTGCCTTTTTTACCGACTACATCTGTAAAAATAAATCTATAACCTCCTCCTACTTTTACAGGGATCTGAGCAAGTTGTTCTTCCGTGATTGCTTTTTTCTCATTTTCAGTCAAACCTTCTCCGAATATGGTTACGGTACGTTCCCTTATAACAATATCTTGAGTTGCAAAATCTACCTGTATGTTCAGAATAAGTATATTTCGAGAGTTATCTGTTATTGTTACGGTTGTTTCTCCTATATTTATGGGTATTAAACGTAAATCAACGGGAGATATCATTTCGGCTGTAACAATTTTATCGTTACTTGATTTTACAGAATAACTGCCATCTCCACCTTGTAGAGGAAAACTATATCCGTTTTCGCTGGTAAAATCGGTCAAGCGTATGGTAAGTGTTGTATTGTCTTGACCCTTCAATGTAATGGGGCTCAGGTCATCATTACTACAGCCTGCAAAACTAATTATAAACAGAGATAGCAATACTCCTGTTAAATTTTTTGCTTTTCCGGATTCCATAATTTTAGTTTGAAATATTATGCAAATATAACAAAATATTTGGATCGCAGCACAGATTACTTTTTAGTTGTACCTATCTATCCCCGCAGGGAAGGGCTTATCATTTTTTATCCTTGTGCGATTAATTTAAGGGCAAAGAAAGGGGGGAAATTGTACACAAAAAAGAAAAGAGGGTTACAATTTCTTGTAATCCTCTCTGTTTCCGGTAGCGAGACCGAGGATTGAACTCGGGACCTCATGATTATGAATCATGCGCTATTATCCGATTATATTCCTTATTATCAAGTAGTTATATTTACACATAATTATTTTGGTGTCAACAAAAAGT
>WRGA01000065.1 GCA_009787405.1 Candidatus Azobacteroides sp.
TTCAAAAAGAAGGTATTTCATCGGACGGCGACACGAAACTGTATGCCCCGCCCCCGGGCGAAACGGGCAATCCGCAGAAGATCGTCACCCCGTTGGGAAACGCCGATGTGACGGTGTTTCTGCTGTTGTCGTTCTGTGCGGCGGGTTATTATTACGTAAAACGACACAATAATAAGTAAACGAGTAGACGGGTAAGGCTGAAAGTCTTGTGTACCATAGCGTGAGGCATCGCCCCGCGGGTAAAAAGCAGGCGGATATTAAAAGCTCCGGAAGGGTGTAATCGTGGTATTATCAATTGATTACGCACCTCCGGGGCTTCAGGTATCCGCCGCTTGTTTTTTACCCCGTAGGGTATTGCCCCGTGCCGGTGTCTTAAAGACTTTCAGTCTTACCCGTTAACTCGTCCACTTATCTACTCGTTTACTTGTCTACCGTGTGCCATCCCTTTCCGGAGAAGTCTTTAATGTCATTTTGTATTGTAAAATCCTTTTCCATATAAACGAAAATCAATACCTTTGCATTTTAAAATATTCAGAATAAAAATCTTTATCCGCCGAAAGCAGGCGTATTATTATCAACAACATTGATGGAGCACATTCGTAATTTCTGTATTATTGCTCATATAGATCACGGAAAAAGTACATTGGCCGACCGTTTACTGGAAATTACCAAAACCGTCGACATTAAAGAAAATCAGGTTTTGGACAACATGGATTTGGAAAAAGAACGGGGCATCACCATAAAAAGTCACGCCATCCAAATGCAATATGCTTTAAACGGCAAAACCTATACCCTTAATCTGATCGATACTCCCGGGCATGTAGACTTTTCGTATGAAGTTTCCCGTTCCATTGCGGCATGTGAAGGAGCGTTGTTGATTGTCGACGCCGCTCAAGGCATACAAGCCCAAACCATTGCCAATTTATACATGGCTATCGAGCATAATCTGGAAATCATTCCGGTTCTCAATAAAATCGATTTGCCGGGTGCCATGCCCGATGAAGTGGAAGATCAAATTGTAAAACTATTGGGCATAAAACGGGAAGAAATCATCCGGGCCAGCGGAAAAACAGGCGAAGGCGTCGTAAAGATACTGGAAGCCGTCATTGAACGGATCCCGGCACCGCAAGGCGACCCGGACGGCCCTTTGCAATGTTTGATCTTCGACTCCGTGTTCAATTCATTCCGCGGCATCATCGCTTATTTCAAAATCGTGAACGGAACCATCCGAAAAGGAGAACGGGTAAAATTCGTCGCCACGGAAAAAGAATACGATGCCGATGAAATCGGAGTGCTCAAATTAGATATGATTCCCCGCGAAGAAATGAGTTGCGGCGATGTCGGTTACATCATTTCAGGCATAAAAACCTCCAAAGAGGTAAAAGTCGGCGATACGATCACCCATGTTGCCCGTCCGTGCGATAAAGCGATCGAAGGATTTGAGGAAGTCAAGCCGATGGTATTTGCGGGCGTATATCCGATCGAAAGCGAAGATTTCGAAAATCTGCGTTCGTCTCTCGAAAAATTACAACTGAACGACGCTTCCCTGACTTTTCAACCGGAAAGTTCCGTTGCACTGGGATTCGGATTCCGTTGCGGCTTTTTGGGATTATTGCACATGGAAATCGTTCAGGAACGCTTGGATCGGGAATTTGACATGGATGTCATTACTACGGTTCCGAACGTTTCATACCGGATATACGACAAAAAAGGAGAAATGAAAGAAGTTCACAATCCTTCGGGATTACCGGATGCAACGTTGATCGACCGGATCGAAGAACCCTATATCCGGGCATCCATCATCACGACCACCAATTTCATCGGCCCCATCATGACGCTTTGTCTGGGAAAACGAGGAGAACTGATCAAACAAGAATACATTTCGGAAGACCGGATTGAAATTATTTATGATATACCGTTGGCAGAAATCGTCATCGATTTTTACGACAAGCTGAAAAGCATTTCCAAAGGTTATGCGTCATTTGATTATCATTTACACGATTACCGCCCGTCGAAATTAATCAAGCTCGACATCTTACTGAACGGCGAATCGGTCGATGCTCTTTCCACGCTCACGCATGTGGACAATGCCTACGGTTTGGGACGACGGATGTGCGAAAAATTGAAGGAATTGATTCCCCGTCAACAGTTCGAGATTGCCATTCAGGCTGCAATCGGATCTAAAATCATTGCACGGGAAACCATCAAAGCCGTGAGAAAAGACGTTACGTCCAAATGTTACGGAGGAGACATCAGTCGTAAACGAAAATTGCTCGAAAAACAGAAAAAAGGCAAGAAAAGAATGAAACAAATCGGCTCCGTGGAAGTGCCGCAAAAGGCATTTCTGGCTGTTTTAAAATTAGATTGACATGCTTGAATATATTCCCATACAAAAAATTCTGTTTCTCGACATAGAAACGGTTCCGGCTTGCGCTTCTTACGACGATTTAAGCGATATGTTCAAATTGTTGTGGGATAAAAAAGCAGGACAATTGCAACGCATGAAAGACGAAAATCTTTCGTCGAAAGAAATGTATGCACAAGCAGGGATTTATGCCGAATTCGGAAAAATAATCTGTATTTCGGTCGGTTACTTTGCACGAGAAAGAGAATTGAGAATCAAATCATTTTACGGCGAAGATGAAAAAGAAATATTATCCGATTTCTCCCTTTTGTTGAATAAACATTTCAATACGGGTGAAAATCTGCTCTGTGCACACAACGGAAAAGAATTTGATTTTCCGTACATTGCCCGAAGGTTGTTGATCAACGGCATGGAAATACCCCGTATTTTGAATACGGCGGGAAAAAAGCCGTGGGAAATCAATCATCTGGATACGATGGAACTGTGGAAATTCGGCGATTACAAAAGCTATGCTTCGTTGAATCTGCTTGCCGCGGTATTCAACATTCCGACGCCGAAAGACGATATCGACGGCAGCCAAGTCGGAGAAGTGTATTGGAAAGACGGCAACTTGGAACGGA
The DNA here is from genome assembly GCA_009787405.1 of Candidatus Azobacteroides sp. Classification (GTDB taxonomy): domain Bacteria; phylum Bacteroidota; class Bacteroidia; order Bacteroidales; family WRGA01; genus WRGA01. Next base: position 2,986 of record WRGA01000065.1, read on the forward strand.
TCGTTCAATATTGTCAAAAGGACGTGTTGACCATTGCCCGGCTTTTCTTAAAATATCGCTGCGAACCGATCTTGAAAGAAGAAAATATTGTTTTTACCTGACATCAAAAATCAATTCATCCCTAACTTTTAATTCTTAACTCTTAACTCTTAATTCTTAACTCTTAACTTTTAACTATATAAATATGTGCGGAATAGTCGGATATTTAGGAAATAAAGAAGCTTATCCCATTTTAATCAAAGGGTTGCATCGTTTGGAATACCGGGGTTATGACAGTGCGGGCGTGGCCCTGATCAATAAAAATAACGACTTGAATGTGTACAAGACACGAGGCAAAGTTGCCGATCTGGAAGCTTTTGCAGAATCCAAAGACACGAGCGGAAGCATCGGAATCGCACATACACGTTGGGCCACTCACGGAGAACCGAATAATGTCAACGCCCATCCCCATTATTCACAATCGGAAACATTGGCGTTAATCCATAACGGAATCATAGAAAATTATTCCGTACTGAAAAAAGAACTTTTATCGAAAAACTACACCTTCAGCAGCCGTACCGACACGGAAGTACTCATCCAACTGATCGAATACATCAAAGAAAGCAATCACGTCGATTTGGTGACGGCCGTTCAGCTGGCGTTGGGACAAGTCGTGGGAGCATACGCCATAGCCGTGGTCGAAAAAGGAAATCCTGACCTGATCATCGCCGCAAGAAAGAGCAGTCCGTTGGTGGTCGGAATCGGAGACGGAGAATATTTTCTGGCCTCCGACGCAAGTCCCATCATCGAATATACCGATAAAGTGATTTATCTGGATGATGAAGAAATCGCCATCATACGCCGGCATGAAGAACCCAAAATCACGTCGATCGAAAATGTGGAAAAAACCCCGCAAATTCAACAATTGAGCATGAATCTCAGTCAATTGGAAAAAGGAGGTTATCCCCATTTCATGTTGAAGGAGATTTTCGAACAGCCCCGCACGATTCGCGACTGCATGAGCGGACGGGTAAACGTGGAAGGCACTCATGTGGTTCTTTCGGGCATTCTCGACAATAAAGAAAAGTTTTTGAAAGCGGGGCGGATTATCATTTGTGCGTGCGGGACATCGTGGCATGCCGGACTGATCGGCATGTACATGCTGGAAGAATATTGCCGGATTCCCGTCGTGATAGAATATTCATCCGAATTTCGATACCGGAACCCCGTCATTTATCCCGACGACATCGTCATTGCCATATCCCAATCGGGAGAAACCGCTGATACCTTGGCTGCCGTAGAACTTGCCAAAAGTCGCGGAGCATTCATTTACGGAATATGCAACGTCGTCGGTTCATCCATTTCCCGCGCAACACACGGAGGGTCATACACGCATGCGGGACCTGAAATCGGCGTGGCATCGACAAAAGCATTCACGGCTCAAGTCTCGGTATTGACCTTGATGACATTAGCCATCGGAAAAGTGAAAGGAGTCATTTCCGAGGAAAATTACTTGAGAATCACCAAGGAACTGCAAAGCGTTCCGGCCAAAATGGAAAAAACATTGCTGTTGAACGACCAAATCAAGGAATTTTCGAAAATTTTCACTTATGCGAAAAATTTCATTTACCTGGGGCGCGGATATAATTATCCGTTGGCTTTGGAAGGCGCCTTAAAGTTGAAAGAGATCTCCTACATTCATGCCGAAGGATATCCCGCCGCCGAAATGAAGCACGGCCCCATTGCGCTTATCGATACGGAAATGCCGGTGGTTGTCATTGCCACCAAAAAAGGGATGTACGAAAAGGTGGTAAGCAACATTCAGGAAATCAAGGCGCGAAAAGGGAAGGTCATCGCCATTGTGACGGAAGGGGACGAAATCGTGAAAGAAATTTCGGATTACTGCATCGAAGTTCCGCTGACCGAAGAGTGTCTGGTTCCGTTGGTGGCAGCCATCCCGCTGCAATTGTTGGCGTATTACATTGCCGTAACTAAAGGCCGGGACGTAGATCAACCGAGGAATTTGGCGAAATCGGTGACAGTGGAATAATGTTAAAAATACGGAATTAAAAGTTAAGAATTAAAAATATCATACAAAATACCCGGATTTTTTTGTTTTATCAAAAAAAACATCATAACTTGCGTCCATGCATGTTAAGGTACATTTTGCGCAATTCATAAAGTTGAAACGCCATGAAACGATTGCCATTAACTTGTTCCGTCTTTTTATTAGCCGTTTTTCTGTTTGCCCGGACAGTGAAAAATCCTTTTATAAAGTATGAGATCGACAAAATCAAGGATGAATTTGAGGAATTTCACGACAACAAAAATGTCGTTGAAAAGGGTACTGTTTCGTATGATACCAAAACCAATTACACGTATGGCATGAGCAATCCCGGACAATTTGCCAAGTCCGGGAATAGAATAGATGTTTGGGAAATAAATCAAGACGGGAGAATCGTCAATCATTATAATGATGCGATTCAAGACGCTTTTTATATGGTAAACGCGAACGGGAAAAGAATCGGCGGAAAATCCATTTTTTTTAAATATGGTACAGTATCTCAATCAATGGTCACCATAACATATAAAAATAGAAAGGGGTGGTCGTATGATCTTTATTCAGTTAAAGGAATTGATAATGCGGATGCCTTATTTACTTTTATGGCAAATAATACGAATGTTGAATTCAGCCTTGGTATTTTCGGAAAAGAAAAGGGAGGAGAAACTTCAAATTTCATCACAACAACACATCAAGGAACAACGGAAGGAGGAATGAGGGATGTTTATATGAAGCAATTTATGGCGGGAAATGTAATGATGGAAAATATGCACAATCATCCTGCCATATATGATGCTCCATATCCAAGCGGACTCCCGGACATAAGCTCCGGAAGGACAGGAGATGTTCCGTTTGCAAAAAGTGTGGTGGATAATACAAAAAGGATATCGGCAATTACCCCTATATTTTGGATATATGATCCGAAGACGGGGCAAAAAATACCTTACGGACCAAATTCAGTTAAATCAGATTTTAGTTATTTTAAAAGATAAAGTCATGAAATCGAATAAAATATTATTTCTTATTGCAGCGGTCTTTTTATGTAGTACAATGACCGCTCAAGAATGGCAAGCGGAAAAGAATCATTTGGAATTGTCTGAATTAAAAATTAATGATCAAAAATTCCTTGCTATCATAGATTCTGCTGTAATCATGCAGAATATCAAAGAGAAAGATTACGTTTATTCTGTTTTTGTCACAAAAGATTCCGCTGACTATTCTATAGTCATAGAGACGTTTCCGCTGTTGGCGATAGGGCATTCGGACAATATGGGTTTTTTCAAGTATAAAAATGAAATGTTCATTGTTGAAGGGTTTAATCCGGATAGTCTATTCTCGGTCACCGAGAAAAAAAAGTCAATTTCTTACACAAGATATTTTGCTGATGTCAAGGGGGTGAGAATGTACTTGGACGAACAACCGGAAGAATCTGCGACGTGGATATTTTCTTATTCCCCACACAACATGAAATTAAAAGAAACCTATTGGACATCTGAGAAAGCAGAACTCAACCCCTACGACAACGAATATCGTGCAGTCCGTAAAACAAACGAAGATAGAGGAGTAAGCCGGCAGGAGCAGCTCGAGGGAAAACCGACTCCCACCCCCCTGTAACGGGTGGAACTCCTGCGGAATTCTACAATACCGGATTTGCCGTCATCTCCCCGCGGGTAAAGTTTATCCCGACAAATCGGGATAAACTTTACCCGGTTATCCGGATCTCACGTCTATAGTATGTTGGCGGCTTTAAAAATTCCACAACCTTTTTCACAGCACTTTTTTCGGCTTGCCCGCAAAAGGTGTGGGGTTAAAATTATTTCTACTTTTTAACCCTTATTTCTAAAAGCACCCTCAGTCGCATTGATTTAATGCTTGTTATCCAAACCTTAATCCCTTATTTTTCAAAATCCGCATTACATGGTCTTGTCCCGGAAATAAGCGAATAAGAGTAAGGTGTACCGATGAATCCCTGTGCTATTAAGGGGGATCTTTTGAGAATAAGTCCCCGGGAGAATTTAATATCTACTATTTTAAACGCGAAGATGCAAAGACACAAAGTCATAAAAAATTCAAACTTTGCGTTTTTCCGCCTTTGCGACTTGGCGTTTAAAATATAAATTATAACGATTATCGGATGTTATGCCCGGCTCTCCCTGCAGGGGGATGCAAAAATGTATCAATGTTTCAAAAATATTCGTCTTTTTTTTGTCCCGCCGGGGACAAAATGTTTCTTCTTTACATTACGTCCCTGACGGGACTTTGGTCTCCGACGGAATTCTCCTTTCTACCGATATGTTGTCCCTGAGGGACGGAAAACAACATTTTTTAGAACGGATTTTTCAAAAAAACGAATATTACATTTTTACATCCCACTTGGGGGATAGGTAAGTGCAATATCCGATAATCATTTAAATTATTTCCTGACTTTGACACTTTAAAGAGTGCGATTTTATAATTGTGTAATAATCAACGTTAAAGTCCATACGGACTTTTTTAGGGTGACGCATTGTCAAAATCAGGAGAATTTAAACTTTGCGTCTTTCCGCCTTTGCGCCTTTGCGTTTAAAATATAAACTATTTTTTGAGACATGCTTAAGGGCTTCACCCTTTTATTTTTCGCAGTCGTTTTTCAATAATCGGGGTATAACAAATATTTTTTACGCAAGGTTTTATACTCGTCAAGCGCTTTTTTCCAACCGGCTCTTATTTCTTGTTCGGATTTTCCTGCGATAATCTGCTTTCTGAGCGAAGCCGTTCCGGCCAATTTATCCATAAAAGAAGGACTGCTGAAAAAGGCGGCGCCTTGTTTCGATTTTTTGTAAAAATCAATTAAATAATACAACGTCAGACCACCCTTCGAATTGACATTCCGTAAATCCATTCCATAACAAACTGTATTTTTGTGCATCGGATTTTTATCGAATCCGGGCAATGATTCAGGCGTAAAAGAGAAACTTCCGTATTCTTTGTCGGGAGCGCCGATCACCTGAAAAGGAAAATAAGTTCCCCGTCCCACACTGATTCGGGTTGCTTCGAAAAAACAAAGCGACGGATACAAGGCCACAGCCCGGTCATTCGGCAGATTCGGGGATGGTTTTACCGGCAACGAATAGGATTGCCCGTGTTTCCAATACTCTGCCGGAATCACTTTCAACGGACATTCCGAACGGCTGCTCAACCATTTTTCGCCGTTGATCATCCGGGCCAATTCTCCGACGGTCAGGCCGTGCAAAACAGGAATCGGATGCATCCCCACAAACGATTTTTGCATGTTTTCCAACATAGGGCCGTCGACATAATCATTCGGGTTGGGGCGGTCGAGAATCAGCAATTTTTTATTGTTTTCGGCGCAGGCTTCCATCACATAATGCATGGTGCTGATATAGGTAAAAAATCTGACTCCGACATCCTGAATATCAAACACAAGAATATCCAAATCGGATAACTGTTCGGAGGAAGGTTTTTTATTCCGGCCATATAAAGAAACGACCGGCAATCCTGTTTTTTCGTCTTTGCCTCCGACAATCGTTTCGCCGGCATCGGCATCGCCGCGGAATCCGTGTTCGGGTGCAAATATTTTCCTGACGTCTACGGCCAGACTCAACAACGTATCCGGCAACAATGTTCGATTTTGACCGACAACGGAGGTTTGATTCACCACCAATCCCACTTTTTTTCCTTTCAATTCAGACAAATATGCTTCCATTCTCTCCGCTCCCGTTCGCACGTGTGTTTGTTGAGCATGCGTCAAAACGCACAACGAAGAAAAAAAGATGGCAGCGGATAATGCCGTGATTCGTATCATTGATTGTATTTTAGCATAATTTATAATAAGCATGTCACAGAAAATAATTTACATTTTAAACGCCAAATCATAAAAACGAAAAGACGCGAAGTTTAACATCTTTGTGTCTTTGCATCTTCGCGTTTAAAATAGTATAATATTAGCGGCGATTTTCCCGATTCCGAGTTACGCTTCGCTTACTCGGGGTTATCCGGATTTCACGCCTGTGGCGTGTTGCAGACTTTGAAAATTTCTACCAATATGTTGCTTCCTTATCGTTGAAAAAAATCCGGTAATCCTCGCCTTCTTTCGGCCGGCAGGTTTTAAACCCCAATTTGGCGGCAGCTTCAATATTGGCCTGACCGTCATCGACAAAAAGAGTTTCGGCGGGATTCATCCCCGAATCCTCGATCATTTTCTCGAAAATACGTTTATCGGGTTTAATCACCCCCAACTGATACGAAAGATAAAGTTTATCGAAATAATCGTCCAACGGCTTTCCCGCCGGAGAAAAACGGGAAGAACGCGCCCATCCCATAATAATGGGATTTGTATTGCTGAGCAAATACAATTTATATTTTTTTCTCAATTCAAGCAAGAAATCGATCCGGCCCTGTACTATCGGCAAAATAAACCCGAACCAACCGTAATCGATTTGTTCGTCGGTGATATGATTTTTTCCGGCCGGTTTTCTCAGTTCGGCATAAAAATTTTCCCGGGACAAAGTCCCTTCTTCCAACGCCAAAAAAATACCGTCCTGTTTATACACTCCCAACAACTCATCGGCCCGATCCACTCCGATTTCTTCAAACCGCTTCACGGCCTGTGTTCTGCTGACATCGACAATGACTCCCCCGAAGTCGAAAACAATGTTTTTAATGTTATCCACTATTTTGATTTGACAATTTGACAATTTACATTATTTCGGAGCTCTTTGATATAAGAAAACGGCAATAACGGCATATACGATGTTCGGCAACCATACGGCAATGCGCGGAGTAAGCGTACCCGAAACCGCCAGCGTCGAAGACATGGTCATAAAAATGATGTACGAAAAACTGAGTCCCAACCCGATTCCGATATTCAGGCCCATTCCGCCTTTCACTTTTCGAGACGACAACGTCACGCCGATCATCGTCAATATAAATGACGCCATAAAAGCAGCATACCGTCGTTCATATTCAATTTCAAAATCTATGATATTGCCGACCCCTCTTTTTTTCTGTTTATCGATATACTCTTTCAACCAAGGCGTCGTCATTTGTTCCTGATCTCCGCCTGAAATCAGGAAATCGGAAGGTTCGATGTGCAACACGGTATCCATTTTATCGCCTTTTATGATGTATTCGTGCATTCCTTCGAAATTACGGATCAAATAATTGCTGACCGTCCATTTTTGCAACGTATCGTATTGTATCCTTTTAGCCGTGAGTTTCGATTTCAACTGTTTATTTTCAAATTGATCCAACGAAAAATTACTGCCTGTTTTGGTCATATTGTTGTAATGTTCGATATAAGCCACCACGCCCGGAACCGTCTCCAACTGAATATTTCTCGCATACTCGACTTTCCTGTTTTTGATGTATTTATTCTGAAAATCGATACGGATCACATTGGCGGGAGGGATGATAAACCCGTTCAGAATAAACATGAAAATCGAAATAATCAACGCGGAAATCATATACGGCCTCACAAACCGCTTAAAGCTGATTCCGCAGGCCAAAATAGCGATGATTTCGGAATTGCCGGCCATTTTAGAGGTAAAAAAGATGACGGAAATAAAGGTGAACAATGCACTGAAAACGCTTGCATAGTACGGAATAAAATTCACATAATACTTGAAAATGATTTCATAAAGCGTCACGTCTTTCGACAGGAATTTATCCAACTTTTCATTAATATCGAACACCACGGCAATGGTCAAAATCAAGAAAATGGTAAAAAAATAAGTTCCCAAAAATTTTTTTATGATGTAGATATCCAATCTTTTCATACGAAAATAAAATCCTTTATCTTTTACCTCCTGTAACCAACTTTTTCAACCATTTCTTTTTTCCAGACGGAAAAATCTCCCGAGAAAATATGCATCCGCGCTTCTTTCACCAGCCACAAATAAAAAGCCAGATTATGAATCGAAGCGATTTGCATGGCCAACAATTCTTCACTGATAAACAAATGCCGCAAATACGATTTGCTGTAAGTACGGTCAACAACCGAAGCGCCGTCTTCCTCGATCGGAGAAAAATCATCCGCCCATTTTTTGTTGCGCATGTTCAAAATACCGTCTTTCGTGAAAAGCATGCCGTTGCGTCCGTTACGAGTGGGCATCACGCAATCGAACATATCCACGCCCCGTCCGATCGACTCCAGAATGTTGGCTGGCGTACCCACCCCCATCAAATAACGGGGTTTGTTTTCCGGTAAAATCTCGTTCACCACTTCGATCATGTCGTACATCCGGTCTACCGGCTCACCCACGGCAAGCCCGCCGATGGCATTTCCGTCGCATTCTTTTTCGGCAATATATTCCGCCGACTGTTTTCTCAAATCCGGATATACACACCCCTGTACAATCGGAAAGAAAGATTGTTCATAACCGTATCTCGCATCGGTCTCCCGAAATCGGGCAATTCCCCGGTCCAACCATTGATGCGTGAGCGCCAGCGATTTTTCGGCATAATCGTAATCGGACGTTCCGGGCGGGCATTCATCAAAAGCCATCATAATATCGGCGCCGATGGAACGCTGAATATCGACAACCTTTTCCGGAGAAAAAAAATGCTTCGAACCGTCGATATGCGATCGAAATTCGGCGCCGTCTTGATGCAATTTCCGGTTATCGGACAACGAAAATACCTGAAATCCGCCACTGTCGGTAAGAATCGGCCCGTCCCAAGCATTAAATTGATGCAATCCGCCGGCCTTTTCCAGAATATCGATTCCCGGACGCAAATATAAATGATAAGTATTTCCCAAAATGATCCGGGCTTTAATATCATCTTTTAATTCATGAATATGAACACCTTTCACGGAACCTGCAGTTCCCACAGGCATAAAAATCGGAGTTTCTATGATTCCGTGACCGGTGGAAATTAAGCCGGCCCTCGCTTTCGAATGCGGGTCGGTATATTGGAGTTCAAACGTCATCCGGTAAATTTTTGCAAAGATACCACTTTCGGGTAAAGAGCCAAAAAGAGTTGCGGAAGGGATGCACTAATTTAAAAAGAATTAGTACCTTTGAGCCTTCAATGTGGTTGACCAATGACAGCTCTACCACATTTATAGGAACATGACAGAATTTAATATCTACTATTTTAAACGCAAAGATGCAAAGACACAAAGAATTTAGAGGCTGTTTGAATTAGGTTACCTGCTGAAATTTTAAATGCTTATCCGCAAAAATACACCTGGGTGCGAAAGGTGCAGGTCTATTTTTTTGAAAATACGTTCATTTTATATTGCCTTTATTTTTAAAGAGTCCCTTCAGTAGCAGAAAATAACATTACAACCTCCCGCTTATTCCCTTATTAAAAGACTGAAAATAAGGGAATAAACGGGAGACTAAAAAAGACAGCTGAGGCTATTAAGGGTATTTTAGGGAATAAAGGTTTTCTTGGATTTATAAAATCTTGGTGTTGATTTTTTTTGATTTTTGAATAATAAATAGAATTTAATGATTATCGGATATTATGCCCGGCTCTCCCCGCAAGTGGGGTATAAAAATGTAATATTCGTTTTTTAAAAATTATGTTCTAAAAAGTGTTGTTTTCCGTCCCGTCAGGGACAACATATTGGTAGAAAAGAGAATTTCTCCGTCAGCCAAAGTCCCGTCAGGGACGTAATATGGATAGGAAAACATTTTGTCCACGGCGGGACAAGGGATGAAGGGATGGTGTTTTTCTACCGATATAACGTCCCTGACGGGACAAAAAAGAACGAATATTTTTTTGAATATTGAAATATTTTTAACACCCTCCTACATGGGGATAAGTAGGTACAACATCCGATAATCATTTATAATTTTTATTGTATGTCCAAATAATTCAAACAACTTCTTAAATTTTGCGTCTGTCCGACTCCGGCGTTTAAAATATAAACTATTTTTTCAATATATTTATATTCAATAAATACATTAAAAATGAAAACAAATTATGAACTTCGCAGTTCCTCGCATCCGGCAGATGCAAAGAATTACGATACCACACGTTTGCGAAAAGAACATTTAATCGAAAATTTATTCGTAAAAAATGAAGTCAATATGGTTTACACCATGTATGATCGTTTAGTTATAGGCGGCGCAATGCCCGTGGGAGAAAAATTATCGCCGGAAGCCATTGATCCGTTGAAAGCGCCGCATTTTCTTCACCGTCGCGAGATCGGCATTTACAATGTAGGCAAGGGAACGGGAAAAGTGGTTATCGGCGGACAAACATTCGAATTGAATTATAAAGAAGCGCTTTATTTAGGTGCGGGAGATCGTGAAGTCGTATTCGAAAGCGTAGACGCAAACCATCCCGCAAAATTCTATTTTTGTTCGGCTGTTGCGCACAAAACATTTCCCGACCGGAAAGTCACCAAAGCCGATGCGGTCAAAATAGAATCAGGCGCATTGGAAACAGCCAATCATCGCATCATCAACAAAATGTTGACCCGGGAAGTCATCGAAACCTGCCAATTGCAAATGGGAATGACCGAGCTCAAACCGGGAAGCGTGTGGAATACCATGCCTGCACACGTACACAGCCGCCGCATGGAAGCCTATTTCTATTTTGAAGTACCCGAAGAACAAGCAGTATGCCACTTTATGGGAGAACCCGGTGAAACCCGACACATCTGGATGAAAGACGAACAAGCCGTTATTTCACCCGAATGGTCGATTCACTCGGCTGCGGCAACAAGCAGTTACACGTTCATTTGGGGAATGGCCGGCGAAAATCTGGATTATGGCGATCAAGATTTTTTCAAAATCACAGATCTTAAATAATTAAAATTTAACCATTAAAATAACAATAACGAATTATGAGCATCATTGATGATTTCTTTTCCCTGAAAGGAAAAATTGCATTGGTAACCGGTGCGACACACGGCATCGGAATGGCTTTGGCCAAAGCATTGGCAGGAGCCGGAGCAACGATCGTTTTTAATGATTTATCGGCGGAACGAACCGAAAACGCTTTAAAAGAATACAAAGCCGCAGGAATCAATGCGCACGGATATGTATTCGACGTAACCGACGAAAAAGCGGTGAATGAATCCATCGCCAAAATAACCGGAGAAGTCGGAGTAATCGATATTTTAATCAATAATGCGGGCATCATCAAACGTATTCCGGCCCTCGAAATGTCGGCTGCCGATTTCCGTCAAGTCGTCGATGTCGATCTGAACGCACCGTTCATCATGTCCAAAGCCGTTGCTCCGGGTATGATCGCCAAAGGCGGTGGAAAAATCATCAACATCTGCTCGATGATGAGCGAGTTGGGCCGAGAAACAGTTTCCGCTTATGCGGCGGCCAAAGGCGGTTTGAAAATGCTTACCCGCAATTTGGCAAGCGAATGGGGCGCAAACAACATTCAGGTAAACGGAATCGGCCCGGGTTACATTGCAACCTCTCAAACAGGGCCTTTGCGTGAAGAAGGACATCCGTTCAACACCTTTATCGTGGGACGCACACCGGCAGGACGCTGGGGTGAAGTGGAAGATTTGCAGGGTGCCGCCATTTTCTTGTCATCCCGTGCTTCCGACTTCGTAAACGGTCATGTCTTATACGTAGACGGCGGAATCTTGGCCTATTTGGGTAAATTACCCTCCTGATTCATTAACAAATTAAACACACATTACGATGAAGAAAATATTTCCGGTTATTTTGATATGTATTTTATTTACGGCATGCAATGAAAATAAGACTATAAAAGTTTTCATTAAAAATGATTCATCCATCGACAGAGAAAATGAAATCATCGAATTGGAATGGTCTGACATCACGGCAAAAACAGCGCTTGCCGACACAGCCCGAATAATCGTCATCGATGCAAACGGCATGCAAGTGCCTTATCAATTGGTTACCGAAGGAAATGCAACTCCGCAAAAATTAATCTTTCCGGTCAGCGTAAAAGCGGAAAAGAGTGCTGAATACCTGATTAAAAAAGGAATACCCCAAAATTTCACCGCCAAAACATTCGGACGCTTCGTTCCCGAACGTAAAGACGATGTCGCCTGGGAAAACGACAAAATAGCATTCCGGATGTACGGCCCCGCCCTGATCGCAATAGACGGCCCCAGCAACGGGATTGACGTATGGGTTAAAAAAACGGAAAATTTGATTATCGACAAATGGTATAAAGACGACCTGAGCGGCGTTGCATCTTATCACGTCGATCACGGAGAAGGAGTGGATTGTTACAAAGTCGGACGCACGTTGGGTGCCGGCGGAATGGCTCCGTTTGTAAATGATTCGCTTTGGTTGTCCGAAAATTTTGTTACACAAAAAGTGTTGGATAACGGCCCGTTACGCACCACCATCGAATTGACATACAAAGCATTCGATGTTGCGGGCGATTCCACGATTGCCGAAACCAAAATCATCAGTTTGGATGCCGGATCCAACTTTAACAAAATCATTGAAAATTATTCCGGTGTAAAATCGGTTATACCCGTTGCCGCCGGAATCATCCTGAAAACAGCAAATGCCGCACCGGTTAACGATGTAAAAGAAGCCGATCCCGCTTACAAACCGGTATCGGAAGCCGAAAAAGGATTTATCGCTTATGCCGAAACAGCCGATAAAGCCGATCCTCAAGATGATAATGGGATTGTTTACACTGCCGTTGTTTTTTCCGGAGCTTTGAAGAAAACGGAAACGGCTCAAAAACATGTGTTGGCTGTCACCGATTACAATCCGGGAGAAAATTTGGTTTATTACGCCGGAGCCGGTTGGAGTAAAGGCGGATTCGCCACCGAAAAAGAATGGTACGATTATGTGGAAAAATTTGCCGCAAAATTAAGAAGTCCGTTGACAATTATCATCCAATGAGGCATACGGAGCAGCTGTGAAGTATAATCCGGGCTGATCGCATCTCCCGCAAAAAACTAAAAATACCGTCTTGTCTAAAACAAGGCGGTATTTTTATAGAAGTCGGATTGCAAATCCTTTTGAATAAGCAGGTGAACAATATGTTCGCTGCAACAGAGTAAACGGCACATGGTAAGCTCGAACAATAAGGGACATTGAAATTTTCGTAAATGGAATCATGCCAAAAAATTGTATTGTAATACAACTTTCAGTACCTTTGTATCATGTATAGAAAGATAATAGCATACGGTGGTTATTTTGAGGATTTTATAGAATCCCTGACCGATAAAGAACAGGAAAAAATACAATATGCTCTTCTTTTGCTGAAAACACAAGATAGAATTCCCTTTAAATTTATCAAACTTATACGTGACGGATTATATGAATTAAGAATAGAATATAGCAGTAATATATATAGAATATTCTTAATGATTATCGGATGTTATGCCCGGCCCTCCCTGCAGGGAGATGTAAAAAATGTGTCAATGTTTCTAAAAATATTCGTTCTTTTTTGTCCCGTCAGGGACATTATATCGGTAGAAAAACACCACCCTTTCACTCCCCGGCCCGCCGGGGACAAAATGTTTTCTTCTTCACATTACGTCCCTGACGGGACTTTGGTCACCGGCGGAATTCTCCTTTCTACCAATATGTTGTCCCTGACGGGACAGAAGACAATATTTTTTAGAGCGTAATTTTCAAAAAAAACGAATATTACATTTTTACACCCCATTTGGGGGATAGGTAGGTGCAATATCCGATAATCATTTATTCTTTATTTTCGATGAAGATAAAATCGTAGTTCTTTTTCACGGATTTCAAAAGAAAACACAGAAAACACCACAAAAAGAAATAGAGAAAGCATTTAAAATAATGAAAGAGTATTATGAAGACAAACAATCATCAATTAATTGATTATGATGTCGTTCTCGATGCCAAATTCGGCAAGGAAGGCACACCGGAAAGAATGGAAGCCGAAGAAAAAGCCGTGGCTTTCTATACGGGGAAAATTATAGAGGGATGCCGGAAACAAGCCCGTATTTCTCAATCTGAACTTGCAAAGCGTATAGGTGCAGATAAATCTTATATATCAAGAATTGAAACCGGTAAAATAGAACCTAAAGTATCTACTTTTTATCGTATAGTTCATGCTATCGGAATGAAAATCGATTTATCTTTTTCAATATAACCCCGTTTGATCAACATCTTCCGCAAAAACTAAAAATACCGTCTTGTTTGAAGCAAGGCGGTATTTTTAATCGGTTTCATCCGAAACCCGTTTACTTGTCTACCCGTCTACTTATTATTGTGTCGTTTCACGCAATAATAACCCGCCGCACAGAACGACAACAGCAGAAACACCGTCACATCGGCGTTCCCCAACGGGGTGACGATCTTCTGCGGATTGCCCGTTTCGCCCGGAGGCGGGGCATACAGTTTCGTGTCGCCGTCCGATGAAATACCTTCTTTTTGAACCCCGGCGTTCTGTTTTTCCGGGGGAAAAATCTCGTTCAACTTCG
>WRGA01000066.1 GCA_009787405.1 Candidatus Azobacteroides sp.
TACCGGAAAACAAATCGAAGGATTGGAGTTTGTTTTTATCGAACTGCCCAAATTCAAACCGGGAAACCGGGCGGAAAAAAAGTTACACGAATTATGGCTGCGTTTCCTTACCGAGATCAATGAAAGGACGGAGAAGGCCCCCGAAGAACTGATGGAAAACGAAGAGATACGGGAAGCGATCGGATATATGGAAGTGGGCGCTTACACCAAAGCACAGTTGGTGACTTACGACAAATGGAAGATTGATATTTTAACCGAGCGCAGCTTTATAGACGATGCCTTGGAAAAAGGCGAAGCAATCGGCGAAGCAAAAAATCTGAAAAAAGTAATTACCAACGGTCTTCGGGCCGGATTTTCGGTGGAAACCCTGTCAACCATCACCGGCTTAACACCGGAGGAGGTAATGAAAATAAGGGAAGAAAATAAATAAACTAACAACGTATGGTTTTGCAGTTTCCCAACCTTTGCAAAGAGATGTAAAATTGGAATAAAAAAAACTATAAAAAATCGATAAAAAATGGAAACAACCCGCAGCATGGTCTCATTCGATTGGGCAATGAAGCGTCTGCTCCGCAACAAGGCTAATTTCGAGGTGTTGGAAGGCTTTTTGAGCGAACTGCTCAGCCGTAAAATCCTCATCAGGCACATTGCCGAGAGTGAAAGCAACAAAACGGATGAAGACGACAAAAGCAACAGGGTGGACATACTCGTTGAAGCCGACGGCAGGGAATTGGTCATCATCGAACTGCAATACGACAGCGAAGCCGACTACTTTCACCGGATGCTCTACGGCACGAGCAAGGCCGTTGCGGAACATATCCGCGCAGGCGATCCGTATTCCGAAGTACGCAAGGTGTATTCGGTGAACATTGTGTATTTCGACCTGGGAAAAGGCGATGATTACGTATATCACGGCATCACCAACTTTACGGGACTTCATACGCACAATGAACTGGAGCTGACCGCCACCCAGCGCCGGGCATACGGTAAAACCGCCGTGGGCGAACTGTATCCCGAATATTACATCATCAAGGTCAGGGGATTCAACGATGTGGCGGAAAACACCCTCGACGAATGGATATACTATTTGAAGAACAACAGGATAAAGGACGGTTTCACGGCTCAGGGACTTGACATGGCACGCAAGATACTGGCGTTCGACAATCTTTCGGACGAGGATAAAAGGAGGTATTTGCGCAGTATAGAGGAACGCCGCATCAAGGATGGCGAAATTCATACGGCGCTCATCGAAGGCGAGGAAGCCGGTCTGAAAAAAGGTGAAGCAATCGGCTTGGAAAAAGGCGAAGCAATCGGCGAAGCAAAAAACCTGAAAAAAGTAATTGCCAACGGTCTTCGGGCCGGATTTTCGGTGGAAACCTTGTCAACCATCACCGGCTTAACGCCGGAGGAGGTAATGAAAATGATAAAGATGATAGAAGGGGAGGAGAGGAATAAGTAGACAACCTAACAAGTTTCGGATATCACAACGGCCTCATTTACCGTGTACCGTGCACAGCGTTGATACTCCTGTCGAGAGCGATTTTACCACGTGCGGAAAGGACAAATGTTATTTAGATTCGGGATATCTAACTTATTTAGATTTTTCTCTTTTCAAATAAATACAATTATCTGATAATAATAGTATTAATTACGACGTCGATTTAGTTTTTTCTTAGAATTTGTTTTGCTTTTTCTCCTTTCCCCTTATATTTGTACAATACGATTCGCAGCTGATTTTTTAAACTATATAACCCTAATTTAATATATCTTACAATGAAATCATTCTTACCACTTTTTTTGTTTATCGTAACTGCTTTTTCCGGGTGGGGGCAGGTGGTTACTACAAGTCCTGCATTTGTCACGGTAGATCAACCGGTAACCATTACTTTTGATGCTACTCAGGGATCAGGCGGATTAAAAGGCAATACCGAAGATTGGTATGCCCATATCGGAGTCATCACTGATGAAAGTACCTCTAACAGCGACTGGAAATATGTCAAAACTGACTGGCCTAACGGTGCTAATCTGGCTCAGGTGAATACTCCTGCCAATGAATTGACTAAAATCGGAAATGATAAAGCGACTTTGACTATTACGAATATCAGGGAATATTTCGGCGTGCCTGCCGGTGAAAAAATACTGAAAATTGCAATGGTATTCAGAAACCCGACAGGAAGCAAAGAAGGGAAAGATACCGGTGGTACCGATATTTTTGTCGATGTGGTTGAAACCGGCCTAAATGTCAAGTTTACGGAGCCTGCTTCTTCCATTCAACTGATTGACCGGGGTACTTCCGTTACGTTTACCGCTACGGTGTCGGAAAGCGCGCCCCTGACACTTTATATCGGCAACACTCCGATTGCGTCAACAACAGGCACTTCCATCTCTCAACCGTATACCTTTAATGATGCCGGTTCTTTTTGGGCGATTGCCGAAGCCGGAACGGCTCCGGGTATGGTGCGGGACAGTATTTTTGTTACCGCTAAAGAAGAGGTGGTAAACGACGAGCGTCCTTCACAACTTCAGGACGGTATAAACATCATCAATGATAATACGGTTACCTTTATTTTATATGCTCCGAACAAAACGGATGTCTTTTTAGTCGGCGATTTCAATCAGTGGAGGCCCTCCAATGACTACATGATGAAAAAAGACGGCGATTATTGGTGGTTGGAAGTGAATAATTTAGAACCCGATGTGGAATATGCTTTTCAATACTTGGTGGACGGAAATTTGTATGTCGGCGACGCTTATGCGCAAAAAGTGCTTGACCCTTGGAATGACCGCTGGATTCCTTCGTCCACTTATCCGAATCTGAAACCGTATCCGGCAGGTAAAAATGCGAACGACGGCATGGTTTCCGTATTCAAAACGAACGAAGCGCCTTATGAGTGGGAAGTTACGAATTTCGCTCCTCCTCGTGAAGATAAATTGGTGATTTATGAATTATTAATCCGTGATTTTACTTCATCAAGCGATTTAAATGGCGTCATGAGCAAATTGGATTATTTGAAAGGGGTGGGAATCAATGCCATAGAATTGATGCCGACCCAGGAATTTGACGGAAACGACAGTTGGGGATATAATCCCTGCTATTATTTCGCCATGGATAAAGCCTACGGCACCAAAGAAATGTATAAAGAATTCATTGACGAATGCCATAAACGCGGGATAGCCGTTATTTTGGATGTGGTGTTTAACCATGCCACCGGACAACACCCGTTTGCCAAATTGTACTGGAATTCGGCGACCAATAAAACAGCCGCCGACAATCCGTGGTTTAATGTGGATGCGCCTCATCCGTACGGTGTATTTCACGATTTTAACCATGAATCTCCTTTGGTAAAGGCTTATTTCAAGCGCAATTTGGATTTCATGCTGAAAGAATATAATTTGGACGGATTTCGTTTCGACTTGACCAAAGGGTTTACGCAAAATCCTTCCACTGAGGGAACGGCTTCTATTTATGATCCCGACAGAATTAAAATTTTGAAAGAGTATTACGACCAAATTAAAGAGACGAACTCTAAAGCTTACATGATTATCGAGCATTTTTGTGATAATAGTGAAGAAAAGGAACTGGCCGAATACGGACTTATACCTTGGGGAAACAGAAATACTGCGTATTGCCAGTCTGTTATGGGATGGCAATCTGATTCCGAATTTTATGGCGTCAACGGGTGGCAGAGATCGTGGGGGTGCAATAATCTGGTCGGATACATGGAAAGCCATGATGAAGAACGCACGATGTATAAAGCAAAAACGTGGGGCGCCTCAGACGATATAAAAACTGATTTGGCGGTTCAAATGGAGCGCGCTGCGTTGAATGCCGCATTCTTCCTCCCGATTCCGGGCGCTAAAATGATCTGGCAATTCGGAGAAGTGGGTTATGATTATTCCATCACCTCAGCGGCCGGTTTAACGACCCTCGATAATGGCAACAGGACGGCCCGGAAAGAAATCCGGTGGGATTATTTCGATAT
Source organism: Candidatus Azobacteroides sp. (assembly GCA_009787405.1). Taxonomy (GTDB): domain Bacteria; phylum Bacteroidota; class Bacteroidia; order Bacteroidales; family WRGA01; genus WRGA01. Next base: position 3,984 of record WRGA01000066.1, read on the forward strand.
GCCGGAACGGAAAGCCCTGTACAACACTTATTACACATTGAGTAAATTAAGAGAACAATATGATTTCGCATTCGACAATTCTTCGTATTGGGACTGGCAGATCCGTATGAGCGATTGGAACGAAGGAAGGCGGATTTGCTTGAAATCCGGCGACGTGAAAATGGTGATTATCGGCAATTTCAAGCCGAGCTTCGACCAGACTACGAAAAAGCCAATTGACCCGGTTACGACTAAGCCTAATTTCCCTGAAACAGGAACGTGGTATGATTTGATGACCGACGAAACCATTAATGTGACCGATGTAAATATGACGATTTCTCTGGCTTCCGGCAAGTTTAAAGTGCTGACCAACAAGAAACTCAATATCCCTTCGGGAATCAACAACGTGAAAAAAAATGACGAATTGAGTTTGAAACAAACGCCGGAACAGTTGACGGTTGTTACGGACGAGCCGGTCGTTTCCGTTAAAGTGTATACAGTCAACGGGCTTTTGGCTAAACAAGTACAAGGCGGAAATACGGTTTCAATCGCCGGTTTGCCCAAAGGCTGCTATATCGTGAATGTTCAATTAAGCGGGCAAAGTCTTTCCCGTAAATTTGTGAAATGAGAGTTTGAATGTTAAGAGTAAAAGTTAAGAATTAAGAGTTAAAAATTGAAAGTTGAGAATTAAGCATTCAGCATTAAAAATTGTTTATACCATGAGTTTAAAAAGATTAATGATTTCTTTTTCTATCTGTTCGTTTTGTGGTGCGTATGCATTCGGACAAAGTGTTTATACGACTTATTTGTGGCATATGGATCAGCCTGTTTATTGGGGCGATAAAAGCCGGGATAAATCGGATTCCAAACAGTTCGTGGAAGAATCCCAGCGTTTAAAAATGAACGGGACTAATAGGTATCCCGGTAGTAACGTCTCTCATCCCACGAATGATTTACAGGAGATTTTTTCCAAAAACGACCGGGTAAACGCTTATCAAGGGGCGCCGAAAGATGCCGTTAATTCAATTTCGGATCTCCCCGATGCGGGAGCGCAATTGAGCATTTCCGCGGGGTTGCTCGAAAACATTCAATCCCTCGGCGCAAAAAATCAGTGGGGATACGGATCGGGGTGGATGAATGCGTACAAAGAAGTCATCAACAAAAAAACATCCGGCGGCTATCCGCGTTTGGATGTGGTCAGTTTCACTTACGACCACGCGCTTTCGCCGCTGGTCAGCGAAAGAACGTTGAAAAAACAGATATTGGGACATCAATATGTGGCGCAAAAATATTACGGGTATAAATCTCCTGGATATTGGCCGGCTGAATGTGCTTTTTCCGAAAGAATCATCAAAACATTGGTCGAATGCGGCATCAGCTGGTCAGTGATTGCCAACAGCCATTTGGCGCGTACCTTGAGCGATTATGTGCATCCCTACAACATTAACGGAAACATCGACGCACCCAATAAAGCGGATATGGTTTCCACAAAAGGGAATAACTGGTTCGACGCCGCCATCGACGGGCGGGGAAGCCGCTTGGCGGTTCCTTATTGCTATCAGGCGCATAAGGCCAGATATGTGGATCCGAATACCGGGACGGAATACAAGATTGATGTGGTGCCGATGTGTAATTATTTGAGTTACGTGGACGGATACAGCGGTGCCAATGTAGGTGACGTGCAAAGCAAAATTGCAGCCAACAGCAATGCCTCCAAACCGAGTATCGTATTGCTTGCCCATGACGGCGATAATGCATGGGGAGGCGGCAGCAGCTATTATTACGAAGCTGTGACGGGTTTTACTCATGCTGCAAAAAATGCGGGATATAAACCCACGACTATTCAACAATTTTTAAAAGATCGTCCGGTGCCGGATAACGATGTGGTGCGGGTGGAAGACGGCGCTTGGGTAAATGCCGACAGCGATTGGGGTCATCCGCAATTCATCAATTGGTTATGGCCTTTGTATAAAAGCAATTATACGTTCAATCCGGACGGATGGACGGAAGATGCCCGAAATTGGGCCGTAATCACCGCCACCGAAAATTACGTCACCATGGCCGAAGATCTGACTGGAACTCTGAATATTCAACGGATTTGTGAAGGGGGTTCTTCCGCCAACGATGCCGAAAAAGCGTGGCACTTCTATTTCGGAGGGCTTAATTCCGGATTTATGTATTACGGAAAAGCCGAAGATATGGAGGTGAAAGCGTCCATGACGGGTAATATCGCCATCGACTATGCGAAAAGAGTCATCAATGCTAAATCCGGTCAGGATAACACCCCACCGGCTGTATTTATTCCGCAACGTTATCCCTACAATCCGGGAGGAACCGGCTTTGGGCCGACTACTCAATACAAAAAAGTGCAGTATCCGAGTGATTTTACGGTATGGACGTTTGCTTTCGACGTCAGCGGGTTGTCTTCCGTCAAATTAAAATACCGGACGGATAAAGACGGCGTCAGGTCGTTGGCAAGCAAAGATAACGAAACATATGCCGGAGGCGCCGAAGTGAATGCCTGGGAGGAAAAAGAAATGAACCGCAAGCCGATGGCGGCCGATCCGACCAATGATCCGGAACTGAATTTCTTTATTCAACCGGCAGCCAAAGCCGATCTTTGTTATGCCGACATCACCGGCTTGTCGGAAGTGTTGGTGGATTATTACGTGGAAGCTACGGATACCAAAGGCAATGTTTTTAAAACACCGATCCAACATGTATATATAGGAGCCTCAAATTCGACCGATCCGGGCGGACATGTGTTGCCGAGTTACATCCAAATCGAACCCCAGGACCCGACTTGTAACGACGTTATTACCATCGTCATGAAAAGCGGATGGACGCAAGGCAAAAATTTCTATTGGGGTAAAAATGAGTGGGAAGGTGGAGCAACAACCACCCCGTTTGTATTGGAAAACGGACGGTATGTAGCCAAAATCGGGCCGTTTGACACAACGGTGAATATGATTAAATTCTGTATCAATACCAACGGTCAGGATTGGGATAACAACAACGGCAGCGATTACAGCATTAATATATTGACGCAGGCTGCCGGTGACAATCCGAAAGGTACCAATATCTCTAAAACTTTGGATGAAAATGCGTCCTATATTTTTACGGCTGCGGATTTCGGATTCAGCAGTCCTAAAGGAAATACTTTCAAAGGCATCAACATACTGTCTTTGCCGACAAGCGGTTCCCTGACCGTCGGCGGAAGCCCCGCAACCGTCAATCAAACGGTGACCGATGTGGCTTCGATGAGATATACCGTCGGTACGCAACAAGGCTCGTTTACCTACAAAATAGTAGATAACGCGGATTTAATCAGTGATGCGACTTATACCGCCACGTTCAACGTAAAATCGACGACGACAGGCATTGTGGTACGATTGAAAAAACCGGCTGATTGGGGTACGGTCTATGTGTACGGCTGGAAAGGAACGAATACCGCTTTGGCCGGAACGTGGCCCGGCACTGCCGCCACAGATGAAGGCAACGGATGGTTTTCGTTTGCGTTTAATCCGTCGGAAACAAACGTCAATGTCGTTTTCAACGACAACGGAAACAATCAGGCTCAAACGGTGGACATCACGAATATAACCGCTTCTATCTGCTATGAAGGGGACGGTTTTGAAGGTGCATTGTTAAAGGTGAGGGAAGCAACATGCCCGAATACAACCTCGGTGAATGCCGCTTCCGCAAACACGTTGTCGATGACGGTGTATCCGTCGCCCATGCGCGAACAATGCATGATCAGCCTGCCCAACACGGGGGACGATGCGTATACATTGCAGGTGTATGATTTGTCGGGTAAAAAAATCTTGCGCGAAGCCTTTACCGGAAGTGATTACATCTTGCAACGGAATAATCTGAAAAGCGGTGTATATGTATTGGAAGTCATTTCCGAAAACGGATTGACCGGTTATAAAACCAAGCTGATCGTCCGGTAAATTTGTAAGAGTTGAGAGAGTAGAATAAAATCTTTATTTTAAAAAAGCAACCTTAGCAGCGACGGGTAATCCTATTCCCGATATGCCCCCTTATTCCCCTTATTAAATCATTGTCAATAAGGGAATAAGGGAGAGAGCGGGAGGGTAACAGCGGTGCTGCATATGGATGAATGGTACACGGATATAATAAAAACAATTATTTTTAATTATTAACAACAAAAACAATTAACACATGAAACACATGAATCGATCTTTTTCTTTTACGAAAGTGATTTTTTCTTTGTTGGTTTGCGGGTTATTTTTACCCGGGAAACTTTTTTCCCAGACCGAGGCTGCGCCGGCTAATTATCCCGGTGTGATGCTGCAAGGGTTTTATTGGGATTCGTATTCCGATACGAAATGGACGAATCTTACCGCCCAAGCTGATGAACTGGCGGCTTCTTTTGATTTGATCTGGCTTCCGCCGAGTGCGAGATCGACCGGAGGAATGGGTTATCTGCCGATTGAATATTTTAATCAAAACAGTCCCTTCGGAACAGCCGCCGAACTGAAAACCTTGATCTCCACCTTAAAAAACAAAGGTTGTAAAGCGATGGCCGATATCGTGATCAATCACAGGTGCGGAGCAACCGGTTGGTGTGATGTTCTGTCTGAAACCTATAACGGAAGATCCTATATAGGGGGCATGGCATCTATTTGTAATGATGATGAAAGTAAAAATAACGGATGCAATCCGTCAGGCAATAACGATACCGGAGAAGGGTATGATGCCGGCCGCGACATTGATCATGCCAATCCGCAGGTACGGGAGATGATCAAAGCCTATCTCGGGTTCATGAAAAATGAAATGGGATTTGCCGGTTGGCGTTATGACTATGCCAAAGGGTTTGCACCCCAATATTTTGCCGAATATAACATGGCCGCCGGCGCTGAATTTTCCGTGGCCGAATATTGGGACGGCAGTTACGATAGGGTAACCGGCTTTATTGACGGGACGATCAGCAATGGCCAAATTCGTTCGGGCGCTTTTGATTTTCCCTTGAAGGATCAATTACAGGCGGCATTCGGACAAGGTCAGTACAATGCATTGAGTTGGGCTGACCAAAACAACAACAATAAACCCGAACCTGCCGGAGTGATTCATCAGAGCGGTTTCCGTCGCTTTGCATATACCTTCGTGGATAACCATGATACCTATGGTAATGAATTTTATCATATTAATGAGCCTAACGTATTGGCTGCCAATGCCTTTATTCTTACTCAACCCGGTATTCCGTGTGTTTTCCTGAGACATTGGATCGACCATAAAAGCGAGATTAAAAAAATGATTGCCGCCCGTAAAGCGGTGGGCATTCACAGCCAAAGCACAGTGAATGTATTGGAAACGGCCGGCGATATTTATGCCGCCGAAGTGTTCGGCACAACCGGTTCGCTGGTGGTTAAAGTGGGCACCCGGTATGCGTTTACTCCTCCCGCCGGTTATGAACTGGTAACTTCGGGTGAAAAATATGCCATCTGGAAAAAAGGCGGTAATGAGATTGGTGGTCCGGATCCGGTGAAAGATATTACGATCAAATGGAAGAACAGTTTGGAGTGGCCTGAAATGAAATTGTATACTTGGGATGATAATGATCAGCCTACGAACGGGCAGTGGCCGGGTACGGTGATGACTGCCGATGGCGACGGCTGGTATTCGTATACATTCCAAAATGTTTCGTCCGCGAAATTCCTGTTCACGAGCGGTGACGGCACTGCTCCTCAACCTCAAACCGTTGACATTTCGACAACTTCAGACGCCTGCTATGAAATATTATCGACTACAGACACTCAGGGCCACAATAATGTAGGGACGGTGACCTGCGGTGGTGGGACGACGAATCCGTTTACCATTAAGTGGAAAAATGATCAGGGTTGGAGTTCCATGAATCTGTATGCTTGGGATAGCAACGGTACTCTGTTGGAAGGCTGGCCGGGTACAGTGATGACTCCCGATGGCGACGGTTGGTATTCGTATACGTTTAACACTGCTCCTGTTAATGTTATTTTTAACGACGGAACAAACCAAACGATGGATATAACAGGTGTATCATCCGACAAGTGTTACAGTATAAATGCGGAGACAACCACAAATAGTGGCGGTACTACCGTCAATACGGTGTCAGAACTCACGGATTGTTCGGGTGGCACTGTTGAGCCGACAAGTTTTACCGTCAGATGGAAAGATGATCAGAATTGGGGTACCATGTATCTGTATGCATGGGAAATGGGAGGAGCCCCTGATTTGTTGGGAGAATGGCCCGGTATGCAGGTGTTTCCTGATGGCAGCGGCTGGTATTCGTATACGTTTGAGAATGTTTCTCCTCTTGGTATTATTTTTAACCAAGGAGAGGGCGGATCACAAACGGTTAATATGGAATACGTATCAGCTGACGTGTGTTACCAAATAAATCCGGAAACTGTAGCGGGCAATTTCGAAAATACCGTCCATACTACGGATCCGATCCTATGTTCCCCCACTCAAATTAAAGAGGCAACCAATGCCGGAATAGTGATATATCCGAATCCCGCAACCGATTTCTTGCATATCGGAAATGCGGACGGTATCGAACAAGTGGTGATCCGGAACATTGCCGGTGCAACAGTTTCACAATCTGTGGCAATTTCCGGTACGGTGAATGTGAAGAACCTTTCTCCGGGCGTGTACTTTATGGATATTAAAACCAAATCGGGACGCGAAACGGTGAAATTTGTCAAGAAGTAATTATTTTCTCACAGATTTCACGGATTACACAGATAATACAATTAAAAAATCCGTGAAATCGGTGAAATCTGTGAAAAAAATTATTTTTGTAAAAGGATCCTCACGGATTTCACGAATTACACAGATAAATACAATTTAAAAAATCCGTGGAATCTGTGAGAACCTTTTTATTAACAACTTAACACAATTAAAATCATGAAAAAATTAATACTTTTATTGGGGGTGATCTGCTATATGCTATCTCTGCAGGCGCAGGTTACCGTTAAATGGAAAAATGATTTGGGCTGGGGTGCGATGAATCTGTATGCGTGGACGGAGGGCTCCCCTGATCTGTTGGGGGAATGGCCGGGTACGCCGGTGACCGCCGTGGACGGTTGGTATTCGTATACGTTCGACGTTTCTCCGGTTAATGTTATTTTTAACGACGGCGGAGACAATCAAACCGCTAACATAACAGGTGTATCTTCCAACACGTGTTACCAGATAAATTCGGAGACTACCGAAGGCGATTTCGGTAAGTTAGTCAATACAACGTCAGTGCTTTCGGATTGTTCGGGCGGAACGACGACTTCGGGAAGTGTAACCGTTAAATGGAAAAATGATTTGGGCTGGGGTGCGATGAATCTGTATGCATGGACGGAGGGATCCCCTGATCTGTTGGGGGAATGGCCGGGTACGCCGGTGACCGCCGTGGACGGTTGGTATTCGTATACGTTTGACGTTTCTCCGGTTAATGTTATTTTTAACGACGGCGGAGACAATCAAAGTGAAAATATAATGGGTGTATCCTCCAACACATGTTACCAAATAAATTCGGAGACTGTTGATGGCGAATTCAGTGCGGGCCATACTGTGACCGTGCTTTCGGATTGTTCGGGTGGCGAACCGCTTTTACCGGGAACGGATATTACGATCAGCATGAAAAAACCTGACGGTTGGTCAAATGTTTACATCTGGAACTGGGCTACCGGAATGACAGGAAATTTTGTTCAGCCTGCTTTGGTCGGAGATTGGTACAAATATACGTTCACGAATGTGTCAAGCATCAATTTTCTCTTTGTGGATGCAGATCCGGGTCCGGCATGGCCGCAAGACGAGGATGCTGCAACCCGGCTCGGACGTCAATCTGTTGATAAGAGTACTGCGACATCCGTCTGCTGTGAATTAGGAACTGCGGATTATACCGACGGTAACTCCGATTGGGGAAAACTTCCGGTAAATTTCGTAACCTGTGGCGAAACCGCTGTCATTCAACCTAAAGCCGACGCCGAATCTGTCATCTCCGGCTTAGGCAGCATTAATGCGCTTTTCGACGGAGCTGCGGTTATTCAGCTTTATTCCGTTTCCGGAGCCTTATTGACAAATACCACGGCGATCGGTTCATTTGAACAAACCGGCTTGGCTCCCGGATTGTATATCGTCAAAATCAACGGACAAGCAACCAAAGTGGCGGTGAAATAAACGCTTTTGTTCTCACGGATTTCAGGGATGACACAGATAATACAATTAAAAAAATCGGTGAAATTTGTGAAATCGGTGAGAATCTATTTACAAAAACAATATTTCTCACGGATTTCACAGATGACACAGATGTCAATTAAAAAAAATCGGTGAAATTTGTGAAATCGGTGAGAATCTATTTACAAAAACAATATTTCTCACGGATTTCACGGATGACACAGATGTCAATTAAAAAAAATCGGTGAAATTTGTGAAATCGGTGAGAATCTTTATAGTAATTCTAATCGGGTACAATCAAATTAATTATTTAAAAAACAGAAAAAAATGATGAGAAAATTAGTATTATTTTTATTTATGATGGTGGTATGTGCTTCTTTTAGTGCAATGTATGCTCAAACGCAAACAACGAAACTATTTCTTGATATGAGCACCGCTCTTTCGGGTGGTGGTCGATGGGATGATGGTGGTGCTGTAATTAATGCTTGGAGATGGGGTGGATCAGAGGCTGATTCGTGGACTGCTGCGTTTGTACCTACAGGTGTAGATCATGTTTATATGGTAGATATTCCTGCAGGAACAACAAATGTCATCCTTATGCGTAGAAATCCCGGTGATCTTGATTTAAACTCATGGGATAAAAGGTGGGATAGAATGGGTATCGAAGGCCCTGGTATTGTTCTTAATGGTAACAACTGTGTGATAATAACGGGATGGAACAGTAATAGTGGCAGTAATGCTGTTGATTTGAAACAATACACAGCTTTATTAGCTCTGCCTTCACTAATAAATTGGGGTGTATCTGTTTCATTAAGTGCTACTTCCTCAACTTCAGGTGTTAGTACTCCTCCTTATACTTATACTTATGAAGTAAAAGGGCCGGGTGATAGTGATTTTCAAACGGTAACATCTCTTCCGTATTGGCCTGCAGCACCCGGTACTTACACTTTCAGAGCAAATCTATCAAGTAGTACCGGAACCATTTTTGCGACTTCTTCTGAAGTTGTGGTGACTGTACAGACTCCGACAATCTCATTAAATCCTTTGACTTCACCGATAAATTTGGGGTCATCTGTTTCATTAAGTGCTACCCCCACAAATATTGAGAACCCTGTTGTTGCCTATGAAGTAAAAGGACCGGCTGATAGTGATTTTCAAACGGTAACATCTCCGTATTGGCCGACGGCATTCGGTATTTACACGTTCAGAGCAAAAGTATCCAGTAGTAGTAATAATAATAGTTTATCCGGTATCTTTTTTTATTCTGAGGTCGTTAATGTGACGGTGTCGACGGTGACATTAACTTTGGATCTTGAAGAAGGGCCATATTATGTTGAAGATGTAATTACTTTAGGCCACACATCTATAAATCTTGATGAAAATGTTGATTATAGGTATTATGTAAAGAAATGTAACGACCGGGAAGATGAAGATTGTGCATATTCCGATGAACCTATAAGCAATGAATATACTCCGGAGGAACCCGGTTATTACTGTTTTATCGTAAAAGCATTTCTCAATACTGAGTCCGATGTCCTGTTGGCTACTTCTGATGAGGTTTGCGTGCCGGTGGTGATAAAACCGACAGTTACATTAGCGAACAACCTACCTATAACAAGACCAGCTGGTACCTTTATTAATGAAGATGACTTAGGTACTGAGTCAACAGGTGTTGATAACCCCTGTTATACGTATTGGATAAAAGAAGAGGAAGAGGCGGATTCAGAATATTTAGATATAACATCATCTTTTCCGTTTACTCGGACAGAAGGCTCTTACATTATTAAAGTAGGTGTAACCGAAGGATGTGACTCCTCCGACTATTTGGCTTATGATACCGAATCCCTGACGTTCGGCCCGAATACCGGAGTAGCCAAAACCACAACAAGCGGTTATACGGTTACAAGCGGTAGCGGTGTTATCCAAGCTCAAGTTGAAGGCACTGCGGTTATCGAACTTTACACGGTTTCCGGCGTATTGTTGAAAAAAACCGCTGCTGTCGGTTCGTTCGAACAAACCGGCTTGGCTCCCGGCTTGTATATCGTCAAAATCAATGGCGAAGCAAACAAAGTGGCAGTGAAATAGTAAGTCCCTAATCCCCTAAAAAGAGATATTGGCAGGGTTTTTAAAATAATCGGTTCACGGTACACGAATAGACCAGTGTACCGTGAACTTTTAACCCAAAGGCTGAAAGCCTTTAATCCATAGCGTAAGGCAACGCCCGGTCATGGGAGGAAAATTTGTAAGAAGTTGATATATAGGATAAAAACCTTATTCTAAAAAAGTAACCTTAGTAAGAGCCGGCCGCCGGGGATTCATGCATCCAACCTGCCCTTATTACCTTATCAGATCATTGTCAATAAGGGAAGAAGGGAGAGTTAGGGGGGAGCAAAAAGCTAGGGGATGGTCGTATCTGCGTGCCGTGAATCCGTTCAAAGGGTGAAGGTCTTAATGTGGAGGCAGTACCGGGAATCATTCTTTGCATTTTAATGATATTTTTATTTATTAATAATTTAAAAAATAAAATGATGAAAAAACCGCTACTTTTATTCGGAGTGATATTCGGTGTGATATCCTTGATGCAGCAGGTTCAGTCCCAAACGGAATTTAACGTGAAATATTATTTACCTTATCCGCAGGAAGGCCCTCCGGCGCGGATTTTTGTTGCAACAGGTGATTTAATTAATTGGGAGGTGTCATACTTCGGCATTGAAGAGGAGGATCTGTGTGAGATTCCGGGCGATGATAATTGTTTAAGAACTTTTTCCGGATCAATGGATAACTCACCGGATGAGTTTCTGTATTGTCGTGCTGCTGATGCAGGTTATAATGAGCCGGTCTCTGAACCCAGAAAGGTACATGCCGCTGTTGATTATTGGGGCTTTCTTAACTTTTCGTTCAGCTATAATGACGGTTCCGGTTGGACGAATATGGGATTTTCTTTTGATGATATTGTTACCAGATCCCAAATGGCGGAGGAGCTGGCGGAAGTGGAGATAACGGGAGAGTTGCGGCCTCATTCTTGTAGTTTGGAGCCTTTTATACTCCCCGACGGTTTTGAAAATCTGGATTATTATGTAGGACGCAATGGGGATTATATCCAAGGCCAAGAAATAAGCGAACCCCTGAAAATGGGCGGGATACCCGAAGCCAAAGGCAATGTTCTTACGGCAGGTGACGTTGTGCGTATAAAGATTGACGACACTTCATCCGGAGAGCCTGATTTAGGGGTTTATTTCGAAAAACTGGAACCCGATGCCATTCCGTCGGTACAAAATAATAACCTGAACATTTCATCCGGGCAATCATTGATCCGGGCTCAATTTGAAGGTGCTGCCGCTGTCGAACTCTACACGGTTTCCGGCATGTTATTGGCAAAAACCGTAGCCGTCGGTTCGTTTGAACAAACCGGCGTGGCTCCCGGCTTGTATATCGTCAAAGTTAACGGCAAAGCAAATAAAGTGGCAGTAAAATAATAAACCGACAAGCCCCCTGACTTACGAAGGAGGATATTGGCGGGGTTTTACGACAACAGGTTCACGGTTCACAAATAAAAGAGTAAACGCGATTACCGTGAACCCGGCCCGAAGGCAAAAAAACCTTCCATATAAGAGCATAGGGCAAATGCCCTGTGAAACAAGAATAAAATAAGAAACAAATCCCCCCCAAAAGGGCGGAATCATTAACATAAACCAAATAAAAACAAAAATATATAAATAAATGAGTTTATGGTATGCAATAGGCGGATAAATTGTAAATTTGTAAACTATAAATTGTAGATTGTGAAATTATGTAATTGCCGTGTAATGCGGAATAATAGAATATTTTAAACACAAAGACACAAAGATAAAAGACGTCATTAAGGTTACGACCCTGTTTTTCTGTGTACCCGGGATTTGTTTTCCTTTGCGGGTCTTTGATCTTTTGTGATTTGGTTGTTTAATCTATATTTTTTAAATTAATTAACTGTTTTAAACAATTTAAATCATGAAAAAGTGGATTACTTTTATTTTGATGGCATGGATGTGCGGAAGCACAATGAATGCAGTGAATATACCTGCGGGTACAGAATTATACCTGAAAGTAAACGATAATTGGAAGTCTGCCAACGCTCGTTTTGCCGCATATTTTTTTAATGATGCCGTGAGTCCTGTTGCTGAGATGTGGGTAGATTTTACGGCTGTGTCAGGAGAAACCGATTTATATAAAGTGGTTACGCCTGCCGGTACTTGGCCGAATGTTATCTTTTGTCGCATGAATTCTGGTACAACTGAAAACAATTGGGATAATAAGTGGAATCAAAGTAGCAACCTCACATATGATGGCACAGCTGACCTTATTACGATACTCGACGGCGTTTGGGATGGTACTGGTGATAATTGCTGGACAACCTACATTCCTCCGACTCCTCTCGAACCTCTCGGCCCGATAACGATAAGACTGTGTAATCCGTCAGTGTTATGGACTTGTGCCGGTGACAACGGAGAAGGAGGTATCGGACTGGCAAATGACTGGGATCCCCTCAAGGACGGTCAGGGAGATGTTGATGTTTGGTTTTATTATTGGTATAATAGTACTACTAATGGTCAGCTGAAGACCGGGAAAGTGAAACCGGACGTAATATATGTGGGGAATATTCCTTGTTATCAATATATTTTTGATGCTGCGGATGGTTTTGGTGATATAGCCGGTTCATTAAACCTTCTTTTTTTACGGAGACTTGACCTGGACGATCCTAGCGGAATTGGGTTCCCGGTACAAACGCCTACTGATTATAATGGCTACTATGCGGGAGATCAAACAATCAATGTTGAAGATATAACTGAATCACACTATTGGATAATCCAATGTATGAGCGCCGGTGGAGAAGGGTATCGTGGCGTACAAGAAATGACAGAAGAGCAGGTAGAGGAGGTTTTTACACCTACCGGATTACCTCAAACGTTAATATCCGCTTATACGGTTACAAGCGGTAGCGGCATTATCCAAGCTCAATTTGAAGGTACTGCGGCTGTTGAACTTTACACGGTTTCCGGCGTATTGTTGAAAAAAACCGCCGCTGTCGGTTCGTTTGAACAAACCGGTTTGGCTCCCGGCTTGTATATCGTCAAAATCAACGGCAAAGCTGACAAAGTGGCTGTAAAATAAGAATACGGTTACCGGCAACCGGTTACAGTTCACGGTTGCGGGATAGGATATGCGAACCATGGTACACGGTTCACGAGTAAATAAATAAACGAGCAGACAAGTTTCGGTCATAATGCCGAAGTTGTCTGCTCGTTTGCTTGTTACAAAGAGAGCGAAAGGATCACCCCAAAACCATACGTCCGCCTATTAATTTTTTTCCGTCATCCTTATGATCTCCTCCATCGTTAAGCCGGTGAGGGTTGACAGGGTTTCCATGGAAAATCCGGCCCGTAGACCGTTGGCAATTATTTTTTTCAGGTTTTTTGCTTCACCTTTTTTCAGACCGATTGTTTTGCCTTCTTCTAATCCGATTGCTTTGCCTTCCTCCAGACCGATTGCTTTGCCTTCTTCCCAAGCATCGTCTATGAGGCAGCGCCCGGTCAAAACGCCGATCTTCCATTCGTCGTAGGTAGACAGCTGTTCTTTGGTGTAAG
>WRGA01000067.1 GCA_009787405.1 Candidatus Azobacteroides sp.
ATTTTTCTACCGACATAACGTCCCTGACGGGACAAAAAACAACATTTTTTACACCCCCGCAGGTGAGGATAGCCGGGTACAACATCCGATAATCATTAAAAATATTTAAATACAATATCTTATCGTTGACGCGACAGTAGTAATATCGTTATCAAAAAATTGCATTTTGAAAACTTTTGAGTTAACTTTGTAACATGAATACGCAACGACATATTATTTTTTATAAGCACTATTTTGTGGATTTTTATTTAAAGCAACCGGAAAAAGTGCAGGTAAAAATAGAATATGTTTTTAAAATTATCCGTAATGTTCAAAATGTCCCGAAAAGATTTCTTGACCACATAACGGGAATTGACAGGCTTTACGAAATACGAATAGAGGTCGACAGCAACATTTATCGAATTTTTTGTTGTTTCGACAAAGATAATTTAGTGGTGTTGTTTAACTGTTTCCGGAAAAAGACACAGAAAACGCCTAAAAAAGAAATAGATTGGGCTTTGAAATTAAAAAACGAATATTTTAATTCAAAAACGGAAAGAAATGAAAAATGAAGAAATCAGAAAAGCCGGTAACTTTGATGAGTTATTAGACATCAAATACGGGAAAATCGGCACAAAACGACGTGATGATTTTGAAAAGCAGGCACAGTATTACGTAATCAGCGAAATGCTGAAAGCAGCCCGAAAAGAAGCGGAAATGACCCAAGAGCAACTTGCCGAAAAAATCGGCACAAAAAAAAGTTATATTTCCCGGCTTGAAAATGGAAAGTGTGACATACAACTTTCAACTCTTTACAGAATTTTTGAATTCGGACTCGGAAAACAAGTAAATTTATTAATCGGATAAAACCCCCGCCGTGGCGGACATGTTTTGCCCGAATCCGATGTTTATTCCGATTGATCAAAATCGGTGTGAGCCGGTGACCAAATTCGTTTACTTGTTTACTTGTCTACTTGTTTACTCGTCTACTTGTTTACCGTTTCGGCCTTTATATTTTTTATAAAGATACGCAATGATCAATTTCTTGTACAAAATTTTCCGGCGATTCTATGTGCCAAATAAAATATGATTTTTTCGCCAAATCCCATATATTATATTTGTCGAATAAAGCAATAATTTCTTTTCCGGATAAGTTTTTCTTATTGCGATAATATTCCACGACAAATATTAAAAATTTATTTTCATTACTCATGATTGTTCCTCCGGAAATTCTATTACTTGTCCGGTTGCTTCCGCTAAAAATATCTGCGACAACGTTTTAGTACTTAAATGCCAAAGTCCTGTGGCAGGATTTTGTAATTTATCGAATACATTTGATTTGTAAAATTCTTTTATTGCCATCTCTTCCCTATTATTGTAAAATTCTTTTATTTCAGCAATAATTTGCGGAATAATGCAAACACCCAATAGAACCGACAGTTGATTTTTGTCTTTCATTTTAAACTTTCACTTGATATGATTTGATAAAAGTCAAACAATTTAATGCTAATTCATTACAAAATACCACTTGATTATATAATTTCTTTACTTTGAATTTTTTTATAGCGCTTTCTTTGTCTAATTGTCCGGCTTCATATAAAATTATTGTACCGAAAACATCATCGTCGGCTACCGGTCCGATAATCAAATCATATTTTTTATTTAAAGCAATCCCTTTCCTTTGTTCAACAACAAAATCCAACCATTTTTCATCAGGTGCATCAAATTTAAGAACAGAAAATTTATTAAAATCTTCGTTAAATTCATAACAATTTACAACAGGATAAAGCTCCGGATTTCTTCGTGCGCAAACTTTTACGGCAAAATCCCTTGCTTGATTTTCATTTTCCGTCGTATAAAAACCTTCACCAAAATCAAGCGTTTTGAAACGATTTATTATTTGGGGTTGCTCTATTACAATATTTGTGCCATGAAAAACTCTCATTTTAACCCTTCATTATTTAACCTCCCTGCAAAACTACACTTTTCCGGGTGATTATTCAAATATGCGTCCATAATTTAAAAAATCCGCCGTGGCGGACATGTTGTCCGATAGAAAGAATATGCTTCAATTAAAATAAAAATCATTTTTTGTTTATTTGTATTTAAAAAAGGTATTTTTGAAGTAGTCGGACTGCAAGTCCTTTTGAATAAACAGGCAGACGGACAACATGTCCGTTGCGGCGGAAATGATTACGCCCTGTAGGGACAAAATACCGGTAGAAAAAGATCCGGCTCCCCTTTCCTTGTCCCGTAGGGACAACATATTGGTAGAAAGGAAAATTCCTCTCATGGCCAACGTCCCGTCAGGGACGTAATGTGAAGAAGAAAACATTTTGTCCCTGACGGGACAAGAGAAAGGGAGGAAAGATTTTTCTACCGACAGAATGTCCCTGACGGGACAAAAAATTATCACTTTATTTTTTTATACGTTACTTAATTTAAATTATTCCAACCGCAAAAACACAAAGACACGAAGCAGCAAAGAATTTAAATGCTGCATCTTTTTTTCACCTTTGCGATTTCGGAGTCTGGAATATAAATTGTTTTTTGCGACATATTTATAACAATTATTTTGTGCCTTTGCGTTCAAAAAATATGATGCGGACACATTTCAGCCTCTATTCATCCTTGACGCGACACTACCTATCCCCGCCGGTGGAGTGTAAAAAATGTAATATTCGTTATTTTTGAAAAATCCGGGACGGAAAATGTTGTTTTTTGTCCCGTCAGGGACAACATATCGGTAGAAAGGAGAATTCCTCCGGTGACCAAAGTCCCGTCAGGGACGTAATGCGAAAAAGAAAATATTTTGTCCCTGACGGGACAAGGGAAAAAGGGAAAATATTTTTCTACCGACATAATGTCCCTGACGGGACAAAAAATTATCACTTTATTTTTTTATACGTTACTTAATTTTAATTATTCCAACTGCGAAAACGCAAAGATACTAAGCAGCAAAGAATTTAAATACTGCATCTTTTTTTCACCTTTGCGATTTCGGAGTTTGGAATATAAATTGTTTTTTGCGACATATTTATAACAATTACCTTGTGCCTTTGCGTTCAAAAAATATGATGCGGACACATTTCAGCTTCTATTCATCCTTGACGCGACACTACCTATCCCCGCCGGCAGAGGGTAAAAAATGTAATATTCGTTATTTTTGAAAAATCCGGGACGGAAAATGTTGTTTTTTGTCCCGTAGGGACAACATATCGGTAGAAAGGAAAATTCCTCCGGTGACCAAAGTCCCGTCAGGGACGTAATGTGAAGAAGAAAACATTTTGTCCCTGACGGGACAAGGGAAAGGGAGGAAAGATTTTTCTACCGACATAACGTCCCTATCGGGACAAAAAATTACCACTTTATTTTTTTATACGTTACTTAATTTAAATTATTCCAACTGCGAAAACGCAAAGACACGAAGCAGCAAAGAATTTAAATGTTGCATCTTTTTTCGTCTTTGCGACTCCGGCGCTTGGAATATAAATTGTTTTTTTGCGACATATTTATAACAATTACTTTGTGCCTTTGCGTTCAAAGAATATGATGCGGGCACATTTCAGCCTCTACTCATCCTTGACGCGACACTACCTATCCCCGCCGGTAGAGGGTAAAAAATGTATTATTCGTTATTTTTGAAAAATCCGGGACGGAAAACAACATTTTCCGTCCCGTCAGGGACATTATATCGGTAGAAAAACACCATCCCTTCACTCCTTGTCCCGTCAGGGACAACATATTGGTAGAAAGGAAAATTCCTCCGGAGACCAACGTCCCGTCAGGGACGTAATGTGAAGAGGAAAACATTTTGTCCCTGACGGGACAAGAGAAAAGGGGAAAGATTTTTCTACCGACATAACATCCCTATAGGGACAAAAATTACCACTTTATTTTTTTATACGTTACTTAACTTTAATTATTCCAACCATGAAAACGCAAAGACACGAAGCAGCAAAGAATTTAAATGTTGCATCTTTTTTCGCCTTTGCGACTCCGGCGCTTGGAATATAAATTGTTTTTTTGAGACATATTTATAACAATCACTTTGTGCCTTTGCGTTCAAAAAATATGATGCGGACACATTTCAGCTTCTATTCATCCTTGACGCGACACTATCTATCTCCCCCGGTGGAGTGTAAAAAATGTAATATTCGTTATTTTTGAAAAATCCGGGACGGAAAATGTTGTTTTTTGTCCCGTCAGGGACAACATATTGGTAGAAAAGAGAATTCCTCTCGTGGCCAAAGTCCCGTCAGGGACGTAATATGGAAAGGAAAACATTTTGTCCCTGACGGGACAAGGGAAAAAGGGGAAAGATTTTTCTACCGACATAACGTCCCTGGCGGGACAAAAAATTACCACTTTATTTTTTTATACGTTACTTAATTTAAATTATTCCAACCGCGAAAACGCAAAGACACGAAGTCGCAAAGAATTTAAATGCTGCATCTTTTTTTCGTCTTTGCGACTCCGGCGTTTGGAATATAAATTGTTTTTTGTGCATATTTATAACAATTATTTTGTGCCTTTGCGTTCAAAAAATATGATGCGGACACATTTCAGCTTCTATTCATCCTTGACGCGACACTACCTATCCCGCCGGTGGAGTGTAAAAAATGTAATATTCGTTATTTTTGAAAAATCCGATCCGAAAAATGTTGTTTTTTGTCCCGTCAGGGACGTAATGTGAAGAAGAAAATATTTTGTCCCTGACGGGACAAGGAAAAAAGGGGAAAGATTTTTCTACCGACATAACGTCCCTGACGGGACAAAAAATTACCACTTTATTTTTTTATACGTTACTTAATTTAAATTATTCCAATCGCGAAAACACAAAGACACGAAGCAGCAAAGAATTTAAATGCTGCATCTTTTTTTCACCTTTGCGATTTCGGAGTTTGGAATATAAATTGTTTTTTGCGACATATTTATAACAATTACTTTGTGCCTTTGCGTTCAAAAAATATGATGCGAATGTTTCAGACCCGATCATCATTGACCCGACAGTAGGGTATTCGAACGTTGTTTCAAGTTGCCGTTTCGGAAATTCCTTGTTCCCGTAAGCGATGAATAATTCATTTTCCGGATCGGAAAACCATCGGAAGGATGAGACAAGGAAATCCCCGCGGGCTTTTTGAAAATCGTCTCGACGAGTTCGGGAATTCGTCGAGACGATTATACGAAAAGCCCGCGGGCTTTTTATAAAAAGGTCGCGGGCTTTTGGCCTTGTTTTTGCTTGTATGTGTATTACAAATTTTCGTAAATTGTCAAATTGACCCGATTATGACCACTTTCAACCATAAACACTGCCCATTCGGTTTCCGAAAACAAAAAGACGAGCGATTTTGTCGCCCGTCTTTTTATATTTCATTTATATAATATTATTCTATCTCTGATTTTCCGATCAATAGAATATAATCCGGTGATCTTCGATCGTTGCCTTATCTCTCAACGCTTTCATGGCCATACTCGGTACCCGATAAGTGTATGTTCTTTTCATGGTTTCTATTTGAGCTTTTGCATCAAACGGTGTCGGATTTTCCGTTTTGTTATACACTTTAAATATGTATACGCCGTTATTGCCTTTTGTCGGTTCACTCAGTTTATCAATGGAGGCAATGGGTGCCAACGCTTCCAAAACAGGTTCCATGCCGATACCTCTGATCGGGCCGGTATTAAAACTGACAAACTTAGCGGTATCGATATTTATTCCGAAGGATTGTGAATAAGCTTCCAAACTTGTTGCCGGCTTAGATTTAAATTCAGCGATGATTTTTTCGGCTTTTTTATTGTTCAAAATTTCGGCTTTCAATTCATTTTCAACCATCGATTCGGGACTGAATCCTTCTTTAATGTTGCTTTCGATGGCTATGATGATGATTTTATCTTCACATTCGAAAAATTTAATCTTGCCCGGACTGTTGGTAAACACCCAACGCACCGCTTCGCGGGAACGTCTCACATTTCCGACGGTAAGGTCATTGGGATACACATAAACAATCGGAGACACCGAATATCCTTTTTCTTTCGCGCCTTTTTCAAACTGATCCAATGTCGTATTGTACGTAATAAATTCCGTGGCTTGATTATACAGATTATTGTGCGTCTTACTGCTTGCGATCACGGTATTGTCGATTTCCGCGATTTTTATTTTGGATACCGGTTGCGTTCTTTCATTCACAACCAATAAATGAATGCCGTTATTGGATTTCAATTTGGTCACCTTTTTTGTCGGCAATGAAAAACATTCATTCTTGAAAGTTTCTCCCAGATTCATCAATTGATCTTCCGTCGCCCAAATCGGAGCAGATTCCACACCAAGACTTCTCGACACTTCCGTAAAATCTTTTCCGCCGTTCAACACATTCAGGATGCTGTCTACAAAGGCCGTAGCACGGGGATCTTCACTCAACGGAAACATAATCTGTTGAATTTGAATGGAATCGGGTGCAACCGTTCTACCGATAAGTTTTAACATTTTATACGTATCTCCTTCCAAATAAGGGCCTTTCACCTCCCCTATTTTTGCACTGTCTGTAAATGCTTTTACCGAAGGAGTCAATCTTTTTGTCGAGATAAAGGCATTCACAAATTTGTTTCCGGAAATAATCCCCACCACATCTTCGATTTCATTGGTGGTCGACGCTTTCTCAAACTGATCTTTCAAATTCGCGATCCGGGTTTCCTCCTGTTGATAATCTTCTTCGCTCGGCGTAATATCGAATGTAATGTATTTCACGCCGCGACTTTCTTCTTGTTTATAACGTTGTTTCCGTTCCTTGTACAACGCATTGAGGTCATTTTTGGTCACTTCAATGGTAGAATCGGCTATCGAGCGGTATGGTTTGAGCACATACGCAAAATCGGCGCTTGTTTTTCCGGCTTCAAAATTAAACTTAGCTTCCAAGGAATTCGGGCCGATCGCTTTGGTCAAAAGCGTACTGTATTTTTCCTGACGGCGTTGCTGTTGCGCCATGATTTTGATAAAACGCCATTCGCTGTTTATTTCCGCAATTGAGTCGCCGGCTTGAACAAAACGCATCAAAAGATTTCTGTCAAAACGTCCGGTTTGAGGATTGACAAATGCCGGATAATTTTGAATAAAAGCTCCCGGTTCCACTCCGAACAACATATCGGAAACTTCATCATCGGTTACGGTCAGCCCGACTTTTTCGGATTGTTCCTTGACCAATTCGGCATCAACCAGCATTTGATAAACATTTTGACGTACCCGGTAAGATTCTTCTTCTCCGCTTAATGTACGACCGCTGTATTTTTCCTGAATATGGGTCATTTCATCAACCATTTGTTGATAGGCCTCACGGGAAACAGCTTCTCCGTTGACGATGATCATTTTTGCCTGCTTGTCTCTTCCGAAAGCCGACCCTATATTAAATAGGTCTCCGACGATAAATGCCAATAATGCTATCCCCAGCACAGCCACCAAAAGACCGGCTCTCTTTCTGATTTTTTCTAATGTAGCCATTTATTCGAAAATATGTTTTTGATTGGTTAGTTGTTATTTCTGTTTAAATGAGCGCACGAAGGTACAAAAAATCATAAATATTCTCTTATTTGCCGGACAAATTTTTTAAAGTTGCGGATTAATGTCGCCTCGCGTAATAAAAAAAGCAAAAGAATAGGCCGGATACCGATTTTTTTAGTAGCTTTGCACGACCTTTAAAAAATGTGAATTTGATACCCAATCAGGCGCATTTAAAATGAAATTATATCAAAAATCACTTTAATTGTAACATTTATCAACCTAACTGTTCTGCCACGTCGATAAATTGTAAAAATTAACAGAACAAATTCACAAAAAGTGACTATTTTCATTATCCGGAGTAAGAATAACCGATTACAAAATGCTTATTCCGAATAATTTTAACGTATAACTTTAACTTATAATTTTTGTTTGTATGGCAAAGATCTCTAAAGAAGCAGCTTTGAAATATCATGCTCAAGGAAAACCGGGAAAGATAGAAGTCATTCCGACCAAACCCTACAGTACACAACACGACTTATCGCTGGCTTATTCTCCGGGTGTGGCGGAACCTTGTCTGGAAATCGAAAAAAATGCGAATACGGCATACGATTATACGACAAAAGGCAATTTAGTGGCCGTAATTTCAAACGGAACTGCTGTTTTGGGTCTCGGAGATATCGGGGCGTTGGCCGGAAAACCCGTTATGGAAGGAAAAGGGTTACTATTTAAAATATTTGCGGGAATCGATGTTTTCGATATCGAAATCAATGAGAAAGATCCCGAAAAATTTATTCAAACCGTTAAAGCGATTGCTCCCACTTTCGGAGGAATCAATCTGGAGGATATTAAAGCGCCCGAATGTTTCGAGATCGAAACTCGTTTAAAAGCCGAACTGGATATTCCCGTGATGCACGACGATCAACACGGAACCGCCATTATTTCCTCTGCCGGATTAATCAATGCGCTTGAAGTCGCAGGCAAAAAAATCGAAGACGTCAAAATCGTGGTGAACGGCGCCGGCGCTTCCGCCAATTCGTGTACCAAACTGTATATGATGTTGGGCGCCAAAAAAGAAAATATCGTGATGGTCGACAGTAAAGGGGTAATCACCACGCGGCGCACCGATATCAACGAATCCAAAAGATTTTTTGCGACAGACCGGAACATCAGTACTTTACAGGAAGCAATAGCAGGAGCCGACGTGTTTTTGGGATTGTCGGTTGCCGACGTGCTGACACAAGATATGGTTCGCTCGATGAACGAAAATCCGATCGTTTTTGCACTGGCAAATCCGAATCCGGAAATTTCTTATGAAAATGCGACAGCATCGCGTCCCGATTTGATTTTCGCCACGGGACGTTCCGATTATCCGAATCAGGTGAACAATGTACTGGGTTTTCCCTACATATTCAGAGGTGCGTTGGATGTAAGAGCCACCGCCATCAACGAAGAAATGAAATTGGCTGCGGTGAAAGCAATTGCCGAGTTGGCCAAGAAAACGGTGCCTGATGTGGTGAATGCCGCTTACAATATCAAACGTCTGACATTCGGACGCGAATACTTGATCCCCAAACCGCTTGATCCCAGATTGTTGATCGAAGTTTCGATTGCCGTTGCCAAAGCAGCCATGGAATCGGGTGTCGCCCGCCATCAAATCACCGACTGGAAAGCTTACAAGCAAAAACTCAACGAATTGATGGGGCACGACAACAAACTGCTCCGCCGTTTCACCGAAATGGCTGTTCAATCGCCCAAACGGGTGGTATTTGCCGAAGGCGGACATGAAAATATGCTTAAAGCCGCCGTCGTTGCCAAAAGAGAAGGCATTTGTTATCCGATATTGCTGGGAAATACGGAACGTATTCAAAAATTGGCCAATGAATTGGAGTTGGATTTAACCGGCATCGAAATCATTAACCTTCGTCATGACGATGAAGAAGAACGCCGCGACAGATACGCCCGTTTATTGGCCGAAAAAAGAGGCCGCGAAGGTGTGGTGTACGATGAAGCCCGGGACAAGATGTTCGAACGCAACTATTTCGGAATGATGATGGTGGAAACCGGCGAAGCCGATGCTTTTATCACCGGTGTTTATACGAAATATTCCAACACGATTAAAGTAGCCAAAGAAGTGATCGGCATTCGCGAAGGATATAATCATTTCGGCGCCATGCATATCATCACGTCCAAAAGAGGAACGTTCTTTCTTGCCGATACGTTGATTAACCGGCATCCGTCGACGGAAGCTCTCATCGACATTGCAAAATTAACGCATGATGCCGTTTCGTTTTTTGCCCACAAACCGGTAATGGCAATGTTGTCGTACTCCAATTTCGGCTCCGATACCGAAGGCAGTCCGGCAAGCATCCACGAAGTGGTGAACACCTTACAAAAAGAATATCCCGATTGGTTGATCGACGGAGAAATGCAGGTTAATTTCGCTTTGGACAAAGAATTGCGCGATCGGAAATATCCGTTTACCCGTTTGATCGGAAAAGATGTTAACACGTTGGTATTTCCGAACCTCAGCTCGGCAAACATCGCCCATAAATTATTGATGAACATGGAAGCGGGAAAATCGACGACTATCGGCCCGATTCAAATGGGATTGAACAAACCGGTACACTTTACCGATTTCGAAAGTTCCGTCCGCGATATTGTAAACATCACAACTGTTGCGGTGATCGATGCCATCGTGCAAGAACAAATCGATAAAAAGAAAAAGGGTGCTGCTCTACAAAGTATGCTGCTATAATTAATTGATAATGAGTAATGGTTTATAATTGTTAAGTACGCATTAATTCTCTTGTAAGCTATTATTTTACAGGATGTTAAATAAGCATACTTTTTCCTGACTTTGACAATGCGTCATCCTAAAAAAGTCCGTATGGACTTTAACATTGATAACCCCATGCAAACGTAGTGCAAGCTTGGGGTTGTTAATATACCTCTCACTCCTTGGAACCACGTAGCAATTCAATATATAGTGATGTATATCAACGCATTATATTGAACTCCGTTCGGAGTTCCGTACTCGCGGGGACTTCCTTGCCTCGCACGGTGCTACGCTTGTACGAGGTTATCCATGTTTCACGCCTGCGGCGTTATTTTATGTCGGGTCACCCGAATTGATGTCGCAAAATTTATAAGCCATGGATTATTACCCAATTAGAAAACAGCACTTTTTAAAGTGTCAAAGTCAGAAAAAGTAATCGGCGCAAAGAGTAAAGGCTGAAAGCCCTGCATACAATACAGGACTTTCAGCCTTTGCCGTAACAACCCCTCCCTTCTCCCCTTTCGAGGGTTAGGGAGGTATTCCCTTCCGTGGCATCCCGTGGAGACGCGGCATGCCGCGTCTCCACATGTTCCGGATTTCGTGCGGTGCTTGATACAATAATCCTATTCCACCGCCCGACTCTTAACTCTTAACTCTTGCTTGTGGCTTTCACTCTTTCTTCCTGCGACATTGCCGCCAATTCTTTGACTCTGTCGAAACTCAAATTCAATGCGTCGGAAACCCGCATCCCCCAATCCGGATCGGCTTTGTAGAATAAAGCCGTTTGACGGTATTGCAAACGTTCCATTGCCCGGCTCAAACTATCGACAATATTGATGATCAGATGTTCTTTTTCGTAATCATTCAATACCCGGCGGTACAATTCGCCCGGTTGTTCGAAATCGATATCTTTGATTTCGAGTTTATGACGGGCAATCGTTCCCGAAACAGGAATCTCCGGCATCTTGATTGTTTCGTCCGGAACGGCTCCTCCCATCGTATTCGGATAATAATTGGGAGCGCCGCCTCCGTTTCCGTCAACCGCCATATAACCGTCGCGTTGATAAGTATCGGTTTTGGCGGCTTTCGCCGAATTGACAGGAATTTGATGAAAATTGGTTCCCAACCGGTGACGATGGGTATCTTGATAAGAGAACAACCGCCCCTGTAACAATTTGTCGGGAGAAGGCCCGATTCCGGGAACAAAATTACTCGGTGCAAAAGCGGCTTGTTCCACATCGGCAAAATAATTTTCCGGATTCCGGTTCAACACCATGCGTCCGACGGGAATACGCGGAAAATCTTTGTTGTACCAGACTTTTGTCACATCAAACGGATCGAAACGATATTTTTCGGCTTGTCCGGGAGTCATAATCTGCACTTCCAACCGCCAAGACGGATATTCGCCGCGGGCAATCGCTTCAAACAAATCACGTGTGGCATGATCCGGGTCTTTTCCTTTCATTACTTCTGCTTCGGCGCCTGTAAAATTCTTTATACCCTGTTCGCAACGCCAATGATATTTTACCCAAACGTATTCTCCTTCTTTATTATACCAAAGGAACGTATGACTTCCGAAACCATGCATGTTTCTGTACGTAAAAGGCGTTCCTCTGTTAGAATATAAAATGGTTGCCTGATGCAATGATTCGGGCGTCAACGAGAAGAAATCCCACACCATGTTCGGGTCTTTCAGATTGTTTGCCGGATTTCTTTTTTGCGTATGAATAAAATCGGGAAACTTGATGGCATCACGGATAAAGAAAATAGGCGTATTGTTTCCCACTAAATCATAATTTCCCTCTTCGGTATAAAATTTCACGGCAAAACCTCGCGGATCTCTTTCGGCATCGGCGCTTCCACGTTCACCGCCAACCGTAGAAAAACGAACGAATATTTCCGTTTTCTTGCCGATTTGATTTAAAAAGGCCGCACGAGTGTATTTGCTTACATCATGTGTTACTTCGAAATAACCGAAAGCTCCCGCACCTTTGGCGTGCACCACTCTTTCGGGAATCCGTTCCCTACCGAAATGAGCCAGTTTTTCGATCAAATGAACGTCCTGCATTAGCGTAACACCGGGAATACCGGTTGAAACCGACTCTTGGTCACTCTCTACCGGAATGCCCTGATTGGTCGTCAAAATTTTCTTTTTCTCGTCTTTCATAAATCATTCAATTAAAAAAACAAACTTAATAAATACCCGGCAAAATTCAACTTGCACTATTTAAATAGCTATATAACAAATCATTACGACATAATGAAGCTGTTATTCTTAACAAAAACAAAGATAAGAATTTATTTTAAATAATAACTATTATTATTTGATATATTTTTTAAAAATATACGACATCAGAAATACGCAAATCATTTTATGAGTATTTTAAAATTCAAATACACTTTTTTACTTTTTTAATTGGTTATTTTGATAAAAATCCTTTATTTTGCCTGTCTAAATTTGCCGGATGACAAAAGTGTTTGCTTTTCGATGACAGGTTTTTTATTAACTCATTGGATTAATGAATTTTAACCAATGCATACAAGGTTATTTTTCTAAATCTCTCACATAAAAACTAAAAAATATGAAACGACTATTTTTATGCTTGATTTTAGCTGCTTCATTTCCGATTTTATCACACGGACAAATACGATTTGGTGTGAGAGGCGGAGTGAATGTTTCGGATTTTTCTTTAAGTACTGACGTATTCAATAAATCCAACATCACCGGATTTTCCGGCGGTTTGGCTTTGGACATCAACTTCCCGTTGGTGGGATTCGGTATTTCTTCGGGATTGTTATACACTCAACGGGGAGCGGACGTGAAAATCCCGGTCGGAGAGGAATTTACAGGAGAGGAATCCAAAAATGTCAGAATCGGGTACTTGGATATTCCCGCATTTTTGAAGTGGAATTTTAAAATTCCGATGTCTCCCATAGGCGTTTTTGTGAAAGCCGGTCCGTATTTCAGTTTGGCCGTGGATAACAAAAAAGCGAAAGAAATTGTCGATGCTTTCGGAGATTTTCATAATTTTGATATGGGCTTGGGACTCGGAGGTGGTGTTTCTTTGTTCTCGAAATTAGAAGTCGAAGCTTATTATGGTTGGGGGCTGACCAAAGCATACGAAAATGATGCAAAAAACAGAGGTTGGAATATTTCCGCTGCTTACTTCTTCTAAAAAAATATTTTTTTTGAACTATTTTCACCTCATCGTTATTTACTAAGGATGAGGTGTTTTATTATGATTGCACTTTAACCGTGCCATTCTTTTCGAAACCTTCCCCAGAAGATGCACGATGGGTGCATAAACAAACAGATTTCGATTGATACAATGAATGATCCTCTTTTCCCGAATAAAGAAGCAAGAATACAATTCTTGTCTGCTTATAAAAAACTTCTTTTGTCGGTGGATGATACTTACACCAAAAAAGAATTTCTTCATTTGAAGTCAATGCTCAAAAAAGCCGTATTAAACGGCGATTATTCCGACAATGAGTTGGGGGTTCATCCAATCGTAAAAAATATTTACGCCGCGCTTGTTATTTCAACCGAAGTCGGATTGAAGCGGGCTTCCGTCATTTCAGTTTTATTATACGATCTGGTCGGAAACAACCGGGTGCACCGGCATGAAATCGAAAGGTATTTCGGGCAGGATGTCGTGGTCATTATCAAAGGATTGTTGAAAATTAACGAACTGTATGCAAAAAATCCGGTCGTCGACAGTGAAAATTTCAAACAATTGCTGCTTGTTTTCGCCGAAGATGTCCGCGTCATTTTAATCATAATCGCCGAACGCCTGAATGTGTTGCGTTTGTTGCGCCGGGTAAAAAATGACGAATTACGGATGAAAGCCGGAAACGAAGCGCTTTTTTTATATGCCCCGCTGGCTCATAAGTTGGGGCTGTACGCCATCAAATCGGAATTGGAAGACACGGCTTTGAAGTACACCGACAGAATCGTTTATAATACGATTGCCCGAAAACTGAATGAAACCAAAAAATCACGCGACGAATATATTGCCTCGTTCATCGGCCCGGTAGAGGATAAACTGAAAAAAGCCGGACTTCATTTCGACATTAAGGGCCGGACTAAATCTATTTTTTCAATTTGGAATAAAATCAAAAAACAACAAACCGAATTTGAAAATATCTATGATTTATTCGCCATCCGGGTGATTCTGGATACAAACCCCGAAAAGGAAAAAGCAGAATGCTGGCAAGTATATTCCATCATCACGGATATGTATCAACCCAATCCCAAACGATTGAAAGACTGGTTGTCCATTCCCAAAAGCAACGGTTACGAATCGTTGCA
Organism: Candidatus Azobacteroides sp.; assembly: GCA_009787405.1. Taxonomy (GTDB): domain Bacteria; phylum Bacteroidota; class Bacteroidia; order Bacteroidales; family WRGA01; genus WRGA01. Next base: position 14,560 of record WRGA01000067.1, read on the forward strand.
CATCACGGTGATGGGCCCGGACGGACGATGGGTGGAGGTGCAAATCCGGAGCAAACGCATGGATGAAATCGCCGAACGCGGATTTGCGGCTCATTGGAAATACAAAGGGGTGAAAAGCGAAAGCGGGCTGGATGAGTGGCTGATGAATATCAGAGCGATTCTGGAACATCCCGACAGCACTCCGACGGAAATCATGAATGATTTCAAGCTGGATCTTTATGAAGAAGAAATATTCGTTTTTACTCCGAAAGGCGACCTGCATAAACTTCCTCAAGGCGCAACGGTACTGGATTTTGCTTATGCTATCCATACCGATGTGGGAAATCGGTGTGTCGGAGGAAAAATCAACGGCAAAAATGTTCCGATTAAATATCTCCTGAAAACAGGCGATCAGGTAACCATTTCCACTTCGCCCGGTCAGTCGCCCAAACGAGATTGGCTCAACATTGCCGTTACGTCAAAAGCCCGTGTCAAAATAAAACAGGCGCTCAAAGAGCAGGAACTCAAAGAATCGGAATACGGCAAAGAACTTTTGTTCCGTCGCTTCAAAAACAAGAAAATCGACTTCGACGAAGCTGCTGTCATGAGGTTGATCAAAAAGATGGGATATAAAACCGTCACCGATTTTTATTATGATCTTGCTTCCGGAAAAAAAGATCCGAACAACGTGATCGAACAATATCTCGATCTGGAAAAAAAGGATAAAGAACAACACGATATGGCAGAACAACGTCCTGCCGAATCGTTTACGGCATCTCAACCCGAAAGGGTTAAATCGCACGATGACGATACGCTGATCATCGACGAAAACCTGAAAGGATTGGACTTTCGGTTGGCTAAATGTTGTTCGCCCATTTACGGCGATGAAATTTTCGGGTTCGTTTCTTCTCACGGCGGAATCAAAATACACCGGAAAGATTGCAAAAACGCACCGCAACTGATCTCCCGTTTCGAATATCGCGTGGTCAAGGCAAAATGGACCGGAAAAGCCGAAACCCGTTATCCGGTGACGCTGCATGTGGTCGGATACGACGACATCGGCATCGTGACCAATATTTCTTCGATCATTTCCAAAGAAAAAGATATATCTTTGCGTTCCATTGACGTCAATTCTTCGGTCGGATTGTTTCAAGGAGACATCACGGTGTTTATTTCCGACACGTCCAAGTTAAACGGATTGATCAACAAAATAAAAACCGTCAAAGGGGTAAAATTAGTGGAAAGAACATCGCTGAGATAAAGTCGGTACAATTAATATATTAATGTATGAATAACGAGATCAAAGAGGAAATAACGGAACAGGTGAACGATGAAGTGATTTTCGGCTTCAGCACCAAAGAGGAAATCTTTGACGACATCATGGATGTGTTTTATGATGAAGAGGTGGATGAAGCTTGGCTCAAAACATTCATCGATGAAAAATATGAGGCACACCTCGAAGAAAGCAAAACGTGGGAAAGACCGACCGATTACGAGAAACTTGCGGCTGTTTTCGAAGAATTAAACGAAGAAAACATTATTTCGTTGCATAAAGCCGGGTATACCGAGCAAGACGGGTACGATGATGTTGTCCAAGTGGCCGACATTTTACGGGAAGACGGCGTCGAACCGGCCGGATATTGTTTTTACCATACACAGGATTTGGAAAGAGCCGTCAATCCGGAAATCCGGAATTTGTTTTTGTGTTTCGACAGTTTCGATCAAGACGATAAAAAGACTGTCGGTATCGGAAAAATGATCGTCGGCAAGTTAAATAAAGCCGGATTCAAAACGTCTTGGGACGGCACCGCCGATCAACGAATAGAAATCAAAGGTATAGGATGGTTGAAAACGTCCGAAGAGGAAGAGGAAATAGAAGAAGAGGATGATTAGTTTTACATCGCCTGTTTTTAATGCCTGGATATCGGCCCTCCGGTTACGGACGCTTTGTTTGGCGACGGCTTGTACCTTGCTGGGCAGCGGAGTGGCATTTGCCGTCGGCTGTTTCGATTTCCCGATATTGATTCTGACCGTTCTGACTGCAATCGGGTTGCAATTATCGGCGAATCTGGCCAACGATCTGGGCGATTATCAACACGGAACCGACATCACCGGAGAAAGAGTCGGCCCGAAAAGAGCTGTTCAAAGCGGATTGATCAGCGTGCGTGAAATGAAAACGGGGATCATGATTGCCGTCATTTTTGCAGCCGTTTCCGGATGTTTGTTGATTTATCAAGCAGTAAAATATTTATCGATTGTTCAAATCGCCGTATTTTTGTTTTTGGGCATATCGGCGATCATCGCCGCGTTAAAGTATACGGCAGGAAACAACCCTTACGGATATAGAGGATGGGGTGATTTTTTTTCCTTCCTGTTTTTCGGGCCCGTCGCCGTTATCGGAACTTATTTTTTACATGTTCATGTTTTTGATTTTCATCCCGTATTGCCGTCTGTATCCATGGGGCTGTTAACCATCGCGGTATTGAACGTCAATAACATGCGGGACATCGACAATGACCGGAAATCGGGTAAATTCACCGTTCCGGTCTGCATCGGAATAAAAAATGCGAAACGATACCATGCCGCACTGATTATCGGTGCCTGTTTGTGCGCCGTTCTATACAATCTCATCTATGCCTGTGCTTATTGGTACCAATTTGCATACCTTGTTGTTTTTATCTTTTTATTCCGGGGATTGAAAAACATCATCCGGACAACCGACCCTGAATCATTGGATCCGTATTTAAAACAAACTTCGATTTTGACGCTGCTTTTTTCAATCCTGTTTTCCGTTTGCATCAATCCGGATTTATTGATCTAGTTTGATGTAAAATGCAACCGGGGAAATATCCAACCCCCCGGCACCGCCATGCGGCTGTCTCGTCCTAAAAATAAATAAGGGCAGGTTTAATTGGTTTTGCATCAGCTATTAAGGTAGTTTTTAAAAAATAAGGGGGTATAGCCGCTCCTGACTTTGACACTTTAAAAAGTGCGATTTTCTAACTGTATAATAATCAATGTTTTATAAATTTTGCGACATCAATTTGGGTGACTCGACATGAAATTACGCCGCAGGCGTGAAACATGGATAACCTCGTACAAGCATAGCGCAGTGCGAGGCAAGGAAGTCCCCGCGAGTATGGAACTCCGAACGAAGTTCAATGTAATACGTTTATGTACAGCACTATATGTTGAACTGCTACGCAGTTCCAAGGAGTGAGAGGTACATTAACAACCCCAAGCTGCACTACGTTTGCATGGGGTTATCAATGTTAAAGTCCATACGGA